>JBHJIY010000016.1:0-82000 GCA_050042985.1 Phormidesmis sp. | reverse complement strand
CTAGGTGAGCTCCCGCCTGCGTCAGGGCCTTCTATTTTGCTGTTTCATCATGGATTGGAAGGGCAGATCGCGCGCTATGCTGGGGCGCTGCGCTACAGGGAGATGCTGCCGCTGAAGAAGGCGGGGATTGATTATTTGGCGCTGGGTCATATTCATAAGAGCTATGTGGAAGATGATTGGATTTTTAATCCGGGCTCGATTGAGGCGAATAATGTGGAGGAGAGTCAGTTTGAGCGGGGAGCTTTCCTGGTAGAGATAGATAAGAAGGGGAAGATTTTGGCGGAGCTGAAGACGGATTATGAGCAGCGGCCAATTGTAAGGCTGACGCAGAAGATGCGGACGGGGGATGCGATTGAGTCGGTAGAAGAGGGTGCGATCGCACTCATCGAAAAAGCCATTAAAGATAAGAAAATCATCCCCGATCAGCAGCCTATCGTAGAGCTGCGAATTACTGGCATGGTTGGGTTTGACCGGTTAGACGTAGACATAAAGCAGATTCAAAAGCTGCTACAAGAAAAATGCCAGGCGCTGATTTTTTTATTGCGGTATGACGTGGACTCAGCCGACTATGCGTCTCCTATTTCAGAAGATGCTAGTCGATTGGAAGTAGAACAAGAAGTATTTACCGACTTGCTATCGGCGAATAGTGTGTACAAAAAGCGGGCAGCACAGCTAGCTGGCGGATTGATTGATTTGAAAGATCGACAGATAGAGGGTGAAGGCGAAGAGAGTTTGTACCAGCTGGTAGAAGCGATGCTGGTAACGGACGCTTAGGTTTGATGAAAAATGGCTAGTGAATGAAAATGGCTCGTTGTTGCCACAACATCCAGATACCGCTGATGCCGATAAAGCCGAAGACAGCGGTTTGAAACTGGGCCGCGCTCATTTTTTCTAAAACTTTGCGGCCCAGCCAGTTTGCGGGTAGGGCCGCGCAGCCAATGACGAGCCCGTAGCCAATGAGGCCAGAATTGAGAACACCTAAAGCAGTGTAGGCGATGATTTTGATGATGTGGGTGAGGGTGAGGCTGGCTGAACGAGTGGCTACCATGCGCTCTTTTTCGAGGCCGTAGCTGAGGTAGGCCGGATTGAGTAGGGGGCCGGTGCTACCAACAAGCCCGGAGGCTACTGCATTGCAAAAGCCTAGTGGGAGGAAGTGCCAGGCTTGGAACTCAAAGGTAGGTAGCTTCGCGAAATGTTCTATAAAGGCGGTGATGCGGTCTTTTAGTAAGGCGTGTAGCACCATGTAGATGAGTGCGATCGCTACAAAAACCTGTAGCCCTTCCGCGTCTACCTGCGTAAAAGCATAAGCACCCAATACAGAGCCCAGCACTACACCGGGAACCTGCCAGAGCGTAATTGACCAATCGATATGCTTCCAGAGCAGTGTAATTCTTTGCACATTGCCCAGTACGCTACCAATTGTAAGTACAGGCGCGACGGCGGGTGCGCCCAGTAAAAGGGTAACGAGTGGAATCAAGATGAGTGGACTGCCACCGCCTACCAACATACTGACAAACCATGCCATGAAGCTGACGGAAGAGAGCAGAATTAGAATGGTAGCGTCGGTCATGGGCGGATATTGAGGCCTGGAAGAAAGACAGAAGAGAGTTAAGTAAATAAGTTAATTAACGTTGCGTTAATCATTTCTTAATGATACTGGGTTCTGAGTAAGCCCGTGAATGGTGACAGTTCGGAATAGAGCGGTTGGTTGGCATGGCCTGCTAGATTTTTTTGAAATTTGCGTACCCTAGCTCATACGCCGCTACCCTTGTGCGTCTGCGCAAACCTATCTATGAACTCAGCAACGGACTCAGAGATGGCGCTAGAACGCTTATTTAAGGTAGGCGTTTCGGCGTATCAGGAAGGCGATTATGAGCGTGCGGTTCAGGCCTTTTCGCAGCTCAAAAGCTGTAAAAGTAGCTCGTATCGTACAAAGGCGAACATGGGCTTAGTCCGCGTATATATGAGTCAGCAAAACTGGCAGCAGGCCAAAGCGCTTTGCCAAAAAGTGGGTAGTAGCTCAAACCCATCGCTGCGGCAGTGGTCGCAAACGACCCTAAATAAGATTGCGCAGCAAATATCAGCGGCTTATAGCGTGACGGCCACCCACAGCGGTTTTCAGCCTATTGACGATGAGCCGGGTGTAGCAGTAGGTAAAGCAGCTAGCGGTTTTCAACCATTGACTCCCTTGAATGAGCTATCGGCTCCACGCAAGCAGGGTAATCAGGCGACTGTAGTGGCACCGCCAGTCTCCTCTCAGCAACAAGTACCTGCTGCTCCGCTTTCAGGGATGGACGTCAGTGCAAAATCAGCCCATGCTGTTGTCGAACAGGATGCCTCTAAACACGTGCGCTCAAAGGAGCCTGAAGCGGGAGTTTCAGAGGCTGAAGTGTCTGACGGCGTCTCTATGTTTCACTATGCCTATCTCAATGGTGAGGATGCGGAGCCTGATGACGTCCAGTCACCAGATGTTCGAGTTGGCGACATAGCGCTGGCCAACTCGACAGAAGGGTTTATGTGGCCCTATGCAAACCGGCTAGATAAGGGGCGAACCCTTGGCAGAATCAAGCGCGGTCAGCTGTGGTTTGTGCAAATTGGGGGCGCGATCGCATTTTATATTCTGTGTCGCACCCTCATTCATCGTGCAGTCGGCGTAACCAACGACTATCTAAGCTTTCTAGACAGCATTTTGCCCTTCTGGGTGCGGTCGTTGCCAGGTGGACTAAGAGATGTGACTTGGCCGCTCTTAGTCATCATGGGTGTGACTTTGATGGCATCTCCCTGGCTATGGGATTTTTGGCTACGGTTTACTGTTGAACAGCGAACGTTCTCAATTAATTCTCTGCGATCGCACTCAGCTGAAGCAGCTACTCTCATCAACCGGTATTGTCGCCAGCGCCGCTGGGCTTTCCCGAATTTGCGCAAGCTGCCGACTGGTATCCCTCTTATTTTCTCCTATGGGTTTTTACCTCGAAATGCGAGGCTTGTGGTTTCTCAGGGTCTGCTGGATCAGCTAAATGATGAAGAACTCGCTGTGCTTATTGCCTATGAGATGTCTCATTGGAAAAGCTGGCACTGGCCGCTGCTATCGACTCAAACGTTGATTCTACAGGTCATGCTGCAAGTGTATTGGCAGCTTGCGCTCTGGGGAAACCGGCAGAAAACAATGATTAAATGTGCGGTGGGTGCGATCGCAACTGTGATCTACAGCCTGTTTTGGATGCTGAGACTGCCTGGTTTGGGCATGGCTCGGGTGCGTACTTACTATAGTGATCGCAAAGCTGCTGAAATAACCGGCAACCCTAACGGATTAGCAAGAGCACTCTCTAAGCTGTCTTTCGGCTTAGCGGCTAGTGTCGAGAAGCAGGGCTACACACCTATATTGGTCGAAGGACTAGGGCCTTTGCTACCTGCGGCAACGGATATAGCTCGTCAGCAAGTGTATGGCCGGCTACCGCTAGCACAGCTGTTTGCCTGGGATAGTCAGAATCCATTGAGAGCATGGATGAGCATTTTCAATAGTCACCCGCCTTTGGGCGATCGCCTGCGGTTGATGATGGCTTACTCGCAGCATTGGAAGCTGACACCCGAACTACAGCTGGCTGCGCCACCCAGGAAGCGGAAGGGAATGTCTGCGCAGAACTGGAAGCAGCTGTGGATTCATTCAGCGCCCTACGTTGGATTTGGCCTGGGTGTGGGTGTGGGTTTATTGCTGTTGGGTGTAGGTGCGATCGCAGCTGAGCTGGAGTGGCCCGCGCTCGATTGGATGCACAAAGACATGGGCCTGTTTCACTTTTGCTGGCTGCTAGGCGTTAGCGTCGGCAATATTATGCGAATGAACCGCTTTTTTCCCGATTTGTCTTTTTCGATGGGCCCTTCTCAGGACTTTGCTGACTGGGTTGGTGACTCAGGGTTGCTGCCTGCCAGCAGCGTGCCGACAAAGCTTTCTGGCCATCTGACGGGGCGTCCGGGTGTGGCCAACTGGCTGGGTCAAGACCTGATGCTGCAAACCTCAAGCGGCCTTATAAAGCTGCATTTTTTCTCGGTGCTAGGACCATGGGGAAATTTTTTGAATCGGCAGAAAACGCCTCGGGAGCTTACTGGTCAGTCAGTGCAAATTTTAGGCTGGTTTCGCCGGGGGAATCGCATTTGGCTAGATATCGATAAAATTCGCTTGAATAACGGTACCTTGATTCAGGCTGGGCATCCGCTTCATTCTTTGCTGCTGGCTGTGATCGCGCTACTGACCGGCTTCTGGCTTTTGATTCGGAGCAGTCCTTACAGCTAGCTCTCAAAAAGTGAAGGCTCAAAAGCAGAGAAATCTAACTTCAGGATGAAACATGAAGAAATATTGCGAAACTACGGCAAAGGGTGCTACATTCGACGCAAGAACTCAAGAATGTCTATTTACTCAATTAGGCGTCAATTCCTGAACCGCATTGAGTCGGGCATGGGTTCTCCTACTCTCAACACAGCAACTGAGTCAGTCGATACTATCGGCTGGCTTTTTATTTGGATCGTCGACAGATATTTGGTAGAGATGACCTGCACATTGAACCGAGATGTTGCCGAGATATTGCCGAGATATTAACGGCATTAAACTCACTCGAAAAAGTTGGTGTGTACGGCTGATATGTTCTCTTCTGATCGCTTGCGTGGGACTACTGACATCGTGATATTTTAGTAATGGCTAGTTAAGGAAATTAGTCTTACAGTTTGCCTATCAGCGAAAGATAGTTGCGACAATATCAGGCTAAAACATCTATAAATCAGACGGTGTTTTGCACGAATATTTTTCCACCAAAAGGTGTGATTGCCTTGCAGTAATGTGATCCAATTAGGCCGAAAAAAGTGTGAAATTAATTCATTGATTTTTCAAACTGTTTTCTTCGAATGTGCTTCTGTAGCTTCCTTGCAATGGCTCATCATAATCACGCTGGAGCGCATCTTTTGGTGCTTTGTTCCATGGGAGGTTTGGCCAATCTCTCAGCCTGCTACTTAACTCTGAATATGTTTTAGCAGTGTGATAGAAAATTTTTCATATACCCACAGGTGGAGCCTCAGAAGTCATTTGGCAAAAACATCGTGTCAAAAACGGTTTGTTTTTCCAGGGCTTTTGAAGCTTGTTGTTGAATTTAAAAGTTAGAGGTTGTTCTCGATGTCAGTTCGTTTATACTTTGGCAATTTGCCTCGGAGTTTAGAGCGCGAAGAATTTGAAGCTATTTTCACAGAAGAAGTCGATAATTTGGTTTCGGTTAAGCTAATTTCAGACCGAAAGACTGGTAAATGTCGCGGGTTTGGCTTTGTGACTGCCAAAGACGACGCGATCGCAGACACTCTTGTTGAAAAATACAACGGTTTCACACTGCAAGACGCCACTCTAAAAGTGGAAAAAGCAATGCCCCGTACCGAAAAAGAAGGCGATGGTGATAGCGGTGCGTCTACTCAGCAACGTCGTTCTAAGAAAGGCGGCAGCTCTCGTCGTGGTGGCAACAACGTAGTCGTTGCTGAATCGAAAACCGCAGCAACAGGCCCTGACCCTCGCTGGGCGCAGGACTTGGCCAAGCTCAAGGAAATGTTGGCTGCACAGACTACACCTTCTTAGTCGACCGTTCCTGAATTATCGAAGGGCGTAGCAGTGCTAGCGCCCCTACAGGTTTTTGATAGGAACAGAGATACCAAAAACAGACAGGGTGCCCCGCAAATGTAGGGCACCCTGTCTGTTTTTTATGCAATTCTACAGTTGATTGTAATGCGACGATTGCAGTGTTAGGAGACGCGGGCACGAATCAAGGCCTGTGGTAGGCAAAGGAACTTTCTCGCTTTTGGCACAAATGCTCTGCGGTTGAAGACGTCATAATCGTTCTCGGCGATTACATCCAAGATTTTTCGATAGAGCATGAGCGCGGTCCATACCGGCCAGCGAGCATCTGGATGGAGGCGACTAATGCCGTCTTCGGCTTCTTGGTAGTACTTAAGCGCTCGCTGAATCTGGAAGCGCATAAGGGCACGCCAGCGGTCGTCAACCACGCTATTGAACAAATCTTCTTCGGTGTAGTCAAACAGAGCTAGGTCTTCGAGCGGTAAGTAAATGCGGCCGCGCCTAGCATCTTCCCCAACGTCTCGCAGAATGTTTGTAAGCTGGTTGGCAATTCCCAAGGAGACGGCCTCATCAATGGGCGGAATGGCTGGGTTAGCCCGCATCCACGGTGCTGTGTTGAATTCGGTGTCCATCCCCATGATTACCGTGGACATCAGGCCTACTGTGCCTGCAACCCGGTAGCAGTAGAGCTTGAGGTCTTCGAAGGTTTCGTAGCGATCGCGCACCAAGTCCATCCGCTGGCCCGAAATCATATCTCTGAAAGGCTGAATATCAAGATCGTACCGACTGAGGGTATCGACCATAGCCACATCTAAATCATCTTTGGGCTTTCCTGCAAACAGTGACTCCAGCTGCGCTTCCCAGTGGTCCAGTGTGCTCGCTGTTGTGAACTTAGCTTGGGGACCATCCACCAGCTCATCGGTACGGCGGCACCAAACATAGATGGCCCAGATTGCCCGGCGCTTCGCCTCCGGCATGAGTCGCGTTCCCATGTAGAAAGTCTTGGAAAACTCTGCCGTTATCTGCCGACATCGCTCGTAAGATTCCTGAAGAGGCACAACCTTAGGTGCGAGCGTCGTTGAAGGGTGAGTCAGTTGCAGCATCAATGCCTCAAACTGGAAAAGTGAACAATAGTGGGAAATCTGGACAGTCGGCGAAGTATGTCCTACATAGAGTCTGAAACAACCTTAGGCCAATGTAAAATCGGTCACCGAGCCAATCAGTAAATGTCGACCAAATCACTCCTAACACTGTATACGTCAATCGCATCGCAGGGCTAGCGCCAAGTGTTTGTTCGTCACAGCCTCAATGAATCTATGACTGAAATTCATAACTTCAGTTGAGCCGCATGTGAAAGCACAGATCGCATCCAAGCAATCTGTAACCTACCTATTATATGTTTCAAAGCGTTACATTTTGAAATGAACCTTGGTTTCTCTTGTAGTAGGCTGCAACTTTCCGATGGTTACGGGATTCAAGAAAACTTTTGAGGGCCGGACGTCAAATTGAGGGCCGGACGTCAAAGGCCGCGAAATCTCAACGATGTGCAATGTCTAGATGTGTAACCTATGCAAAACAGTTATCTTGGTGCATTCTTTTTGCTTATAGAATTTTACAATGGCTTTCCCCGCCTTTGGTCTAGGAGCGGGCTATCATAAGAGCCTCGAAAAAGCTTATAAAATCAAAACCTTAAAAGCTGAGACATCGCAGCGGCGTTCGATTGTTAGGCCCGTTTTTAGGTGTTTTTGTAGCGGTGTGTTTTTGTAGCAAGGTTGAGTTGACTAAGGGAAGTTACGTAAATGACAAAGGCAAATGTTGATTTTTTGCAGCAGAGCGATCCAGCGTTAGCGGCCATTATCGGTAAAGAGCTAAACCGTCAGCAGACGCATCTAGAGCTCATTGCCAGTGAGAACTTTACGTCTCCGGCTGTGATGGCAGCACAAGGCTCTGTCATGACGAATAAGTATGCGGAGGGGTTGCCTAGCAAGCGCTACTATGGCGGCTGTGAGTTTGTCGATGAATCTGAGCAGCTAGCGATCGATAGAGTAAAAGAGTTGTTTGGTGCGGCCCATGCTAATGTGCAGCCTCACTCCGGTGCGCAGGCAAATTTTGCTGTGTTTTTGGCGCTGCTCCAGCCCGGTGACACGATTTTGGGTATGGACTTGTCCCATGGGGGACATTTGACCCACGGCTCTCCGGTGAACTTTTCGGGTAAGTGGTTTAACGTAGTGCAGTACGGCGTGAGCCAGGAGACCGAACAGCTCGACTTTGACGAGATTCGTAAGGTGGCGCTAGAGCACAAGCCAAAGATGATTATCTGTGGCTACTCGGCTTATCCTCGCACCATTCACTTCGATAAGTTTCGGGCGATCGCAGACGAAGTCGGCGCTTACCTCATGGCCGATATTGCTCATATCGCTGGTCTTGTGGCCACTGGGCTTCATCCCAATCCCTTACCTCACTGTCATGTGGTAACTACCACCACTCACAAAACCCTGCGCGGCCCTCGCGGTGGACTGATCATGACGAACGATGCCGATTTGGGCAAAAAGTTCAACAAGGCTGTTTTCCCCGGCAGCCAAGGTGGCCCGCTAGAGCACGTGGTGGCAGCTAAGGCGGTTGCTTTTGGTGAAGCGCTCAAGCCCGAGTTCAAAACTTACTGCCAGCAGGTCATTAAGAACGCGCAGGCGTTGGCTGGCCAGCTACAGAAGCGCGGTATCAAAGTGGTTTCCGATGGTACCGACAACCACCTAGTTCTGTTAGATTTGCGCTCTATTAATATGACCGGCAAAATTGCCGATGCTTTGGTGAGCGAAGTCAATATTACTGCTAATAAAAACACAGTGCCGTTTGACCCTGAGTCTCCTTTCGTCACTAGCGGACTGCGACTAGGAACGCCAGCGATGACGACGCGAGGGATGGGCGAAGATGAGTTTGTCGAAATTGCCAATATCATTTCGGACTGTTTGAAGAGTCCGAATGATAGTGCGGTAGAGGCAGACTGTAAGCGGCGAGTGAGCGTTTTGTGTGATCGCTTCCCACTATATCCCCACTTGCGAGTTGCCGAACCTGCACTGGTTTAGTCTCTTAGGCAATGGATATGATTGCTTAATCTTGCATTCATAATCAACGTTTAGGCTTCAGATGTACTGTCATCTGGAGCCTTTTTACTTCAAAGCTGAAGTGCTTATTGCCTGCTAGTCTGCTTTTTTACAGCAGCAGCAAGTAAGAAGATGTTGATAATTTTCCTACTATGGAGTAGGTACTAAAGAGGTATACTGTCGCCGAGTGGCGCTAAATTGCCCCTCTATGCTCCAAGCATTTGTCTCTGAGCCTTCTCCGGCGCTTTAAGATTTAGTTAGAGATGAATACAACAACTTAATTTGTTGTGGCATGAAGGGAACAATCTTCCTGACGAATCAGTTGAGCTGATTTGTGACTAATTCATTTACTCGGAAAGGCGTTACAGAACAGCCGGATTTTGTGCAAAGCACGCGTAGCGATTATATGTAGCGAGATTCTTTGTAGAGTTCAGTTACAGGGCTTAACTGCGGCCAACCAAGATCCAAAAGATAGCTTGCCTGCCGTTTTTCTTCACATTATTATTTGCCCACCCTACAAATAGCCTGTCCCGATGCCGTTCACGCTCTATCATTTGCTCGCGTTCACTGTCTCAGCAATGGTCGTCTTGATTTTGACGCCGATTGTGCGTAAGAAGGGGTTGGCTAGTGGCCGCGTAGATATGCCAGGCGGTCGTAAGGTGCACAGTCAGCCGATGGTGCGGCTGGGCGGTGTTTCGATTTTTGTGGGTGTGCTGATTGCACTTCTGCTGGTGTGGGGCATCGGTGGATTTGTCGGCGGTGACGGAGAGCCGCTAACGGGCTCTTCTGAATATTCTATTTGGGGCGTGACCATAGGCGGGTTTGCCTTCTTTATGATTGGCCTGATCGATGATTTGTTTGGGCTATCGCCGCTGAGCCGTTTGATTATGCAGTCGAGTGTGGCTGCGATCGCTTGGTCAGTGGGCGTCGATATTCGATTCCTAACCATTCCCTTCCTTGGCCTGACGCAGCTACCGGCTTGGCTCAGCCTAATTGTGACCATCTTTTGGCTCGTGGGTATGGCCAATGCGATCAATTGGATCGACGGACTAGACGGTTTGGCGGCAGGCGTTTCGGGGATTGCCGCTGTCGTCATGATGATTGTGAGTTTGTACATGGGTCAGCCAGCGGCGGCGCTCATCGCAGCGGCGCTAGCAGGCGGCTCTTTGGCCTTTTTGAAGTACAACTTCAACCCGGCTCAGATATTTATGGGAGATGGGGGCGCTTACTTTATCGGCTTTACGCTGGCGGGCGTCGGCGTGATTGGCCTGGTAAAAGGCGTGACAACTGTCGCTGTTCTCCTGCCGTCGCTCACACTGGCTGTCCCTATTTTGGATATGTCGGCGGTGATTGTACTGCGTTTGCGTCAAGGCCTTTCGCCCTTTGTGGCTGATAAACGACACTTGCACCACCGTTTGCTGAACGCTGGATTTTCTCACCGATTTACGGTGGTCTTTATTTATGTGCTGGCGATTTGGGTAGGTAGCTTAGCAATGGCCTTCTCCGGATTGCGTGCGGGTATTCCTTTTGTGTTTGCGTCTACTGCGTTGCTCAGCTACACCGGCTGGCGGGCAGTTCAGCACGCTAAGTAATCTGTGCTTAATCTCGAATCAGTAGGGATAGGGATAAGGCTTCAGAAGATTGCTGGCCTGGTAAAGATAAAAAGTTTCTGTGGGTTCATTGCCTCGCAGCGTAGATAGTTCTGTCAGTGGCGTGACAGATTCGAAGTAAGGGCTGATTTCACTCAGGACTTCACTTTGAGATACGTCTGCAAAGCTTATGAGTAGAGCGTTCTTACCCAGGTATGCCTTTGGATTGAACCAGAAGGCGTGGCCTCGTGGGTCTACGGTGAAGCTGGTGACGGGTAGATTTGTTCTGCTATCAGCGTCTGCCAAGACAACATCATTGGGCATGGCCATGGCGAGGTAGCCACTGAGCCAATATTCACGCGTGACGACGAAGCTGCTGGTGGCGATCGCATCTCTAAATTCGGGCGATGCGCTCAGTAGCTGCCTTAGCTGCGGCGCGTCGATTAGCCCAGTAGACGGATCTGCTTCTGCTGAAATCACGCCACCAAAAATGGCATAGTCGCTCGGCTTTTGAAGCGTTCCGAGCGTGATGTGAGCTAGGGCAAACATCAGCAATGTGCCCACTATCCACCCTGTGCTTTTGAGCCAGCGGTTAACGCTTGATAATGCCCATTTTTTTGCTGCGTGCCCGAGTAAAATCGTGAGGCTCCAAAGTCCTGGCGCTGTCCACGCAGGGAAAGTGTGCGTGTAGCCACCCACCAGTGTGAAAAGGACTGCGACTGGCAGCCCACTCCATAGCAAAAAGTTTGTTTTCTCTCGGTTGAGCTGTTCGATGGGTGCTGGGCTCGACATCTTTGTTGTCAGTCGGTCCGAGTGCTGATGGACTCTTTTTGCCAGCGTCTTGAAACTGACAAACCACAGTGGTAGCGCAATGCTGGGAAAGAGGTAGCCGACTTGGCTAGCGATGGCACCTAGCAGTGCCGCGATTGAAAAACGATTGGGGTCGGCGTCATATTCTGCAAAGCGATCGCCTAATTGAAATCGAAATGAAATCCAATCGTGCTGAGCATTCCAATAAAAGATAGGAAAGACGGTAACTGCAAAGACTAGAACACCAAGCCAGAGCCATTTTGAAAACAGAGTCCAGCGACAGCGTGCGCTGGTGAGGCAGAAGCCAACGAGGCAGAGTCCTAGGATAAACCCGTGATATTTGCCTAGGCAGGCCAACCCAATGCAGAGCGAAATCCAAACGAGCTTAGGCGTGGGCTGATAGGGCTTCTTGTTTGCAGGAAAAAATTCTCGGCTGCATAGATACAGTGCAAGGCTCCAGAAAAACATAAGGACATTGTCTGGAGCAGTGAGTATGCCGAAGCTGAGCATAAAGAGGGGCGTGAGAGATGCGATCGCACAGCTCAAGAACCCTACCCTTTCCCCGAATAGCTGACGCCCCGTGGCATACAGCAGCCACAGACATCCCGTAAACAAACTCAATGCCCCTAACCGCATCGTAAAAGGAGTTGCCGTACCCGTGAGCCAAATCCCAACGCCAGTCGTCCAGGCTACTGCTGGTGGATGGTCAAAATAGCTCCAATCTAGATGCTGAGTATAGAGAAAGTAGTAAGCCTCATCGAACCCAGCGGGGAGAAAGGTGGCAATGATAGTGCGAAAAACGAGCCCGCCTACTAGCAACTGCTGGATTCTCATAGGCGTCCTTTTTCTCTCGTGAGTACGTGTGGAATTCAGGCACTTCCCCTTCAGCATTACAATTGAGCTATCACAATCCCACCCACCGCCTTTAATCCACCCCCCTCAAATTTCTTCTCTTATGACTTCGTCCCAGCCCGTGCCGACAAACAAAAGTGCCGAAATTATCTGTGTGGGTACAGAGTTGCTGCTGGGCGACATTTTGAATGGCAATGCTCGCTACTTAGCGCAGCAGCTGGCCAGCCTAGGTATTGCCCATCATTATCAGACGGTGGTGGGCGATAACCCGATGCGAATTAAGCGAGCAGTTGCGATCGCCTGCGAGCGAGCCCGCCTCATCATCTTCACTGGCGGGCTTGGCCCCACGCCCGATGACCTCACCCTCGCCACACTAGCCGATTTCTTTGACGCTGAGCTTTCTGAGCGCCCAGAGCTGGTCGCCGACCTCACCGAAAAATTTGCCCGCCATGGACGCGTGCTAACAGATAGCAGCCGTAGGCAGGCGCAAATCCCCGAAGGGGCTCAGATATTGCCTAATCCTGTAGGGACTGCCCCAGGCGTGATTTGGGAGCCAAGGAAAGGGCTGAGTGTGATGACGTTTCCAGGCGTGCCCTGGGAGATGAAGGCGATGTGGGCCGCTACAGCCGTGCCTTATTTGAAAGCGAGTGGCTGGGCCAACGGTGTGATTCACAGCCAAGTGTTGAAGTTTTGGGGTGTGGGAGAAACGACGCTAGCTGAAAAGGTGGGCTCGTTTTTGGAGGCCGAAAATCCGACGGTGGCAACTTATGCCCTGGGTGGCGAGGTGAAGCTGAGAATCTCAGCGAAAGCAGCGTCTGTGTCTGAAGCAAATGCGCTGATTGATCCTGTTGCTAAAGAGATTCGGCAGCGAACGGGTAGCGCCTGCTACGGACAGGACGAAGACACGATGGCGGCGGTCGTAGGAGAGCTGCTGGCGGCGAAGGGCGAAACCCTGAGCGTGGCTGAGTCTTGTACCGGGGGCGGATTGGGGCAGCTGATTACCGCAACGCCGGGTAGCTCCCGCTATTTTTGGGGTGGTGTGATTTCATAAGACAACCGGGTGAAGCAGGGGGTGCTGAGTGTCGATGGTGAGGTGCTAGCAGCGCGAGGGGCCGTGAGCCTGGAGGTGGCAGCGGCGATGGCAGAAGGGGTGCGCGATCGCATAGGGACAGACTGGGGGCTCAGCATTACCGGTGTGGCTGGACCTGATGGCGGTAGTGCCGATAAGCCAGTGGGACTGGTGTATATTGGCTTGGCTTCAGAGGCGGGTACCTACACCGAGAAGCTTCTGTTTGGGGACTCGCGTACCCGTGAGCAAATTCGTCAGCGAAGTGCGCTAAGTGCGCTGAACTGGTTGCGAATTCAGCTGTGGGGGCAAAATAATTAGACGTATGGTGACAGAGTATCAGCCAATATGGACGCTTTAACCAGGCTTGATCCCCAGCCTGCTTGGCTTCAGTCAATCTTAATGATGAGATCTTGGATTCTCCGTGAATTCACAGTCTAAAGAAATAAGGGAAATTATGTAAATTACCTTATTGGACTTATTGATCATTACTCAGGATTGGTTATCATAAGTACACAACGCGTGCCTTCGGTTGCGCACCTGAATGCTAACTGTTCAGGGATCACTATTCCCGGACTGTCTGTGACCCCAGTCACGCTTCACGGGTTTTACTAAGAAGATGAGAGGGAGCAATCTAGCTCATGGACTATATCGATAACGCGCTCGACAAGCTTAGAGAATGGGTCGAAAAGGTGATGGACGCCTTATTTGGACCTCAGACTCAGCCAGAGCACGAGCCTATTCCTATCCCTGTAGATGATCGCCGTACGAACGGTCGCCGCTGAGATGGTGAACTATCGCAGTAAAATCATTTGATTTTGCTGGCTGCTTGTATGCAAGGCAGCGGTTTGTCAGCTTGTAGAGTTGAGTAACGGCTGTGATAGCTGAACTGTGTTGGCTTATAGGTGGACTTACGTTTTGCTGAGCATTCTTGTCTTGAACGGCCCTAACTTGAACATGTTAGGTAAGAGAGAGCCAGAAGTTTATGGTTCTCAAACGCTGGAAAAGATTAGTCATAAGCTTGAGCGAATAGCAAGTGATTTAGGTGTATCGCTAGAATTTTTTCAATCGAATCATGAAGGTGCCCTGGTGGATCAGATTCAAGCTGCTTTGAATCTCCATCAGGGCATTTTGATTAATCCGGGGGCTTATACCCACACCAGCGTGGCGATTAGAGATGCGATCGCAGCGGTTGCTATCCCTACAGTAGAAGTGCATCTGAGTAATATCCACAAGCGCGAAGTCTTTCGCCACCACTCCTACATCGCATCAGTTGCCGTTGGGCAAATTTGTGGGTTTGGTGCAGATAGCTATCGATTGGGGCTAGAGGGCCTAGTCGCGCATTTGCGGATAAAATAATCGCATTCACTTTTGACTCTTCCTTATATGGTTGCTGCCCCACCTGCGAAGCCGACTGCCAAGCCAAAAATAAAATTTCTAAAAACGCCAACATCAGAAGCGTGGGTAGCGCAGGCACTCGCCAACATGGATACCATTTTGCTCGACCATGCGCAGTGTGAGCGTAAGGCGGCGGGGACTGCGATTCAGATGATGTCGCGCTATCCGTCGAGCGTGGAGCTGGTGCGGGAGTTGACTGCGATCGCTCAAGAAGAACTCAGTCACTACGAACAGGTCAACAACTGGCTCGATAAGCGAGGCGTACCGCTACAGCCGGTATCTCCGCCACCCTACGGCGCAGGGCTGAAAAAGTGCGTTCGTCGGCAAGAGCCCGACCGGATGTTGGATTTGCTTCTAGTCTCTGCATTGATTGAGGCACGCAGTCATGAACGATTGGGCTTGATTGGTGAGTACTGCCCAGATCCAGATCTTGCAAAATTCTATCGGTCGCTGATGGCTTCTGAGGCTAGGCATTATGGTAGCTACTGGGTACTGGCGACGACATACTTTAATGTGGACTTGGTGAATGAGCGGCTAGCTGAATTGGCTGAGCAGGAAAGTGAAATATTAAGTGAGCTGCATCCTGAGCCTCGTGTTCATAGTTAGTTAGATACAGTTGAACAGATATAGCTGAGGGAAATGACGGATGAAGACTCAGTTCAAGGATTTTTTAATTCGAGATTGGGTTGCGGGCGATCGCGAGCCTGCTGCCAACGTCGTCAAAACTGTGCTGGAAGAATACGGGCTGGGCTGGGAAGTCAGCTGCGGTGGCTGTAGCGATCAAGATGCTGTTGAAGTGGAAAAGTATTACCAGCAGACGGGCGGTGAGTTTTGGGTGGTAGAAAAACAAGGGGAAATCGTAGGGACGGGTGGTTATCACCCCATTGAGCGCGGTAATAAGGCAGTGGAAATTCGCAAGATGTATTTGCTCCCTGAGGTTCGTGGGCAGGGACTGGGTCGATTTTTACTGGCGCAGCTAGAGCAGGCAGCCTCAGCCCGGAGTTTTGAAGAGGTTTGGGTAGAGACGGCGACGGTGCTGAAAGAGGCGGTTGCTCTGTATGAAAAAAATGCCTATCACCCGATGAGTGGGGTGGATACAGAGCGTTGCGATAAGGTTTACTGCAAGGTGCTACAGAGACTTGATTCATTTGGGTGATTTCCTTAATTCGTGATTTCCTTAATCCATCGAGAAGCTTTGCGATCGCGCAGGTAGGTCTTCATAATGATTGTGATCTTCGTTTTTGAGGACTCGTTTCTGTGGCTTTGATTAATGCCTCGCCTACAAAGAATTTCTTTGTGGATATGCTCACTCGCGATATCGATTTAAAAGATGCCATTCTCGATCTTTTAGACAATTGTATTGATGGTATTCAGCGAACTCTGCGGGATGAAGAGCGTTCAGAGATGCCTTACGAGGGCTTTTGGGCCAATATTGAAATTTCTGAAACGGCGTTCAAAATAGAAGATAACTGTGGTGGCATTCCGCTTGAGGTGGCCGAGCGATACGCCTTTAGGATGGGCAAGCCGAAGGGCATTGCTGACGATGACGATATTTTTACCATTGGCACCTACGGCATTGGTATGAAGCGGGCTATTTTTAAGATGGGTCAGTCTGCAGAAGTTTTTTCGCAGGCAGACGATGATGCTTTTAAAGTAATCATTCAGCCAGACTGGCTGGTGAGTGACGATAGCTGGGATTTGCCTGTAGAGGCAATTGAACGATCTGAAGAAGAGAATGGAACGTTTATTGCAATCGATCAGCTGCGGCCAGAAGCGGCTAGGCAGCTAGGGTCTGATTCTTTCCAGAATGATCTAGCTAGTGAGATAGAAGGTTTGTACAGCTATATCTTGGCGAAGGGGTTTGAGATTGTGCTCAACGGTGAGCTGATTGAGCCTAGGCCGATTGTGTTGCAGTGGGAAGGGCTGAGTAAGCTAAAGAAGCGGGATATGGAAGCGATCGCGCCCTACCTATACGAAGCCACTCGCGAAGATGTGGAAATTAAGCTGGCTGTAGGATTGCGCCGTAAGCTACCCACCCACAAGGAAGTCGATAGAGCTTCTGAGCGTACGCGTACCAAACGAGATGACGCAGGCTGGACGATTGTTTGCAATGACCGAGTCGTGGTTGCAAACGATAAAACTATTCTGACTGGCTGGGGTGAGTCGGGCATTCCTCGCTATCATCCTCAGTTCATCTCTATTTCGGGCATTGTGGAATTTAAGAGTGTGGACGCTCGGCTGCTGCCGCTGACGACGACAAAGCGAGGCATTGACGCTTCTTCTGAACTGTATCTGTATGTGAAAGAGCGAATGCGTGAGGGGTTACGGCTATTCACCTCACATACCAACAAGTGGAAGCAGGTGACGAAGGCGCAGAAGAATCAGCAGAAAGCCAGCACTAAGCAAAAGCGAACAAAGCTAGAAACGCCGGCTACGATGTTTGAGCAAGTCAAGGCGATAGACGATAGCGCGCCTGCTCAAAGCGGTCAAAAGATCTGGAAATCTGTGAAGTCAGATGAGTTTGAAGTAGAGCGGCGCTACATTCCAAATTTGCCTTCGCCGCCGGAGCTAGCACAGACGAAGCGCATCAGTTTTTCTAAACCAATTGAAGATATTCGAACGATTGGTGAGTTTTTACTGGACGATCCAGACTGCTCGCCCTCAGCAATCGGCGAGGCCTGTTTTCAGACGATTTTGGACCAAGCGATGGAAGAGGATTATTAGGGTCTTATTGCCTGTGTAAGCGCGCTGATCACAGGTGTCATCTCAGCATCCTGCAAGTTTTCTGGCTTGCTCCAGGTAAAGGGCGCTTGCTTCGCTGCTGACATCCACAGCAGCTTCTTTGCTCGGGTCATGGCGACGTAGAGTAATCGAAATTCTTCTGCTCTCTTGAGGTTACTGGCCTGTTGCCAAGCGGTTTCGATATCTGGAATGGGGGCAGGTTTGTTGTCTTGCGCATATACGGCGTGTGTATGGGCTCGGAGCTGAGCGCGGGCGACTTCGTTGAGTGAGAACTGGCCGAGGAACTGCATTTGTGGGGGTATCCAGGTTTCGCCTGGGATGTTGCGTTTGTGCAAGAAGGGTAAAAAGACGATGTCCCAGTCGAGGCCTTTGGCCTTGTGCATGGTCATGATGGTGAGCCGACCGGGTTGGGCGTATTGTGATTCGGTTTCTTCTGCTTCGACTGCCTGAAATCGTTCGCTGCCAAGCAGTTCTTGAAGTGCGCCGAGCATGGCCGTAAGGGTGCTGTCTTCTAGCGTTTGCTGGGCGATGCGGGCGGCAAGCTTGTCGGCGGTGGCAAGTTCGCTTTGGTCGTAGCGAAGGGTGAGGCCGAGGAAGGGAATGAGGTGGTAGGCAGGGAGTTCTAGCCGGGCGCGGAGGAGAGAGGCGCAGTAGCGACGGGCTTGGAGCGCGGCGGGGTTGCTTGGCGGTGGGTCGAGGGGGCCGGGGTAGAGGAATTGCTCTGGGCTGGTGGCAAGGGGGTTGAGGTCTTGGGTGGGGATGATCTGGCGGGAGACGAGGACACGGAGGGCGGCTTTGATGTTGTCTGGGGAGTGCGGGCGCTCAATGAACTGGAGCAGGTCGAGCATTTCGCGGGGGATGTGGCTTTTGCGATCGCGTTGTCCCACATCATAAATTTCAATCCCTTCCGCTTCTAGATCAACCCCTAACTGGTCAGGGTCTTCCAAAATTTCGCGAATGAACTTACCCTGACGTCCTTCTCGAACTAAGACAGCCATGCTGAGTTCTTTGTTTTCGTTGAAGGCAGCTAAAGCCCTTTTGGCTAACTGTCTAACTGTTTTGACTGTGGTCTCGGGTCTTACAATTTCTACGCCGCTGCCAATTTGCGGTGGGTTGGCGTTGGGCTGTGGATCGTTTGGGCCCACGGGTAGGATGTCTTGGGTACGGAACGGATTGCCAGGGCTATTTTTGTTGACCCAGCGGAGGGTGAAGTTGGCGGCTTGCATAATGCGATCGCAGCTCCTGCCTGCCTGCTCAATGGTGGCGAGCTGTCCGATTTCTTGGGTGCGATCGCAAAACTGATTGAAAAACACCGGGTCAGCCGGCGTAAACGTCGAGTTAATTGCCTGATTCGGATCGCCTACGCGCACAATGTTCAAAGGCTTACTGTTGTCTTCAGGGTCACCTGCTAGTACTTCCAGTAGCTGCGTTTGCAGTGGCGACGAATCCTGCGCTTCATCTTCAAAAATGGCAAATACTCGGCTCTGCCACAGCTTGCGGATTTCGGGCTCTTGCAACGTTTTGAGCGCAGCCAAAATCATGTCGTCGTAGTCGATCATGTTTTGCGCTACCAGTCGCTGCTGATAAATGGCATACAGCCCAGCGGCAATCACAACCACGGCATAATCTGGCGAATCTTCTGGTGTGCCAATCACCATGCCCTGTGCAATGTCCATTAGCGCATCTGGCAATAGGCCTGAGCTTTTCGCCTCATGAATAACGGTGTAGGCCAGGTTTGGTAGCACTTCTGTGCGCAGTACCGTTTGTCTGCGCAGTCGCTCGGCTTCTTCTCCATCGAAGTCTTTTTGGCCTTCTATTAGCTGCTGATAAGTGAGCGGATTATTCACAATCCACTGTTCTACTGTGGCGCGAATTAGGCGGTGGCTCTGAGTGGGTGAAATGAGGGTTGTTCCTTCTGAATCGATAGAAGAAAGATTGATGCCGGAGATCTCTGAATGACGGGTGGCGATGTTGAGCGCTAGGCCGTGAAGGGTGTGTACGACGAAGCTATTTTGTGGCAGAGATAATTCTTTGAGATGCTGGCGAACTTTGGCCTTAAGGTTGGCGGCGGCGGATCGGGTGAAGGTGACGAGTACGAGCTGCTTGCGAGCGTGGAGCTGATGATTGGCAATTGCGATTGCAGCACCTGCCGCCATGCCAGTTGATTTTCCTGACCCTGGCACTGCCGATACGGCCAAAGGTCCACTTTGCCACTCTGCCAAGGCTCGCTGTCCAGGTCTTAAGCTCTCAGCAAGCGCCTGAATCTGATGTGCTCGTTCGGCTATTTGGCTAGTGGCCGAGGCATCTCCTTCATTAGCAGTATCTGGCGACTTTGCGGCCATATCTTACTGAGGTTAGCGATAAGGATGGTACAAATGAACGAATCGCTCATTTCTGAAAATTGTACAGTACGACACTGTGACCGAACTTTTGTGAGTACCTGCCAACCTTAGGCGTAGCTACACTCTATGCATGAAGTTTTGGAGGGCAAAAAATGCACTCGTCAAATATAGAATCTGTCAAAACCATTTTCCAAAGTCGCCTGACGATGCTTGAGCACCTCTTAGAGTCGGCTCAAACTCATTTTGGCGACAGCGAGCCGTATTTGGAGAAGCGAATTGTGGCCGATATGCTTCCGTTTGGCACACAAGTTGCTTTTACCTGCAATCAACCGCGCAATTTCGCCCTATGGTGTGACGGCAAACCTATGGATAATCTAGACCCAGCCGTGACAACCCTTGCCCAGGCGTACAAGCACATTGCAAATACGAAGGGCCTTGTTGCGGATATTTGCGTTGAAGATGTAAAGCTCGATGAATTGACGCGCATTGACATCGGTGAGGGAGCCTACGTTGAGTTGCCGAGTAGCCGCTACGTTGATGAATTTCTAATGCCAAACTTCTACTTTCATCTGGTTACGGCTTACGACATTCTTCGGATGGCAGGCGTGTCTATCGGAAAGCGAGATTACATGATGCATTTGGTATCCTTCATTCGGCGCGCATGAAGCATCGCTTCAATGCTGACTCTCTACATTTTTTGGCGGTCTATGCTCTCTCTTTTGGTTTATGCTTTTGCGCGGGTCGCTTGCCGCTGAACTGGTAGCCACTGTAGCTGTCGCCTAATTAGGTCACGCAGTGAAAGGGCGCGAGCTTCTTCGACCCATAGCAGAGGTGCAATGCCCAGTAGGCGAACAAGGGCTGAGATAACGAAAAGTCCAGTGAGTCCGATACTGGGCAGCTCTGCGAGGATGCTGCCGAGGGTGGTACCGAGTGCGCCAGTGATGCCAATGGTGGCGGCTGCGATCGCAAAATATCCAGACTGCCGAGCCGGCGGTGCCAACTCCATTTGAATATTGGTTGTACTCAGCTCCAGCGCAGCAAATGTACCGCCTTGCAAAATATGCAGAAGAGGCAGCAATAGCCATACCGATAGCTGGCTACTATCGGTGCACAGCCAAAGCAAAGGGCTCAGAGCAGTTAGCAAACAGTTCACTAGTAGAACTGGGCGATTACCAATGCGATCGGCTAGCCGTCCCCACAGCGTAATCATGAGGAAAAAAGCCCCGTAGACGAGTCCGCTGTATAGCGTCACCCACTGAACGTCGATTGCTAACGAATCCAGTAGATAAAAGTTGAAAAATGGCTTGCACAGACTTAGTCCAAACGTCCAAAGCCCCAGAAATAGAAGGAGTCTGAGAAAGTTACGGTCTGCAAGCAAGTTGGAATCGGATGTTGTATCCTTTGGCTTGGCTTGTGCCTCTAGCGCCATCTTGCTCTTGTGTGCGTCTGCTTCGACCTGTGGATTTACATCGCGGATCCAAAACTGGAACACTAAACTGGCTATGCCCATGACGACGGCAATCACAAGGGCCACGCCGTAACCTGCAATTTCACCGCCCATCCATTCAGAGACAATCCAGCCACCGATAGGAATAGTGAGGAGCGCTGTAAGGCTAGAGAGCGATCGCCTCAAGCTGAAATAGCGACCTCTAATCTGCGATGGCACCAGCACCGCCATCCAGCTCATCCACGAGGCGCTGCCGATAGAGTCGAGCATATTGCTCAGCGCTAGTACGGCCATCGTTAGCCAAGTAAGGCTGTGAGCATCTAAACTGCCTTGGCCATACAGAAAAATGCCCGCTGCAGGAAGAATCCACAGCAGCCTTGACGCGCCATATATCCACAGACAATAGCGGTGACGACTCGTAACTCGCTCCGAAAAGTACGCACCCAACGGTTGCAGCAGGTGCGCCATCATAGGAATGGAGGTCAGTAGCCCGACTTCAAAGGCATCAGCGCCTAAACCCAACAAGAAATTGCTAATCAGTACGCCTCTGACAACATTCTCAAAAGCGGATGAAAAAGTGCCATCTAACGTAGAGGCCCGCAAACTTTGACGAATCTCCGCCTTAGAAAATCGTTCTGCACCATCAGTTGATACTGGTTCAGATGGCGCAACATCGGACAAGTGAGTCGTTACTTCTGCGGTGCGCACCACAGATATCTGGCTTGGCACTATAGAGGATGAAATATGTGACGCAGCTACCTGGCGACTAGGTGAAGCCGCTTCCATCTGAAGAGAGGTCATCCGACTAAAACTCAAATATTAAAAATCTATATTTCTTCACACATCTTAAGGTGCCTCTGTAGATAAATTCCTTATCCGGAGATTAAATCCCTCTTTGGATCAGTCGTTATGAGATACGGATAGCTGATGGGTCTGTGTTGAGTCTGATTGATTCGGTTTTGTCACGGATGACTGTCGCTTTTGCGAAGACGCACTAAGCGCACTTCATCGGTAGGTGCCAGCTGGGACGTTGTCTGTTTCTCCAGCGATTTTGCTTTGATCGTTCTGTCTTGCCAAACTCCCGAATGCGCGCTGTTTTCTATCAGGTGGGTAGTCTATCGTTCATGCTGGGAGCTTCTGTATTAGTGGGCAAGATGGTAACTGTCCCAATGCCTTTGGGCAAGAAGGATGTCGTTTCTTAGCCTAGTAAACAGGAACAGCTAAATAGGAACGCGCTTTTTTGGAGTATTAAATGCTGCTCCAACCGTACTGACACAAGCCTTTGATAAAGTGCCTAGAATAGATCTAGACGCTTGGTACATGCTTGACTCGGCAACAATTGTGGCGAACCGGGCTATCCCACATCTACACGTCAGGGAACGAGAGCAGCTGTGATTCAGGAATTTGGCATATCTATCACTGCCGTTGGGGGCGACCAATATTTGGTGCGCACCGAAAAGGTGGCAAAAGGCGTACAGCTAGCTGAAGAAAAAGTCCATTGGCCGGTTGCCGAGTGGCTAGAACAAACGAAAGCACTCATGCACGACCCGCTGCTGGGTTTGCTTCAGGGCCAAAACAATCGCGCTATTCCTACCCGTGCAGGCGCTAGCCGTCGACCCCACTCAGGTGGCGAAAGTCCTGAATCGGCGACCTTGGTGCAGCTAGGCCGGACCCTGCACGACGAACTGTTCAAAGGTCAGCTGCACGACAGTTGGGTGACGGCTCAAGGCGTGGCTCAAAATCGCCAAGATTTGCTTCGCCTCCGCATCGGTATCAGAGATACCCGCCTTCAGCAGCTGCCCTGGGAAGCTCTACATGCTGGCACCAGGCCTTTGACGACAGGCACAGACGTTATTTTTTCTCGCTACATTCTCAATCGTAGGCAAGAGCATTCTATCCCACAGGCCAAAGTGGGTAATGCTCAGGTACTGCGAATTTTGATGGTGATCGCCTCACCAGATGACCAAGAGCGTTTAGAACTCAAGCAGGAAGTCCACCATTTGCAGTCGGAGCTTCATCCTGAAACGCGTCATCCTGAAACGCTGGAGCTGAGCGATACGCTGGTTGATGTCCAGCTGAAGATTTTAGAGCAACCTGGACGCGCTGAGCTGACCCAAGAGCTGGAGCGAGGTAACTATCAGGTATTGCACTACGCTGGCCACAGTAATTTGGGCAATGCGGGGGGTGATCTTTACCTAGTGAGTCGGCAAACTGGCCTGACGGAGCGGCTTAGCGGTGAAGATTTAGCTGGGTTGTTGGTGAATAACGGCATTAAGTTAGCGGTCTTCAACTCTTGTCGGGGCGGCTATAGCTCTAGTTCTGAGCAAGGATGGCAAGAGCGTAACTTGGCTCAGGCACTGGTCAACCGGGGCATGCCTGCGGTGATTGCCATGGCAGAGCGAATTCCCGACCACGTGGCGATTACGTTTACCCAGCTGCTATATCGCAATCTCAAAAAAGGTCAGTCAATTGACCTAAGCCTTAATCGAACTCGTCAGGGCTTGATTTCAGCCTATGGTTCGCATCAGTTCTACTGGGCGCTGCCAACGCTTTATATGCATCCTTTGTTCGATGGCTATTTGGTGCGAACTTCGGATGACCTGGAAAATTCTAGCTTGCTCGATTCAGCCAACGATCCGTTTGGCGACTTGTTATTTTCTGAGCCGGGACTCGCTGAGATTGACTTACCTTCTCGTCAGCTGTCGGCAGTCGGAGTGCTCTCTACAACACGCTCAAAGTTAAACGAGACAGAACCCGTGGATGATCAAGATTTAGTCAAAAATAACGATGTTTCAGGAACAGAGCGCGTGGTACAAAACGTCTCAGTACCATCAACTTCGGTAGATGTAGAAGGAGAGCTGAGCGTGCCTGACAACTTAGAAGCGCCACAAGGATTTTACGGGGAGCCAGCGAAAAGTCTAAAAACAGGTTCGCAAAAGGGTTCGTATGGATCGCCTACTTTGAGCCAGGCCGTTGAGGAAAAAGATGATGTGCCTGAGCTTGTGGGTGAGCGCCTAACACGTAGCCATACGGTGCACACAAAGCTGTTGACAGGGCCTGGTATTGCGTCGTTCGCCTTGATTGCGCTGATAGGAACGACTACAGCAGTGTGGCTGCAACGAGGACGCCAGCCAGTAGCGGCCTCAAATGATGCGGCAACCTCAGAGGTATTGGATAGTGTTGGTTTGCCTGCGCAAGTAGAGATTGCGCTGAGCCAGGGCGATTTGGACGCGGCAGCGACGTCTGCCAGGGTATTGATCGGCCAAGGTGACTTTGCAGAAGTCATTGCCGCGCTTGAGTCAGCTGATAATGAGCAGCAAGAAGATGTCGTGGTGGCTTTCTTTAAGGGGCGTGCTCAGTGGGGGCTGGTGAAGCAAGGCAGTTCAGATTATTCTGCGGCTGATGCGATGCGTTCGTGGACCACAGCGCTAGAGAGTGAGTCAGATTGGATGGAAATCACGATGGCGTTGGGCTTTGCTCACTACGCTACAGGGCGTGAGCAGCTAGCGCTGGATGCTTGGGAAAAGGCAATTGATCTGGCGGCGAAGCAGCCTGAGGCCAAGGTCGCTTATTTCTCCCAGCAGAACTACGGTGACTATGTGCTAAACGCCAAGGCTGGATTGGCAATGGTGGCGCTGTCGCTGTCTAAAATTGAAGCAGATCCAGCTGAGCGAAATGCTTTGATTGTGCGGGCGACTGATGCTTACTTGGAAGTGATAAATGCTGCGCCCGCTGAGTTTAGAGCGAATTCGCTGGGGAGTAACTGGCTATGGCTGGGGAGCGCGATCGCTGACTGGGACTCCACAAAAAAAGAACTCAGCCAAACTGTAGGCACCGAATAGTCTGGCTTCAGAATAGAACGCTGGCTTCAACACAAAAATGCTGCCATTTCGTAGTTGCGGAATGGCAGCATTTTTGATGATTCTGATGTGCTCATGACGGCTCGTTTTTCTGTTGGAGCCTCTTCCTGCTGAACCCTCTTCCTGCTGAATCCTCTTCTACAGCGTGCGCTCTTCTGGCACGTAAGACATCACCCAACAGCGCTCAATGTGCCGTACCTTGTTGCGACGCCAAAATTTTCGAGGATTTACAATCAGCGTACGGTCAGCTTGGCCAATTGGCTGACTAAGGTATTGCCATAATGGAAAGCTAGAGTGGGAGATAGCAGGCGTCATAGCGGTTGTAGAGATAACAGATGGAGTAGCAGATGAACAAAGCTTGAAGTGATATGCTCACTTCCTAATGATTGTCAATATGCGTCTGTTTTCCCTCCGTAGAACTACCTCAATTGATGGGTCTGCTGCTATTTGTTTGACGCGAAATCGCCTCTTCTGCCAGGATTTTTGTATTCTCAGCGGTACGAATAATGGCTACAAATCCCTCTAGAGATACCCTCAAAAAAATGGCATAAATTAGCAAGCTCAAGAGGGCGATTACCAAAGTGCCTACGCCGCTGGCAAAGCCCCATCGAAAGGCAAACCGTATCGTATTTAGGCTGAATAAAACGCCGCTGACTAAGCCGAGTATGTACAGAACTCCTACAATTTGAGGAGTGACAAATGAAGAGAATGAGAGATCGAACAGTTTCTCGAAAAAACCTTTATTGGGATTGATCATCGGTTTCCTGGGTGCAAATTTTGGCGTGCAACAAGCCTACGGGTAGCTATCTCAAGAACACCCATTAGACTGACATTCTTTAAGGTTTGAACCCTACACCTCCCGCTCACTGTCCATTTTCTTTTACCTTTTTGTATGACTTCTCTTTTTGCGTCCCCATCACAGCCTCCAATCTCTGACGTTGACTGGGCTCAGTTTGCCGAGAGTCTTCAGCCTGTAGAGACTGTTTTAGAGACTGCTCAAGTTGCCAAACTATCCAAAGATTATTACTACTTCAGTCCTATCTTGGCGGCGCAGCTGAATGCCAAAACGGGTGATATTGTGGTGCGTCCAAAAACAGAAGATGAAGTGTTGGCAGTCGCTCAAGCTTGTGTCGAAAGAAAGGTGCCCTTAACCGTGCGTGGCGCTGGTACTGGCAACTACGGACAGGCGATTCCGCTATCGGGTGGTGTCGTGTTGGATATGAGTGCGATGAATGCTGTGAAGTGGGTGAAGCCAGGACGGGCTTGCGTAGAGCCAGGAGCAAAGCTTGCCGCAATTGACCGTGTGACACGGCCTCAAGGTTGGGAGATTCGCATGGCTCCGTCTACCTATCGGACGGCGACGATTGGCGGCTTTGTGGGGGGTGGAAGCGGTGGCATTGGCTCGGTACTGTATGGGCAGCTGGCTGACCGTGGCAGTGTGCAGGCGGTGCGGGTGGTGACGATGGAAGATGCGCCACGGGTGATTGAGCTGCGTGGTGATGACGTGCAGCAGGTGAATCATGCCTATGGCACGAATGGCATTATCACTGAACTTGAAATTCCACTGGGACCTGCTTATCCTTGGGCCGAAGTGATTGTGAGCTTTGATGAATTTATGCAGGCGGCTCGCTTTGGGCAGGCGCTAGGTGATGCTGATGGCATCATCAAAAAGTTGATTAGCGTTCACGCTTGGCCAATTCCTAGCTATTTCAATGCGCTGCAAGATGCTTTGCCTGATGGGAAGGCCGCAGCACTGCTGATAGTTTCGGAGGCTGATTTGCAGGCTTTGAGCTCTTTGGCAGTTGAGTTCGATGGTGTTGTCACTTACGAGAAAGATGCCGAGAGCACTGGTAAGGGGGCGGCCATTGCCGAATTCACCTGGAATCACACAACGCTTCATGCGCGTAACGTCGATGAGAGCTTGACCTACTTACAGACGGTGTTTCCCTATGACCCGGAGCTGAAGCTTTTGGAGCATATGCATGAGCATTTTGGAGACGAGGTAATTATGCATTTGGAGTATTTGCGATCGCACGGCACCATCCTCCCCGCTGCCCTCCAGCTCGTGCGCTACACCACCCCCGAACGCCTCGCTGAAATCATTCGCTACCACGAAGAAAAAGGAGCATTCATTGCAAATCCACATACCTACGTGCTTGAAGACGGCGGGCGAAAGACAGTAGACGAAAATCAGCTGAAGTTTAAAGAACAAGTTGACCCGTACGGTCTGCTGAATCCTGGGAAAATGAGAGGCTGGATGGAGCGACATCCTGGTTGATGAACTCGTTGCTTATTTCTTCTAGTAAGGGTTTAGGAATGAGTCCAAAAACAGAAAAGGAGAAAATGCTAGCGGGTGAGCTGTACTCAGCATTCGATCCTGAGCTAGCTCAATTACATGCGGTTGCCCGCCGATTGATGCATGAGCACAATATCTCGCATCCTGACAATATTGAACAGCGCAAAGATATTATGCGCCGACTGCTCGGTGCAATAGGCACTGACTTTGTGGTTAGGCCACCGTTTTACTGCGATTATGGGTGCAATATTTTTGTGGGCGATCGCATTTTCATAAACTATGACTGCACCATCCTCGACTGCAACATCGTTCATATTGGCAATGATGTTTTAATCGGTCCTAAGGTCCAAATCTACACAGCCTCTCATCCGATAGACCCAGAGTTGAGGCTATCCGCCCTAGAGCTAGCTGTACCTGTTTCCATCGGCGACAATGTATGGCTCGGGGGTGGTGTCATTGTTTGCCCAGGCGTTTCTATCGGTTCTAATGTCACTATTGGAGCAGGCAGTGTTGTGACCAGAGACATCGCTAGTGACGTTGTTGCCGCAGGCAATCCTTGCCGCATCATCAAGTCCACAACTCAATCATCTTTAGACACATGAGCACGCAAAAAAACGTCGATATTGCGTCCACTGAGGATGACTTGCCATTCATTTTCGACTCTCCAATCGTGCCGCACAATGTTGGCACCTACCATTACGCAGTCGTTTTCTTACCAGAAGAAATGACCGAAGATCTACCCTTTCAGCAGTATCCTCGCTTGCGAATAGAAGCAGAAGTCGGCAGCATTCCTTTCTCCGGTGCCTGGCAGCCAACCGGTGGACGATGGTACTTACTCCTCTCCAAAAAGTTCCTAAAAAAAGGCGGCTTCGACCTCGGCGACTGGGTCACTGTCCGCTTTCGCATTGCAGACCAAGATGCGGTCAATGTACCAGAGTCTCTTCGTCTTGCACTGGAGCAAGACGCTTATGCAAAAGCCATCTGGGATGAGCTAACGCCCGGCAAACGTAGAGGCTTCGCATACCGCGTATTGTCCGCAAAAAGAGCGCCAACTCAAGCCCGCCGAGTCTCAGAAGTTCTAGAAAAATTGATGTCTGAAGCGTTGTGAGCCAAGTAATGAGCTATCTATTGCGCCTTAGCCGTCTGTGAACCTACTAAAATGGTTGGCAGACGGCGATTAAATGCATTAAGTGCAGTTGTATTTGGGGAACTGTGAAGAATGAATGCCTTACCGGTCAAGAATTCAATGGGTGCAGTTTACTCAAACATCAAGCTAACCAACGCTTCAGATGACGCTATGATTCGCAGAGGTGTTTTAGCGCCGAAGCACCTACGTCAGCATGAAGAGAAAGGCTTAGTCGACACGGGTGCTGTTCATCTTGTTATCTCTGAACAGATTGCTAAAAAATTAGGATTGCAAATTTTAGATCATCAAGGTGTTGAGTTCGCCGATGGGCGCAAAGATACTGTGGGTGTTACTGAAGGTATCTTGATTGAATGTGAAGGACGCCAGACAACTGAAGATGCACTGGTTGTGGGCAGTGGAATTTTGATTGGACAAGTCATCTTAGAAAAGCTGGATTTGCACGTAGATTGTCGCCAGCAAAGACTAATTCCCAATCCAGACCATCCAGATTATCCACTTACCTACATCAAATAGAACATAGCCATCTCACGAGTAGTGACGCTTCTGTATGGACCTCACTTTTCAGGTTGTTTTCAGTTCGATAAATCGCTCAATTCGTACTTAAACGCCGTTGAATGTTTCTGTGTGTGAGCGTCATTCCTTTTTTTCAATCAGCTCACCATCAACCCATTCTGTTCCCTTTAATGGATTCTCCAACCAGGCTTCTAGTGAATCTGGTTGGAGATTATGGGGTTTGACAACCGGATCTTTAATAACTGTGACCATGGTCTATGTTGCCACTGCTTCTATTGTTCTAGTGTAGGTCAGCTCTTCAAGAAGGTGACTAGCTGCTCCAATTTCTCCCAAGCTGCGCCACTTTTGATTATTTCTTGGGCTTTGCTGACGCCATCTGCGCATGCAGCTTCAAAGCTACCACCTTCGGTTAATCCGCCAACTTTCAGAGCCATTGCTGCGTTGAGGGCAACTGCATCCTGCTGCGCTTGGGTGCCTTTGCCTTGAAGGACGTTGCGCAAAATAGTGGTGTTTTCTTCTAGTTCGCCCCCTTTGAGAGCATCTAAAGGCGCAGGCGTAAGACCAAAGGCTTCGGGGTTTAGGACTTCTTGAGTGACTGAGCCTTTGCTAATGACTGAGACGTCTGTAGGTTTGCCCAGGCCTGCTTCGTCTAGGGTTTCTCTCCCGTGGAGCACCATGGCCTGTGGCAAACCGAGTAGTTTTAAGGCCTCAGCCATAGGTTCAATGACTGAAGGATGATAGACCCCAATGATTTGGCCGGTGGGGCGAAGGGGGTTGACCAGGGGCCCGAGGAGGTTGAAGACAGTGCGGACTTTGAGTTCTCCGCGCAAGGGGGCGACGGCTTTCATTGCTGGATGCCAGCCTCGGGCGAAGAGGAAGGTGACGCCGACTTCTTTGAGGGCGGCTTTGGATTTTTCAATAGGGGCGGAGAGATCTACGCCGAGGCCTTCAAGGACGTCTGCGGAGCCAACTTTGCTGGAAGCGGAGCGGTTGCCGTGCTTAGCGACGGGGATGCCTGCGGCGGCTGCGACGAAGCTGACGGCGGTGGAAATGTTGAAGGTGCCGGAGCCGTCACCGCCTGTGCCGCAGGTGGCGATGCGAGGAGAGGGCAGGTCTAGATCTACGGTGGTCCCGCCGAGGGATTGGCCCTGTAGGACTCGGGCCATGCCTGCGAGTTCTTCGCCTGTGACGCCTTTGCTTTGAATGGCGATGAGGATGGCGCTGGAGAGAACGGGGGAAAGGGTTTCGGTGAGCCAGCTGTCCATGAGGGATTCGGCTTGGGCTTCGGTGAGCGATCGCTTTTCAATCAACTGCTGTAAAAGCTGCGATCCATTGAACTCCACATGCTTTGTCGTCACCATATCAACGTTCCTGTTTTCACAACATCCATCAGCCTAATCCATCAAATCACGTCACGCGGGCAAGCGTGTCTATTGCCCCAACATCTGTAACTTATAGAGGCTGGCATAGAGCCCATCGTGCTCCAACAGCTCGTCGTGACTGCCCTGCTCGATCAGCTGTCCTTGCTTTAGGACCAAGATTCTGTCGACGTTACGAATAGTAGAAAGGCGGTGAGCGATGATAATCGCCGTACGATTTTCGAGTAGCTTATCGAGAGCCTGCTGAATGGTGGCTTCGGTGCCGACGTCCAAGTTCGCGGTAGCTTCATCGAGCACAAGGATGCCAGGATTACGAATGGCGGCTCTGGCAAAGGCAAGCAGCTGCTTTTGACCGCCCGATAAGTTGGTCCCGCGTTCTCTCAGAGCGGTACTGTATCCCTGAGGCAGGGCTTCGATAAAGGACGCGACGTTGGTTTGCTCTGCGGCTTTTTGTACTTGGTCGAAGCTATAGTCTTCGCCGAGGGTGATGTTGCGGGTGACGTCGCCAGAGAAGAGAAAGCCATCTTGTAGGATGATGGCCATGCGATCGCGCAAATCCTGCTGCGCAATTTCACGAATATCCACCCCATCCAATAAAATCTGCCCGTCGCTCACCTCATACAGCCGACACAGCAACCGAATAATCGAGCTTTTTCCCGCACCGGTCGGTCCTACCAGCGCCACTTTTTCTCCAGGGCGAATAGTAAAATCCAAATCCTTCAATACGTAGTCGTTGGCCTTGTACCCGAAGGAGACCTTGCTAAATCGAATCTCGCCTGGAATCACGACATCGCTATCTTTCAACGTTTGAGCTGATAGCGTCACCGGATCTTTGGCATCGCGGATGACGATGGGCTCATTCATCAGGTCGTTGAGTCGCTCGACAGCTGTCAGACCTGCCTGAATGGCTGTGAACTTGTCAGCAAACTGACGAAGGGGGTCGAATAGCTTTTGGGCAAAGAGGATGAAGGCGGTGAGGGTGCCGATTTCGAGGGCACCGCCTGTGACGAGAGAGCCGCCAAGGGCAAGGACACCTGCGATCGCCGCTAGCGCAATCCACTCCAACGTTGCCGATACCGCCGAATCATAAAAAATCGTCTTATCAATCGCCTCGACATAGCGCGTATTGATTTTGCGAAATAGCTCAGAATTAAACCGCTCGCGGCGAAATAACTGCACTACATCAATGCCGCTAATATTCTCCTGCAAGTTGGAATTGAGCGCTGATAGCTCCTCACGCGCCACATAGTTCGACTTTCTATATTGCTGCTGAAAGTAGATGATGAGCGCAGTAATCGGCAGCAGCATACAAATAAGCATCAGCCCCAAACGCCACTCCTGCTGAAGCATCGTGCCCATCAGTACCAAAATCAAAAACAGGTCGCTGATAATGCCAATTGCTCCTGTGGAGAACACATCTCCCAGTGCGTTGACGTCGCTGGTGAGCCGAGTGATCAATCGTCCAACGGGCGTACGGTCGAAAAAGCCCATGGATAGCTCGGTGACATGCTCAAACAGATCGCTGCGAATGGAGGCTGTGATTCTTTGGCCTACCTTTTGGATCTGGTAGCTTTGCCATCCATCGAGAGAAAGGCGAATAGCGATCGCAACTAGCAATCCACCAATAATCCAATTCAACCCCGTCCGCAGACTCATCTCGGTAAACACATTCCAAGCAGCATCTTCCTGCTTAATCAGCGAGATAGCCTGACCAATCAAGACTGGCTGTAGCGCTTGCGCAAGCGATAGCGGCACAAGTAGCAGCATCGGCACCACAAGCTGCGCTCGATTTTGCGTAATGTAAGGCACTAGTCGTAAAAACAGCCGCCAGTCGCTCTTCAAGCTACGTTCTTTACCAGCGTTGTTATTAGGCCGGGAGGGTTTGGTTGAGGCAGACACCATCGAGTGGACTCTCAGAAAAATTAGGACGTAAGGAATCAGGCTGCGGACTTAAATTTAGGTGAAGTTAAATAGGTAATTCAGGCAATGGCTTTCGAGTGCGCAGCCGCTTTCACCTTGCTGATGACATCGCTCAATTCGTCTTTATCTAATCGGTAGCTAAGTGGATGAGCAATTAGCCTAGCAGTACTTTCGTATAGTGTTTCTAGCTCTGTGAGGTTGTTCTCCTTGAGCGTACGGCCCGTAGAGACCAAATCTACAATCGCCTCAGACATGCCGGTAATCGGCCCCAGCTCTACAGACCCCGAGAGCGGCACGATTTCGACCGCAATATCCAACGATTGAAAGTATTGACGAGCACTGTTCACAAAAGTAGAGGCTACCCGGCAGTGAGGTGGCAAATCAATGGCTGAACGATATCCGCTGTCGTTAGAAACCGCAACAGATAAATGGCAGCCGCCAAACGCCAAGTCGGCAATTTGCGCAACTTTGGGCTGTCGTTCTTTCAGTACGTCGTAGCCCACAATCCCGAGCTGAGCCTGGCCATATTCCACATACACAGGAACGTCCTTAGCTCGCACCAGTAGTCCTCTAGCCGTGTCACTCGCATCCATTAGCTGCAATTGCCGCGTACCGCTTTCTAAAAATCCACTGAAATCTAATCCGGCTGCCTTGAGCAACTGAATACTTTCTTTGAGCAGCGAGCCCTTTGGCAAAGCAACTGTAATCATGAGCAGATAAACAATAAAGTTTTCATAAAGAACAATATCTGCGTTCCCCGTAAGATTTGGGACGCAGCGAAATAGACGACCATCTGAAATGGTACCAACTCAACCCCCTATGTGGAGCGCCTTTTGTCGACTGTGGGCAATGTATATCGCAGGGAATAGTCAAAAACGAGACCAGTGCTATTTGTTACACGTAGTTGATGCTGGTGAGCCAGATCACATTCAAGTCCGGCAAATCTGCGTATATATGTAAGTGGAGTTCCTGACAAATCCTGAAACAATCGTAGGTATATCAAATGAAAGTAAAGGCAGGCGAGATCCTACAGTCACACGAAGGTCACTACTATCGTGTTCTCGAAACAACTCAGTGCAGTGTTTCGTTGCAGCGTGTCAACGGACAAACTATTTTTGCATGTCGTCCTGAGTATATTGCTCTGAATTTTCTGATTCCTGCTGCTGAAGCAGCATAGGAAAGGAAGCTTTCCTATGAGCCACTGGGTGAGCTGTTAATCAGTCTGCTCCTGAGGGCTGGAGTTCCTTTTTTCATGAATATCACTGCGTGACTATTCATAGGTTTTGAATTGAAAATAAGTCACTTTACTGAAGAGGTTAGCCGATAGGGTTGACCTCTTTTTGTTTGGTCTGCGCTTCTGTTTTGTTTGGCTGGGTCTGCCTGTAGTTTACGGTTTGTCTGGGCTTGTCGCAGGTCCAATGGCAGCAGCGGCAGCTTCTAGTGCGATCGCTACATGGGTCCAGTGAGTACCTCCCTGGCAGTACACCACATAGGGCTCACGCATGGGTCCATCCGCAGACAGCTCAGATGTACTGCCATCAATGAATGATCCGCCTGCCATCACCAGCTTGTCATCGTAGCCTGGCATCTCAGCGGGGACCGGGCTGACATAGGAATCGATGGGAGAATGCTGCTGCACAGCCTGGCAAAAGGCCACGAGCTTATCCGCAGAGCCTAGCTTTACCGCCTGAATTACTTCCCTTTGCTGCGCGGGCGCAGGCGGATTCGTGGCGTAGCCCAGCGATTCAAAGGTTTTAGCAATCAGATAATTGCCCTTCATGGCCTCTCCCACCATCTGTGGTGCGAGAAAAAGACCCTGATACATCAGCCGACCTTGTTCTAAGGTTGCGCCACCGCTGCTTCCTATGCCGGGCGCTGTTAGCCGACAGGCCGCAGCTTCTACTAGTTCAGCGCGACCTGCGATATAGCCACCTGTTGTGGCAATAGTGCCACCGGGATTTTTAATTAAAGACCCTGCCATAAGGTCCGCGCCGCCTGCTGTTGGCTCTTTGTCTTCGGTGAATTCTCCGTAGCAGTTGTCAACAAAACAAATTGTGTTTATGTTTTGCTGCTTAACTAATTGTATAATTTTGTTAATAATATGAATGCTAAGGCTAGAACGCCAGCTATATCCACAGGATCTTTGGATGAGAACAAGTTTTGTCTTTTCAGTTACTGAAGCGGCAAGCTTTTCAAAATCAACTTGATGATCTTCAGTGAGTGCTAGCTCTCGGTAGTCGACGCCAAAGTCTCTAAGGGATCCTTGCCCGCTACCTCGCGTGCCAATGACCTCTTCTAGGGTGTCGTAGGGTGTTCCTGCGATCGCTAGCATTTCATCCCCTGGCCTAAGAACGCCAAAAAGCGCACAGGCGATCGCATGTGTCCCAGAAACAAACTGGACTCTGCCCGCCGCTGCCTCCGCTTCTACGATTTGTGCAAACACTTTATCCAACGTATCTCTGCCCAAATCGTCGTGACCATAGCCTGACACGCTCGAAAAATGATGAGCCCCCACTCGGTGTGCTTTGAATGCGGCCAGCACCTTCGCCAAGTTTTTCTTCACCTGCATATCAATGCGGTAGAAAGCTTGAAGCGTGTCTTGGTCTATCTGCGTGGTCAAGTGACTGGTCCTGCTATCGGGTTGGCTACTGGGGCTGAGCGATTCTATGTTGTCCGACTGATCCATCTGTGTTCCCAACAGGCTTTTGAAGTCGCCCGTGGTTGCATCTAGTTTAGATGTTGCCATTGACCGGCTAAGCCTTAACGTTTTGCTCTGAGATTCTAAATGACTATCGCAAGATCAACCGACCGTCCTCTCAACTGGCCCATCATTTTATTTATGGTGGCTATTCACATAGGTGCGCTGTTTGCCCTATTGCCTGCAAACTTCAGCTGGAGTGCGGTAGGCGTGGCGTTCCTACTTTATTTCATCACTGGCTGTCTTGGTATCACACTAGGGTGGCATCGACTGATCGCTCACCGTAGCTTTAGGGTGCCTCAGTGGCTAGAGTATTTCTTTTTGCTGTGTGGCTCTCTCTCTTGCCAAAGTGGCGCGATTGAGTGGATTGGTTTGCATCGTCATCACCATGCCTTTTCAGACCAAGAAGAAGACCATCACAACTCGGGTCGTGGCTTCTGGTGGAGTCACATGGGTTGGTTGCTACATGACGTTCCTGCAAAATCTGAAATTCGCCGCTTTACTCAAGACATCAACACCGATCCGGTGTACATCCTTGTAGATAAGTATTTCTTAGTGCTACAGATTGCTCTGGGCGCTCTGCTCTATGCTTTAGGGGGCTGGTCCTTCGTGGTGTGGGGCATTTTTGTTCGCCTAGTGGTGGTTTACCACTTCACTTGGTTTGTAAATAGCGCGACTCATAAGTTTGGCTATCGTACTTACGAATCTGGCGATCGGTCTACCAACTGCTGGTGGGTTGCTCTCTGTACATTTGGCGAAGGCTGGCACAACAACCATCACACCTATCAATACTCTGCTCGTCATGGCTTGCAGTGGTGGGAGATTGATGTTACCTGGATGATTATTAGCAGTCTTCAGGCAGTAGGCCTAGCAGATAAAGTGAAGCTAGCAAAACGCTAGTGGCCTGCGTTTCAAACGCTTAGGACGCGTAGAATAAGCTTATCTAAGAAGGCTCAAATCCTAAATCAGGATTTGAGCCTTAACTATGCGCTTTCTTCGCTACTCCAAAAATTAATTGCCGTAAAAGATCCGCTGGTGCTCACGCATAACGCCGATACCGATGAGCCCGCCGCTCAGTCTTTTTCTATCGGATACGCCCAGTGCGATGTCGCTAGTGTGTTTGGCATTACGGATAAATTGAGGTGAGCTATTAATGTACAGTGAGGCGCTGCGGCAGCCGGTGGTAAACAGCCGACTGTCGCCGTAGTCGGTAGTGGCGATGCTGTCGGCGTGTCCGCTGCTGTGGTTATTGATCCAGCTGACGGCTTCGGCGGTGTTTTTGACTTGCCGAAAAGCGACGGTTTGCTTGAGGTACGCAGAGCCCCAGTCCAGTGGCTCGGCAATTTCAAGATCGTGCTTTTGGGTAAGGGCCCCATCTGCTTTCAGCGTAAATCCGTTTTCCTGCAACCGGTTCCATAGCCGAGTCAACGTGTTGTCGCTATGCGCTTCGTGCAACAGTACCTTTTCTATGCGGTTGACGGCGTCAGGCGTGCCGGTGTGGCTGCCAACAATCATTTTACAAACTTGGTCAACACTGCCACTAGCAGACCAATACAAATAGCAGTTGCCCATTCTAGAAGGGATAACGGGGACGCTTGCAGATTCTACGACCTGTTCTACAAGGCTGGGTCTGCCGTGGGCGATGATGAGGTTAATCTCTGCACTCTGGGCTAACTCTATCCGTGAAACATCTGTCGGTTCCACTGACAACATGAGGTCAGCGCTTAGGCCAACTTCTGTGAGTGCGCTCTGTAAAATGCTGGCGATGATTTGGTTGGTGCGGCTTGCTTCGCTGCCACCTCTGAGAACTAAGGCGTTGCCGGTACGGATGCAGAGTCCTGCTGCGATCGCACCTAAGTCGGGAAAGGCTTCATAGATAAAGCCCACTGTTCCAACAGGCCGAGAAGGTGGGTAGCTGCCGTTGGTAATCAGCCTGGGCTCAGCGGTGCCCATCGCGGCTAGCCGATGCAGTATATCGGCTGCTGTTTGTACTCGCTCTGGTGTGAGCTTTAGCCAGTCTACGACCAGTTCTGGCACAGCCATGTCTCGGCTAATTTCCAGATCCAGCGTATTGGCTTCCAAAATGTCGTCTTGGCGTTGGCTGATTGCCTTTCCCATGGCCGTTAAGGCCTCAGAGCACTGTTCATCAGAGCTGAGCTGCCCAGATACCTGTTGAACCGTTGTGAGAGCTGCCGAAAGATCGAAGTGAGATAGGGTCATTAAGCTAACGCCGCAGTACCACCCAAAACATTACTACCAAACCCAACAGGATTAAAGCTCTCAATGCTAAAGCAAAGTCTGTCAGTGCTAGCAGTGTCCATCCTATCCACAGCAAAACCAAAAGCACGCCGACTTTATTCCAGACAGAAACATCAGACAATGATGACTTCAGCGCCTTTTTGTTCAGAATCCAGTGTTTGCCGTTCCATTTCCAGGTTCGCTGACGTGGATAGGGCGTTGAGAGCTTGCCAATCGTATCGGGTTCTGCTTTTAGCTCAAAAATTTGCTTGCAGCGATCGCAGCCCCACGCCTCAGTCAGGGTAATCGGAATTAGCTCGCCTTGCTTGCACGACGGACAAGGATAGCTTTGATCAAGGTCTAGTTTGTGTGTTTCTTTGAGGTGCACTGGTCGCTTATCCAAGCCAAAATGACGCCTTGTAGCAAAAGATAGCGTACTTGGTACAGCAGCGGGGACTCGCGTATCATGGACTGAAAATATTGTTTGAACCTTTACGCAGCTGGTCCGCTCTTTGCGATACGTCAGTAGATACTCAAAAGGCCTCAATCCCGATGCAATTGAATCGATCTACTATCCTGTAAGACGCAATCTAACTACCCTGTTTCAGAACTTTCCCTGTGTCAGAACTTTTCAGAGAATTGAAACTTGCTTCAGGAATTTTTTTAGAAAGCGGATGAAGAGATTCGAACTCTCGACATCGACCTTGGCAAGGTCGCGCTCTACCACTGAGCTACATCCGCATATGTCTTTTTTCGACTTCTCTCAATATCTCAAAAAAGGAAGCACTTGTCAACAATATTTTATGTGTTTATGGGCTCTTTGATGATTAATTCTCTGGCTACTGTATCGGGCCGACCTCTGCGAGGATCTTCTGAAGTCTTGCTATTTCCCAGATTCGCCACTTTTGACTTGCGGCATCAGGCTGGCCATCTCCAGCGCGCTCATCGCGTAGCTCCACCCAAGGTTACTTTTGATGCCTGCTCTCTCTAGGGCTTGCTGCATTGAGTCTGTCGTCAAAACACCAAAAACAACAGGGACTCCCGTCTGGAAGCTAATAGCCGCAATACCCTTCGCAACTTCTGCTGCCACATAGTCGAAGTGGGGGGTGTTACCTCGGATCACCGCGCCCAGGCAAATAATGGCATCGTAGCGTCCGCTAAGGGCCAGCTGCCGGGCGACCATCGATACTTCAAAGCTGCCGGGTACCCAGGCATAATCTACCTGGTTGCCCGTAGGTTCAACGTCAATGCCGTGACGCTTTAGGCAGTCTTGAGCACCATTTAGCAGTTTGGTGGTGACTAAGTCATTGAATCGCCCAATAACGAAGGCAAACTTCATTGAGCTTGTCTGAGTAAAATTGCCTTCGAAAACTGCCATAGGGGTTCAGCGCTTAAATGAGAAAAACTAGTACAGAGTACAAATCTCTAGAGCCACTGTTGCTTAGGCCCTAGAGATAGACATCAATTTATCAAAATGACTTAGACAACGAGATAGTTGAGCCCGCCGACCAAGACAACCAGTACGCCCCAAACAATGGAGCCTAGAAAAATCAGGCGCTTGGACTGATCCCAATTGCTGGGTGAAGCGTATGCTACCGGTACGCCTACGATCATGACAAAAGACCAAAGCACCAATACGAACAGAGCTAGCTGAAAAATAACAGACATGATCTTTGTACTCTCAAAACACTATTTAATGTAGGCCAGCAGCACTTAAAGCGCTAATGATCCTATATAGGTAAGCTATCAAAAATCAGTGCCCTTGCCAAAGCTCAATTGAAAAAACTTTGGCTTTTTGCCAGACATAAATCCCCATGGCTATGCAAAATGCTTCATCTGCGACAGCATCTTCTGTCCCAGGCTCTCCCTTAGGAGACATCGCTCAATCCTGCATGTCTTCGCCTGTTCGTGCGGTATCGTCGGCAGCGCCCATCTGTGATGCTCACAAGCAGTTGTTGCGCTATGGCCATACAGGCCTCTGTGTCGTTGATGCTTCGGGGGCCTTAGTCGGCGTCATCTCACGCCGTGATGTCGATGTTGCAATGCGCCATGGATTGGAAGATAGCGCCGTGATTACCGCTATGAGTGCCCCAGTCAAAACGATTGAGCCCACGACGCCTTTGCTAGAGATTCGATCGCTGATGGTGACTTACGACCTGGGTCGCTTGCCAGTGGTGGCGGGAGAGGAGCTAGTCGGTATTGTGACTCGTAGCGATCTGCTTCGGCAGCTATGTGTTTTAGAGGGTGTTTTGGGTGACCTATCTCAGTTGTTGCCTAGGAGCCACATCTCTGGCTATATTTCTGAGCAAGCTGCGCTACCTGTTCCTTCTATTGATGCGCTATATGAACAGCTAAAGACGAGAATTGCGGTGATTTGGCCTGCGCTTATGCTAATTGCCAAAGCGGCAGACGCTCAAGGGTGGGCAGTGTATCTAGTCGGTGGTGCAGTGCGCGATTTGCTGCTGAACTGTTTGGGGCAGTCCTATCCTTTGACTGATATTGACCTTGTTGTGGATGGTGCCGAGACAGGAGCTGGTGCAACTTTGGCTAAAATTATTGAAGCCAGTTATCCGCAGGTCGAGGCTCAGATTTACGGTGAGTTTCAGACGGCAACGTTGACCTGGCCTGCCAACGAAAATAACGGTGCTATCAGTGCGCCGACAGCGGATGGCTCACAGATGTCTGGTCAGATGTCTAGTCAAGTGAGCACGCCTGCTTTCTCTATTGATATTGTGACGGCGCGAACGGAGTTTTATGCCTATCCGGCTGCCAATCCTGAAGTAGAAGCCTCGACGATTCATCAGGATCTCTATCGGCGGGACTTTACGGTCAACGCCATGGCGCTGCGTTTAGATGCAGAACCGATCAATGATTCGGATGACGGCTCCTGTACAGCGCGGTTGCTGGACTTCTTTGGGGGATGGATAGACTTGCAGCGGGGGTACATACGAGTCATTCACCCCAATAGTTTCATTGAAGACCCTACGCGTATTTTTCGAGCGGTGCGATTTTCGGTGCGGTTGGGGTTTGATATTGAAGCGCATACTGAGCAGCTGATTCGCTACGCGGTAGAGAGTGGAATATACGCCAGATTGCAGACTAGCGGTCACAAAGTTCCGGCGCTTCAGTCTCGGCTTGCAGCAGAACTCAAGTCTGTATTGTCTTCCGCTCAGTGGGCGATCGCACTCACTGAGCTAGACCGTTTAGGTGCACTGGCATGCATCCATCGCAATATGACGATTTCGCCTGTACTGTGGCGTCAGCTACGACGCATGGCGCGCTGGCAGCCGAAGTTCGCTAGCGACCAGCCGCGCTGGCTACTGCTACTGTCTTTGCTGATTGCTCAACTGTCATCACCTGATTGCGCCCGCGTAGCCACTACCCTCAATCTAGGCTCGCCCAGTGAGCAACGCCTAACAAAACTACACCAGTGGGAATCGGCTTTACTAGAGCAGCTTCCTCAGGCTCAGCGACCTAGCCAGATATTCAACTATCTTCGCCCCTATGGTCAATTTGAATTGTTGTTAATAGCGGCCCGTCACCCCTACACACTTGGTGTGCACATTTGGCACTATATAGTTCACCTCTCTCGGATGTCCTCACCGATAAACGGTGCTACCCTAAAGCGGCTCGGTTACCGGCCCGGCCCCCAGTTCCGAGAGATTCTAACCGCCGTCCATCAGCGCATACTCGATGGCGAGCTGCACACAGCCCAATCAGCAGAAGATTATGTAATCAAGACCTATCCTCGTGATGATGACTAGGTTGATGACGCCGCTACAAAGCTCTACCTCATATGTCCCTATCGCCCTTCAGTCGAGATAACAGGCCCTTGAACTCGCCGCCATCGTCACAGCTAGTCCCTACAAAAAAACAGCAAAATTCGCCATTAACGCTCTCACAGGCGCTAACTATTACAGCTGGCCTTGCTGGTCTGATTGGGCTGCTCAGCGGCGGCGTCATGCGGTTCTCCCTATCAAAATCATCGAATGCCCGTTTTTTGAGCCCGCTGCAAACCTTTCCGACGCTATCAAACTGGTCTTCCTCCCCCTCGAGTGATGTGGATTCCCCTAACCTCGATGGCGAAGCCCTTCCGCAAGCAGATCGCACGCGAGAAGACGATATTCCAGTCAGCTGGGAAGATAAGGCTGATTTGAACTGGGAAACAGGACGCGATTTTGATGAATTTAGCTCTGAAGGCTTCACAGATTCAGCTCGTGACAGTGATTTAATTCCTGAAGAGATACTAGACACGCCTACCGGGACAGCGCAATTTTTGGAGCCCGAAGCCGGTTTTACCAGTGACTTTGATGTGCCCAGTGACTTTGATGCGTTTGCCGATAGAAAAGAAGGCCGTTCTCCTGTAAATAGAGATCCCTATAGAGCTCTCAGCGAAGGGCCTTTGCTGAGAGGGCGTGAGCAGAATACGCCAGCGGATGACGACGCCTTTACTAACGACGAAAGTTTTTACGAGGAAACCCTTTCCGAAGAGAGATTTTGACGAATTTTTATGGGTTGCTAACAGGCTTTCTTCCGTCGCTTTCGACCTCTGAAAAAACGACCGTATATTTCTTGGGAAGCCAGTCTGAGAGTCACTTGTATAGCTGTAGACTGCGCTGCCAAAAAATGGAGAATGTAGTGCTTACTACGGTGGGTTCGGTGGGTGTAATAGATATTATTTAGTAGCTGCACACCTGCGAGAACGCCTTAAGGGTGTTTATAATCATTGGGTATAAATGTCTAATTTTTGTCTAGTTTCTTTTTGGTGACCCTATGCTGCAAGCATTTTTTGTTGGACGAGCGCTCGCAGCGGCTGTAAGTGAGAGAGCCGAGCACCTGATGAGTGATGGTCTCAGCACGTTAGGCAAATTCGATGCCGAGCAGCGTGAATATTTTCGTCAGTTTACCGAAGAGGTGATGACTAGAGCAGAGCAAGAGCGAGCCGCTGCGGGTGCTGAAGAAACTGCTACGGCAGGTACTACTGCGACTGCAACTACGCCCGGCACTGAAGACTTGCAAGCTACTATCGATAACCTTAGAGCCGAAATCGCTCAGGTTAGAGCGTCCATTCAGCAGTACCGTCAGGACAGTTAGATTGGTGAGTTGAGCCGGTAAGTTGAGCCGGTGAGAGTCGGAACATAAGACTAAATCTTTTATGTTTCGCTTGTATTTATTTCTTCCCGTTTTTAAATCTTCTTTTTTATTCCAGGAAAACTGAGTGTCTGCTGTTTCTAGAGAAAGTAATCCTCCGCCTTCATCAGATTCGCAGATGCCTTCTGTGCCTTCTCATGACGCCCATGCCCATCAAAATGGCCAGGCTGAGCATGCGTCGGCTGACTCCATTCATGTTGCCTCCGTTTCACCTGCCGTAAAGGCTGTAGAAGAAAAAAACGGTGTGCGAAATAATGGCCAGGCAAACGGCCAGACAAATGGCCAAGCTATCACTCAGTCGGAGCTGCCTACGGTTGAAGTCCGTAGCAATGGCCAATCGCCATCTGCTTCCAGGCATGACGTGTCGTTAGGTTCACTACCGATAGCGCCAAAGCCACTGTCGACTTCACTCCCAACCGACCCACCGCCAGTTAGTGCGCACTTGGTGGAAGAGCCCGTATCGAATGTACCTAGCTCTGCAACCTATAGCGGAAGTTCTTACAGTGACGGTGACTATCGCTGGAACAAAGGTACCTATTCTCGCCCTCAGCGATTTATTGATATTTGGTCGTTTGTGCTAAAGCTTTTGAGTAAGCGCTGGCTATATGGCAAGGCATGGAGCTATGGCGGGACCATTACGCCTGAAAAACAGACTAAACGTCGTCAGGAAATGGCGGTTTGGATTAGGGAAACCTGTCTGAGCTTAGGGCCTACGTTCATCAAGATTGGCCAGCTATTTTCTACTAGGGCAGATCTTTTTCCGATTGAATATGTCGAAGAGCTATCGAAGCTGCAAGATCGGGTGCCAGCTTTTGGCTATGAGAAGGTTAAATCAACGATTGAGAAAGATTTTGGACGCCCGTTGGCTGAGCTATATAAGTCGTTTGAGCCTGTGCCTATCGCAGCTGCCAGCTTAGGTCAGGTGCACTGCGCGCAGCTGCACTCGGGTGAAGAAGTTGTTGTCAAAATTCAAAGGCCTGGATTGTCTCGGCTGTTTGAGATTGATCTGTCTATTCTTAAAGGGATTGCGCAATACTTTCAAAACCACCGTGAGTGGGGCCGTGGCCGTGACTGGATGGGCATTTATGCAGAATGCTGTCGCTTGCTATGGCTAGAAATTGACTTTCTGCACGAAGGTCGAAATGGTGACAAGTTCCGTCGTAATTTCCGAGGGGTTGACTGGGTGAAGGTGCCGCGTGTGTACTGGCGCTACACTACGCCACGCGTGCTGACGATGGAGTACATGCCTGGGATCAAGATTAGCCACTACGAAGCGCTTGAATCTGCAGGTTTGGATCGAAAGCGCTTGGCTAGGCTAGGCGCTGAGGCGTATTTGCGTCAGCTGCTGACCGATGGGTTCTTTCATGCGGATCCGCATCCTGGCAATATTGCGGTCGATACAGACGGTACGCTGATTTTCTATGACTTTGGCATGATGGGCCAAATTCAGCAGGTGACTCGCACTCGGCTGATGGATACTTTTGTGGGTATTGCGCAGCGGAATGCCGATATGGTGATGTCGGCGCTAGTTGAGCTAGGTGCACTAGCTGAAATCGACGATATGGGCCCTGTGCGCCGCTCGATTCAGTACATCTTAGACAACATGATGGATAAGCCGTTTGAAGAGCAATCGGTAACGGCTATCAGTGATGATTTGTATGCGGTAGCTTACGATCAGCCTTTTCGCTTTCCGGCGACGTTTACTTTTGTGATGCGAGCATTCTCTACCCTTGAAGGGGTCGGTAAAGGGCTCGATCCTGAGTTTAACTTTATGGAAGCTGCTAAACCCTACGCAACAGAGCTTATGACAAATGGTATGCCTGGTGAAACGAATAATGGTCTTTTCGGTGAAATTAGCCGACAGGCCGCTCAGGTGGGCACGTCTGCGCTCAGCTTACCCCGCCGAATAGAAGACACGCTGGACCGCTTGGATCGAGGAGATATTCGAGTCCGGGTAAGATCTATTGAGAGCGATCGCATCATGCGTCGCAACAGTAACTTATCGCTAGCGAATAGCTACACCCTGCTGGTGGGCACCTTTACACTATCGGCAACGATGCTGCTGATTTTTGACTATGTGTGGCCTGCTGTTGTGATGGGTGTAATTGCTGCTGTTTCAGGGATTGCGCTTGTTCGCTTGCTGATGAGAATTTCTAAAGCAGATAGAATGCCCTAGTCAAGTGCTTTGGGCTATATCCTGACTAAGCAGCTATCCATTGTGAGTGTCGTGCGCGCACCTCTCAATTTGCTGGGCCCCTGACTGGCTCAATTTGTTTTTATATCTATGCGCCATTCGATGACTGGTTTGATGTTTGCGGGCCTAACCGACGTTGGGCTGCATCGTCATGCTAATCAAGATAGCTACTACGTTTCGCCGATGGGCGATTTGTTTATTGTGGCGGATGGTATGGGCGGCCATGTTGGTGGCCAAGAAGCGAGCCGACTGTCTACAGAAATTATTCGTCAGTATATTGCTGCCCATACAGAGAGCGATATTTCTTCGGATGAGCTGCTGAAAAAGGCTATTTTTGCTGCCAATGCTGCTGTTCTAGTCGATCAACAGGAGCATCCTGACCGTGCAGATATGGGCACTACTGTGGTCGTAGTGATGATTCGCAACCATCAGTTTTGGTGTGCCCATGTAGGCGATTCTCGACTATATCTTCTGCGCGAAAGCGGCTTTATGCAGGTCACGCAAGACCATACCTGGGTTGCACAGGCGATGAAGGCTGGTGAGCTATCGTCTGATCAGATCGCGACGCATCCCTGGCGACACGTTCTGTCACAGTGTGTAGGCCGAGAAGACTTGAAAGCGGTGGATACTCAGCTGCTGCAAACTGAGCCAGGCGATCGCCTACTGCTGTGCAGTGATGGTCTTAGTGAAGAGCTTTCCAGCGATGCGATCATTACCTACTTGCAGTCTGCCCAGACCTGCGAGGGTGCGGTTGCTGCGCTGGTTGCAGCGGCTAAGGCGCGGGGCGGCCGCGATAACATCACAGCGGTGGCGGTGGCGATTCCCGATTTCCCAACTGTTATTCCTGATTATTCTTGATTACGATTATCGTTAATTGATTCGACATAACATCTATTTTCATGATGGCCTTTGTTTGGCTCAGCCTAATTTTTAACGCTGAGGAAGAGGCTTATTTCCTGAAGGGGTGATACTGTTTTAGTGATGTTGTTCTGTCGGCCCTTCTACGGAATTTAGTCGGTGCGATTCTATGTTTAAGCGAGCACTCATTTGTACTGATTTTTCGGATAGTCTTCAGCGTTTGGCTAACTTTGTGCCTGATTTGGCCAAAGGTGGGCTGACTCATCTTGTGTTTTTTCACAATGTGCCGCTGATGACTTCTCGGGAAATCCCGTGTGTCGATGAGGACAGGGTGAGTGCTGCTCGTGAGGCGCTATCGGTGGCGGAAGCGAATACTCCTGAGGGGACAACGGTTGAGATTGAGATTGCGTCGGGCCGGGCCTCGGAAAATATTGTCCGTGCGGCGAAAAAGCATCAGCCTGACATCATTTTTTCAGGAATGCCGACTCGCTCTGCGCTGAATGAGAAACTGCTAGGAAGCACTACGAAGACACTGGCTGAGAAGGTCGATGTGCCCATTTTAGTTTTGCGCCCACAGCTAGTGTCTACTTTCCGTGAGAATGAGCTGTCTCAGCGCTGCCAGAATTTATTTAAGTATGTGCTGATTCCCTACGATGGCAGCCCCAGTGCGAAGAAACTAATTGGAGAGGTAAAAGGGTATCTCCAATCGGATCCTGGGGGTGCGCTAGAAACTTGTCTGTTGACTTCTGTGGTGGATGATGGCGGCAGAATTGCCAGCAATAATCCTGAGGAAGATGCTCAGACTAAGCTAGATGCGGCTAAGGCTGAGCTAGATGGCCTAGGTAGCGAAATTTTGACTGAGGTGCGAGTAGGCAATCCGGTCGAAGAGATTTTGAAGTCGGGTGAAGTGCACGATATTAGTGCGATCGCAGTTTGCTCTGGTAAGTCCAAAGGCATATTAAAGCTGACTGTCCCTAGCTTCACCAGCGCGATTTTGAGAGAGTCGTGGCACCCAATTGTGCATTTTCCTCGTATGCAGTAGCCCTCGGATAAAGCAGGGACTCAAAACCCTAGCGATTCATCCATACCTGGCTGCGAGTCGGAATGCATAGACTCAAAGTTCATCAGAATTTTGGGCTTGAGGTTCTCTTCTAGCTCATGTTTAAGGAGCCCTTTGCTTTCTTTTGGGTCGCCGATAGCTGGAAAATTGCGGGCATTGGTAGCCCATTCTTTTAGAAGCTTTAGCTGACTATTGGCAATATTGAGAGGTTTGACGTAGATGCAGTCATTCGGTGCTTCTTTGGTGAAGAACAAAATGCGATATTGGCGGGTTTGCGCTAGCTGCCATAGCATCGCCTGTGAGGCTGCGGATTTGAGGTCGAGATAGCAGGGCAGCCAGCGGGGTCCCTCTACTTTGTTGTAGAAGGCTGTGAGCCATAGCACCATGGGGTGAGGGGTCATGGTGCACATGAAATTGTTGTAGCGGGTGTTGCGAACGCGCTTTTTGATTTCGTTTGCGTCCATCATGGCCCACAGCGTTGGGATAGTTTCGTTCCCTTTGGTCAGCAGCTTGGGAAACACAATCTGGGCAACAGGCATTTCAGCTGGCCAGCTTTGGTCAAGATAAAATTGGTCTTCTGGCTTGTGTTCTAGTGGCTGCTCAGACGCTTCAGATAGAACGGGGTGAGGCTTTGCTGGCTGGCTTTTATCTTTCACCACGGGCAGCTTGGAGAGCGTGGTGTTGATGCGTTGAGAAATTTGGAAGCCTGAGCCGAATCGCTTTTCTAGGGGCTCGATCGCATCAATAATGCTACTGATGGTATCGGGCCTGTCTTCTCGCTGCTTGGCCAGGCACGACATCACCACATCGTCCAGCGCCTTTGGCACTTTGTACTCAACAAGTGACTTAGGTTTGGCAAGCCGATGCACCTTGTACCAGCTGCCAAAGGTATTGTTCTTCGGCTTTACCGGGAGCGTGCCCGACAGCATTTGGTACATCATTACCCCCAGACTATAAATGTCTGAGCGGCTGTCTAGCTCACGCCCTTCCATTTGTTCTGGCGAAGCGTAGGCCAATGTCCCCATAAAGGTACTGGTTTGTTCGCTGCCAGCCTGCATCAGTTTGGCAATGCCAAAGTCCAAGATCTTTACCAGTTCACCCAAAGAAGGGCCGGAAGTCACTAATATATTGCTGGGTTTGATATCTCTATGGATAATCGGTACCCTGTCTCCTTGAACCAAAATGCCGTTGTGGGCGGTTCTAAGGCCCAGCAAAATTTGGCGTACTAGGCCTAGAAAACGCGGGACGGGCAGTGGCTGTTTCTGAACAATTTGGCCGATATTGTCACCCTGAAGGTATTCCATTACGTAGAACGGAATTTCGTCTTCATTGACGCCGTAGTCGGTTACCCGCACCACGTGCATACTTTTTTGCCCTAGCTGGGCGCAGGTCATTGCTTCGCGCAAAAAACGCTCTCGCATGTTTTCGTTGAGCAGCGTTTGCGATAAAAACTTGACGGCTACGGGCACACCGCCTAGCAGCGAATCGCCGGCTAGGTAAACCTTGCCCATGGACCCTTGCCCAATGGACTCTATCAGCTCATAGCGATTGGAAATTTTACGGCCAGTGTTGGGATCTGTCATTACGACTGGCGAACGAGTTCCGCCTCCATGGTGCTGGTGAGGTAGTGACCCACAATCACGCCGCTAGAGAAGTGGTAGCGGTCGGCGCTGATTTGGCGAAGCGTTTCAAATCCGGCGGCGCGCTGTTTGCCCGTGCGGCCCCAGTAGCGCTGCACAATAGACTCAGGCGAAATCCATCCTTCACCTTCGACCTGTCCGAGCTGGCTGTGCTGTAGTACGAAGGTATATTGGCGCTCGTGGCTGGTCATCCGCCCGCGTGATTGCAGCACAATCTCGTCTTGGTCGCCTTCCAAAAAGGAGAGTTTGGTGGCCACCATAAAGCAGTCTTCTTGTTTCCATGCCACCAACAGCTTTCCCTTTACAGGGGTTGGCAGAGATTCTCTTGTTAGCCAGTTACCTTGTAGTTTCCAGCGACCAGGCTCAAGTAGAAAGCTGTGGGCCACAGCGTCATTCCTTCCATGCAACGAGTATGGGCAACGGATACCAGCAGGATGCCAGTAGTCTAGGGTGCCCATTACGGCTGCCAGATTTCGCCCAGTAGGCAGGGGCGAGATGCGCCTGTTACGCTAGGAAGATTGCCAGGAATGTTGTGATATCGCCAGTAGGCCAAGATGGCAAATGCGATCGCTTCTTTGTAGTCCGCATCGAGCTGTTTATCATCGGTGGTGCCGACAGTAGACTCTGGGAGCCTATGTCGTAACCTGTCCATAAGGTATTGATTACGGCTGCCGCCACCGCCGATCAGGATTTCGGTAGGGAGCTGGGGTAAAAACTGGCGATAGCTGAGTTCGATGGTAGCAGCCGTGAAGTCTGTGAGCGTTGCCAAAAAGTCCGCGTCGCTGAGCTGATGGGCCTGCGCCTCTTGCCAGCGCTGTTCGGCGTAGGTCGTGCTAAATAGCTCTCGTCCAGTAGATTTGGGCGGTGCAACTGTGAAAAAAGGGTGCTGTAGCCACTGGTGAATCAGTTCTTGATTTGGTGTCCCCTGCGTAGCCCAGTCGCCGTTTTTGTCGTAGGTCTTTTTGCCTGCTGATAGTTTTGTGACAGCCCAGTCAATCAACGCGTTGCCTGGGCCGGTATCCCAGCCTTTGATGTGTGCCGGCGGTGTACCTTGTCTATCCCAGGGCGGCAGGTAGGTGACGTTGCCAATCCCACCGATGTTTTGCACCGCGAGCGAATGCGCTGGGTGGCTAAGCAAGCAGGCGTCGATGATGGGTACGAGCGGTGCGCCCTGTCCGCTAAGCGCAATGTCGGCAACTCGAAAATTACCGATGGTAGTGCAGCCAGTCGCTGCCGCAATTTTGTCTGCCCGGCCGAGCTGCTGGGTGTAGCCTAAGTCCGTTTCTTTCGGCGGGCGGTGGAAGAGGGTTTGGCCGTGGGAGCCGATGAGATCAATGGTAGATAAATCGATGTCAAGCGCTTGGATGGCTTGAATGAAGTGGTGAGCGATCGCATCGTCTAGCTTAGCCAACTCAGCCAGGGTAGTGGGTTCGTTCGCACAGAGGGCTAGGATATGCGATCGCACCTCTTTAGAATAAGGATGTGTAATTCCCCTGACGAGCCTCGCCTGCACAGCGTACCCTTCACCCGAAACCTCCGTCAGCGCTGCGTCAATTCCATCGACCGACGTCCCACTCATCAGCCCGATAATTCTCACCCGTGCACTCCCACACTCCCTAGTTCCTATCTTCCAATCAACTGAGTTAGACCGGCAGTTTATCGATTCCCGTGTTATCTCCAATCACCACCATCAAGCTTCCCCCCTTGAGCCGCGTGACAGGACTCGGGGTGATGATGAACTTATCGTGGTCGTCTGCTTTGGTATCTTCTTTGCTGATAGCCATCAACGTGAGTCCATAGTGATTGCGCAAATCTACTTCCATGATGGTTTTGCCATGAAAGCTCTGAGGTACCAGCACCTCTACGATACTGTGGTCAGGATCTAGCTCGAACCTATCTAAAATGCCGGGACGAGTGAGAGACCTGGCAAGTTCGCAGCCCATCTCATGCTCTGGAAAGACGACATGGTCTGCACCGACGCGCATCAGCAGCTTGCCATGAATCTCTGAAGACGCCTTTGCGACCACATTTGATACGCCTGCTTCCTTCACATTCAATGTCGTGATAATGCTTTCTTGCACATAGTTGCCGATGGCAATGATGACCGTATCGAAGTCAGGAATACCAGCTTCTACCAAAGCCGAAGGCTGGGTAGAGTCAAGCTGCACCGCGTGGGCCGCGATTTGGTCTGTGAGCACCTGCGCGACCCGGCTCTCGTTCGAGTCTATGCCCATCACCTCGTAGCCCATGCCATGCAGGGTGAGGCATACGGCCCGGCCAAACCTTCCTAGACCAATGACGGCAAACTGGCGATTGGTTGCTCGTAAATTCTTAAAAAACTTGAGGGACGAGATATTCACAGATTTCGCGATCGCTCACCAATGAGAAGTATCTATGCATTCTACTGGCTCTAGCACCCGCAAAAAAAGACAATACGCAATCCATTTCTTTCTTTGATACGCTATCTAGATGCTTCCTTGGGATAGGTACGGACGTGAATATTCAAATTGGTCGTGGCAAAACAGCCAGGCGCGCATACGGGATTGATGAGATTGCCTTGGTGCCTGGAGCCAAAACTTTAGATCCACAGTTGGCAGATGCCAGTTGGCAAATCGGTGGCATAACCCGAGAAATTCCGATCATTGCCAGCGCAATGGATGGTGTTGTCGACGTGAAGATGGCCGTTGAGCTGTCTCGTTTAGGTGCTTTGGGTGTGATGAACCTAGAAGGTATCCAAACCCGATACGAAGACCCGGAGCCGGTTTTAGAACGCATCGCTAGCGTGGGTAAAACTGAATTTGTACCGTTGATGCAGGCGCTTTACGCTGAGCCTGTAAAAGCTGAGCTAATCGAAAAGCGCATCAAGCAGATAAAAGCACAAAACGGCGTTGCGGCTGTGAGCCTAACGCCTGCGGGCGCAGTTAAGTTTGGCAAAACGGTGGCCGATGCGGGGGCGGATATGGTCTTTGTACAGGCGACGGTCGTCTCTACCGACCACCTGTCTCCAGAGGCGATAACACCTTTGGATTTGGCTCAGTTTTGCCAGGAAATGCCCATCCCGGTGCTGCTGGGCAACTGTGTGACTTACGAAGTGACCTTAAAGCTAATGAAGGCAGGCGCGGCGGGCGTGCTTGTAGGCATTGGCCCCGGCGCTGCGTGTACCTCTCGCGGTGTGTTAGGTGTGGGCGTGCCTCAGGCGACAGCTGTGGCCGACTGCGCAGCGGCCAGAGACGACTACCAAAAGGAGTCGGGCAAATATGTGCCAGTGATTGCTGATGGTGGTTTGATTACCGGTGGTGACATTTGTAAATGTATTGCTTCTGGCGCGGATGGCGGTATGATTGGCTCTCCGTTTGCCCGTGCAAAAGAAGCGCCTGGTCGTGGCTTCCACTGGGGCATGGCAACGCCTAGCCCGGTACTGCCTAGAGGCACTCGAATTCAGGTGGGGACAACCGGCACACTGGAGCATATTTTGCGAGGCCCAGCTCAGCTGGATGATGGTACTCACAATCTGCTGGGCGCACTCCAAACAAGTATGGGCACTTTGGGTGCACAAACTATAAAGGAGATGCAGCAGGTAGATGTTGTGATTGCACCTTCTTTGCTGACAGAAGGCAAAGTCTACCAGAAGGCTCAGCAGTTAGGGATGGGTAAGTAATTTCTTTCCGTACAGCTTATCCCCGTATATGAGTAGATGCTGCTGTGCGTAATTTGATAGGCATTTCCCTGCCAAAGTAGTCAAAACTACGTAGGCTTAACACAGAAAAGACAAGTTATACCTGCCAAATTTTAAGACTTGTCTCTGAACCCGGTGCAAAGCGATGGCAAATGAGGAAGATTCTTCTACAATTAGGTGAAGCGGAGACGCAAGTTTCCGTTCACTCCTCACACCAAACTCCGCCCAAGTCTCCGGATTTGGGCGGTTCCTTATGTGGAACGATTATGACTCGATGGGGGGTGCTATGGACTCTTTTTACGCCGATGTTCGTAACTAGGTGACAGTAACTTTTTGAACGAGATCTATTTTGGCAACATCTATAGCAACAGCACCCGCGCATTGCTATAGATGCTGCCGTTGAAATAGATACTAAAGAGGTTGCTATCTACTCAATCCGTAAGAAATCTGTAGTGGCTAAGAAAAAGGTGACAGGTTTTGGCTATGGTAAGATCAGCGTACATGAGTGACTAAGGATTTTTAAATAATGTCAGCCTCACAGGTCACAGATTCGACATTTAAGCAAGAAGTTTTGGAAAATGAGACCCCGGTCCTTGTAGACTTCTGGGCTCCCTGGTGTGGACCTTGCCGTATGGTTGCTCCCGTCGTAGACGAAATTTCTGAACAGTATGACGGCCAAGTCAAGGTTGTTAAGGTCAATACCGATGAAAACCCAAGCGTGGCTAGTCAGTACGGTATTCGTAGTATTCCTACCCTAATGATTTTCAAAGGTGGGCAGCGAGTAGATATGGTGGTGGGTGCGGTGCCTAAGACGACTTTGGCAAATACGCTAGAGAAGTATCTTTAAATCGAATCGCTTCTCGGCTCGAAGCAAAATAGAGCAGCATTTACCGTAAAAACAAACAGAAAAGAGGTACTGGCAGGGGCTGGTGCCTCTTTTTATGTTTGTTGAAGCTTTTGTTTGAGGGGCTTGCTCAGTTAATTTGGGTGGACTAATCTGCTGGGTAGATTTTATGGGCCGATATGCCTGTTATGCTGCTGACGGTAATGTCTTTTGCTTGGGTTATGGTTGCTAGTTCTGGCTATGGTAGTGATAGGCTCAGCCAACAGCGGCTGCGTGCCGATGTCCTTCAACTGATAGATAAGCTGCCAAGTTTGGAAAATGGTGAGCTGGTTGCGCAGACATTAGAAACGCTGGTGCGAATGGCTGGACAAGAGGCTGAACGCCTTGATTGGAAGATTTTGGGCTACTCTCTGCTGGATATGGAGGAGGGCTTTAAGGCATTTTTCCCGTATCGCCATACCCGGAAGATTACGGTGTTTGGCTCGGCACGAACGCAGAGTGATTTGCCTGAATATCGCATGGCGGTGGAGTTTGCGCGGCGGGTAGCGAAGCAGGGCTTTATGGTGATGACGGGTGCTGGCGGCGGCATTATGCAGGCCGGTAACGAAGGGGCTGGACGCGACAGATCTTTTGGCCTCAATATTCAGCTACCGTTTGAACAAGGCGCGAATCCCGTCATCACAGGCGATGGCAAGCTGATTGACTTTAAGTACTTTTTTACTCGCAAGCTGTTCTTTTTAAAGGAGAGTGATGCGATCGCGCTATTTCCCGGCGGCTTTGGCACCCAAGACGAAGCCTTTGAATCGCTAACCCTAATTCAGACGGGAAAGGCGAGCCCGCTACCGCTAGTGCTAATCGATAAGCCTGGCGGCGACTACTGGAAAAGCTGGGACTACTACATTCGTAATCGCCTGCTAGATCAAGGCCTCATTAGCTCTGACGATACTAGCCTGTACCACCTCACAGAAAGTATCGACGATGCGCTCGAATCGATTGAAAGCTTCTATCGGATGTACCACTCTAGCCGCTATGTGAATGGTCAACTCGTTATTCGGCTCAAGGCTCCACTGTGTTCGGGGGGCATCGAGCAGTTGAATGACGAGTTTGGCGATATTTTGACCAAGGGCACGATTCGAGAAGTGTCTGCTTTTGACGTTGAGCGCGGTGATGAAACGGAAGCGTTGCCAAGGCTCGCACTATATTTCAATCAGCGCAGCCTTGGTAGGCTGCATCAGATGATTCGTTTTCTGGGCAAGGTTGGGATTGCCTGTGAGGCAGTTCAGCATCCAGAGCAGAAGTAAATTGTCCGGCATCGATTGATATGAAGAGAGAGCGTAGCAGTGCTGGCGTCCCTAGGGTGTGATTGTCGGTGCAGTGGGGGATAGCTGAATGATGCCTAGGAGAATTGAAAGCAGTTTTTCAAGTTCTAGCGGAATACTGTAGAGCTTAGTGTCCTGTACGACTTTGCGCTCTGCCCTGTGAAACTGTCCAAATCTCCAGCTTTCACCTGTCGTAACGGCGCCGTGCAGGATAGGCGTTTCTTCTTTTGTCCATTGGTCGAGTGCAATCAACTCTGCGCCAAGCTGTGTGAAGCCTCGGCCCAAGTCAGCGTTTTTTGCTTCAATGACTAGGAGGTTTTGCTGTGCGGGAATAAAGTAATCGAGTGTGCCTTTTAGTAGATTGCTAACTTCAACTCTGTACTCAATTTTTAATTCTTGCTCGGCGTAGCCACATATCTCAAAAAGAATTGGAGCAATGAGGCCTTCGCGCCTAGCCATCTCACTGGTGATGTTGGCAACTTTTAGCGCAAGTTCTAGCCGTCGCCGTAGGTCGCTACTAAAGCCTATAGAGCCAGTATAGTCAGGGAAGGTCAGCGGACCTCGACTAAAGGTACATCCTAGCTCGGCAAAGATATCCGAGGCATCAAAGTTCAGCTCAAAGTATTTGCTGAAGGTGTAGCTACTATTGGCATCCAGGATGCGAGTGCGGCTCATAGCTCTTACCGAAACGAATCGGCTCTACTAGGTTCTGTTTAGGTATTATAAGCCGCGTCTTATATTGTTCTCGACGTGCTTAAACGCCACGCTGGAGATGGAGTAAGATGCCACGCGCGATCGCTCTCGACATCCGTTCTCTCCAAGCAGGATCTGCCAGATTCGGGGCATCTTCCGCGCCTGTGACAAAGCCCGTTTCGACGAGGATGGCAGGCATGGAGGTGCGGCGGATGACGTAGAACCGGGCGCTGCGGACACGGCGATCGCGCAGGCCCATTTCGCTGAGGATAGTGCTGTGCACCGTATTCGCTAGCCGCTGTCCGGCATCTGAGGAGTAAAAGGTCTCTAGTCCGTTCACATCTGGGCGGCTCATGCTGATAGCGTTGGCATGAATGCTCACGAAGATAGTGGCGTTGGCTCGCTCAGCAATTTGTACGCGTGGCGCAAGGTCAACTTCTATATCGCTACTGCGGGTGAGCACTACGTTGACGCCTTGCTCGCGCAAAATTTGTGCTACCTGTGGCGTAATGTCGTTGACGACCTGCTTTTCTTGCAGACCGTTGATGCCCACAGCGCCAGGGTCTCGTCCGCCGTGTCCAGGGTCGAGCACGACGGTAAATCGACCATTGGGCAGAGTGGGCAGCTCACCTGTGTCGGCTTGGCGGTTGGCCGCAGGTAGGCGTGAGGTGCTGGCAACGGTTTCTGCACCAGCAGACTCACCGCCTACATCGGGGATGCTGCTGATGGAGACATCTTTCGGTAGGACAACAATCCCGCTTGGGGTTGCGGTGATTTCCCAGTCAGGACTTTCTTCGCCTAGGGCTAGGGTAATCCGGGCGCGAGCAGGCGCAGTCGATGTCTGGTCGAGTCGCCAACCGTCGATGCTATAGCGATTGTTCGGCAGCCGAGAGGTGGTAAGCCCCAGTGCGATTGAAGTTTGGTCGAGCTCTATGGCGATAGACCGTAAGCCTTCTTCTTCTTCGATGCGACTAACGTCGATTTGTGGCGCTTCCCCAGAGGTCCGAATGAAGAAACCGTCTGTAGTGGTGGTAATGCCTTGAATACGGGTGCGGGCCCCCTCTACAGGCCGAGTGCTGACAATATTGCGTGCACGGCGGCTGGCAATTGTGCTGCGCTGCGCAGTAGGTGTCTCTTCCGTAGCGATCGCAGCATCGTCTGTTGCAGGGCGGTTAGCTGTGGGCTCGCTTGGTGTGGGTATCTCGGTGGCGTCGGGGAGCTGTACCGTCCACTGGCGGGCGCTCTCGCCTCTTACCTGTACTTGGCTAGGGTCAACCGTATAGGCAGGGTTGTATTCCACAACGCGCCGGGTTGTTTCTGCGTCACGCTCGCTAACGCTGACTTCGTGGATAGGGCCTTCTACAGCAAGACTTTCAGGCGTTTGTATCGTTGTCCCTGGCAAGTCGATAACCAATCGAGTTGGATTTGACAGCAGCTGCGCGGTGGGCCGAATACTGTCGTCTGTCGTGAAGGTGAGCCGATTTTCTTGCGGGTCGAATCGCCAGAACTGAAGCCGCGCTGCTTCTGCAGGCAGCGCTATCAATAGCGCCCCCGCTAAAGACAAGCTGGGCAGTAGACGATGCAATCTCACAGTGTGTGTCCTCAAATGCCAAGATGAATTCGCTGACGGTTCCTTCCTTTAAATACTGTGAAGGTTTGTCAGCACTTTGTAAATCTATAAAGTGTAAATCTATAAAGTTTGATGGATGGGATGCGGTGTGTGAATAAAAATAGCCTCAGGCTTTGGAAAGAGAGGGTTTTTATCGCTTTGACGTTTGAATTGACGTTGGAAGAATTTGACTATGGAATTAGGTATTTTCTCGGTGTTCCATTTATTAGAGTTCCCCAACTTTTTGTAGATACAACAAGTAACTATGTTCTTTTAAGTAAATTCCGTATTTGTATGCATCCTACTCCGTAGTTCAACGGGCGTAGATCTCGATCCGTAAAATTGTGGGGAACTTCAAACTTTTGGGGTGAAAGTTACGCCCTTGATAAATTATCTTGGCAAAGTTAGTGGGTAGCTGCTAGCACCCGATTGGGTAGTTCTTTGGGGACCGCTGCGGTCAAAATTTCGTTACCCGTTTGGGTGACAAGCACATCGTCTTCTATCCGGACCCCTATACCCAGCCATCGGTCTTCAATTTGGGGCTGTCCTTCGGTGGGTTCGTAAACCGGGGGAATGTAAATGCCAGGCTCAACGGTGACGATGTTGCCAGGGACGAAGGGCTTCCAGGTTTTGTCTGGATTACGCAAAATTCCTGTGTCGTGTACGTCTAGGCCGAGGAAGTGACCTGTTCCGTGCATGAAGAACGCTTTATGTTTTTTCTCTTCTATGAGTTTGTCTACATCGCCCACTAGCAAGCCTAGCTTGACCAAGCCTTCGGTGATGACTCTGGTCGCCGCGTCGTGAAACTCGTTGAAGGCTAGGCCTGGCTGTACTTTTTCGATGGCAGCTAGCTGGGATTTGAGCACGAGGTCATAGATGATTCTTTGCTCAGGGGAGATGCGATCGCCCACGGGAAATGTCCGAGTAATATCTGCGTTGTAATACTCATAGGCGCAGCCAGCATCAATCAGGAGTAAATCGCCTTCCTTGAGCGGCTGATTATTTTCGACATAGTGCAGAATGCAGGCGTTTTTCCCACTAGCGACGATAGAAGGATAGGCCGGTCCTAGTGCCCCTTCTCGGCGGAATATATTTTCAATAGCGGCCTGAATCTCGTACTCGTACATGCCTGGTTTGGCAATTTCTTGGGCCGTATTGTGGGCTTCTGCGCTGATGGCGATAGCCTTGCGAATTTGCTCTACTTCGTAAGGCGTTTTAATGCGGCGAAACTGCTGCATCAGCAGCTTTGCGTCTTCGATGGCGACGGGGCCGGTGCCTTTTTTGGTCATTTTGGCGAGCACCTGCTGCCACAGTCGAATGATGCGATCGTTGAAAGCGCGATCTTGGCCAAAGTGATAGTAAAGTCGAGGTGCTTTTGCCACGTACTCCATCAGCTTTTCGTCTAGCTGCTCGATGGGGTAGGCTTCGTCGGCACCGTATTTTGCTTTGGCGTCTTCTACGCCTGTGCGATAGCCGCTCCAAGTTTCCTTTTCTTTGTCTTTGGGCTGCACAAAGAGCACAAACTTATGTTCTTCGTGAGAGGGTGCCAGCACGGCGACTGCATGGGGCTCATTAAAGCCCGTGAGGTAGAAAAAATTGCTGTCTTGCCGGTAGAGGTAGTCCACATCGTTGTGCATTACGGCTGTGGGGGCACTACAAAAAATAGCTGTGCCCTGGCCAATGGCCTTGAGCACAGCCTGCCGACGCTGGCGATATTCACTCTGCATTTGTTTGATTTTGGGTTCTTGTTGAGAGATTTAGTTTAAGAAAGCTTGCTTAAAAAGCATAGCTCAAAACTTCGATACGCATGCTGCCAGGTAGGCTGCCGGCCCCAATGCTAAAGGTATTGTCGCCCTGTGTGACGGGTGTGCCAGACATCAGTGCGACGAACTCATCGACGCCGACGATGTCGCAGGTATCTGCATCGGCTGCCTGAGTGCGGTAGTGGGTGGGGATGACGATTTTAGGATTGAGCGATCGCACTGCTTCCACCGCTTCTTCTGGCGTATACGCCTTAGGGCCACCGCCCACAGGCACGAGCAGCACATCTGGCCGCCCAATCAAAATTTTGTCTTCGATAGAAATCGGAGCCGCTGCGCCGCCTAGGTGCACTACATTCACGCCGGCTTGATTCCATACCCAGGCAACATTTGTGCCAAAACGACGACCGTTTAGTCTGTCGTGGGGCATGCTGACGCCTTGGACCGATAGGCCGTTGACTGTGTAGTCGCCGGGTTCATCAATCACTTGGCTGTTTGCGTATCGATCGCTCAAGAACCCTTCATCAAACAGGCGACTGCTGAGCAGAACCAAATCAGCGCCTGCGGTGGGCTCCGCGTAACCCGCTGTACAGCCAATTGCCTTAAACGGGTTGACCAAAATGCGCTGTCCGCCGCCGGTAAACAAAAACGAAGTATGACCCAAAGCCGTAATCGTCAGTGGTCCGCCCTGAGCTATTACCTGGGCTATTACCTGGGCTTGCGTCGATTGATACTTGGAAGCCAGTCCTAATCCGAGCGTGCTGACAAACGTTGCGCCAGCATATTTCAGGAGGTTTCGCCGATTCATGATGTTCTTAATAGTTTCGCGGGGTTTTACATATACTCACCCATGACGTGACATTCTACGCAGCCAAAATGGGCCAGTTTGTGCCGATGGCTCTCTTGCCTGTGCCGCCTCTATTCTTTAATACCTACCAAAAAATTCTTCAGCAGCGCCTTGCCTGATTCTGTCAGCACGCTTTCAGGATGAAACTGAACGCCTTGAATATGGGGATAGTCTTTGTGGCGAACGCCCATAATCGTGCCATCTTCTACCCAGGCGGTGACTTCCAATACAGCCGGGCAGCTTTCTCTGTCGATTACTAGACTGTGATATCGCGTAGCCGTTAACGGATCGCTGAGTCCGGCAAAGACGCCTGTATTATTGTGGCGTACAGGAGAGGTTTTGCCGTGCATGAGTTCGCTAGCCCCGATGACCTTTCCGCCGTATACCTGGCCAATGCTTTGATGACCCAAGCACACGCCTAGGATAGGCAAGGTAGGTCCTAGCTTTTCAATTACTTTGAGCGAGATACCTGCGTCGTTGGGTGTGCCGGGTCCTGGCGAAATAACAATCCCGTCTGGCTTTTTCTCGACGATTTCTTCTAGTGTGATTTGGTCGTTGCGATACACTTCAATGTCGCGAGCGATATCGAGGGTTTGGCCTAGTTCGCCGAGGTACTGCACTAGGTTGTAGGTGAAGCTGTCGTAGTTATCGATGACTATAATCATGGGCCAAAGCGAACGCAGATGTCATTATAAGCTTTGATTATGCGCCTGTGATGGCCGCGCTGGCCGCAAAATAGGCGTTAAATTCAGTCCATAGCGGTGGTGCAAAAATCAATACCGCGATCAGCAAAGCGACAATGGCTGCCATCAAGACGGCCCCAGCTGCACAGTCTTTCGCTACTTTGGCGAGTTCATGATACGTCTGACCCACGGTGAGGTCTACCAGTGACTCCAGTGCGGTATTCAGAATTTCCATCACGAGAACTGCGCCAACGGTCAGGCAGATGATGGCGACTTCTATATTGCTTACGTGCAGTGTCCAGCATAGGAAAAGTGCAACGGTGCCAACACCGGTATGAATTCTAAAGTTGCGCTGGGTTTGGAAGGCGTAGGCGATACCAGCCCAGGCGTATCGGAAGCTGGTGAATAGATTGGGGGCAATTTGCCAGGACTGCGATCGCTCTTGTGCCAGTGGCGTTGAGACTTCAGTCGTGGACAATGGCGGAATATTGGAAGACATTGTCTGATGAGAGGAGGGACGGCGGGTGTGACTGAGCTGGCGATTTCGCAGACGCGCACTGCGACGAGCAAGTTTACTGGGTCTGGAATACTGGCTATTGCGGGAGAACATACGCAAAAATAGGCCTCGTTGGCATTTCTAGCTGACTTTCTTTACTAGGGGATGACGTTCTGTGTGCCTGAAGAGTGCCCCAGCAGAACAGCTGCTTTATAAGTCAACGTTGCCCAATTTATACGTCAACGTAACTTGTTTTGATATCCCAACTGAGCCAGTTTTTTTATCGATATTTCTCAGGTGTGACATCTTCTATGGAACTGATACGAGACTGAGCAGCTGGTCTTGCTGGTCCAGCATCTTTGTCAGGCTCTCATCATCTGGATGATCCCAGCCTAGCAGGTGGAGTAGCCCGTGAGCCGTGAGCCAAGCGACTTCGTGAGCAAGCGTTCGCTCTGCCTGAAGGGCCTGCCTGTGGGCTGTCTCTATGGAGATGATGATGTCGCCCAGATAAACAGGCTGCTCTCGATGTACCGCGTCTGCTCCAGGCAGTGTCGCTTCTAAGGCCGCAAAGGACAGTACGTCTGTAGGCTTGTTTTGCTGTCTAAAGTCGGTGTTGAGCTGTTGAATTTCGGCGTCGTTGGTGAGCCGCAAGCCGACTTCGTAGGCATTGAGAGGAGAGATCCGTGGGTTTAGCTCGGTTATCCAGCTTTGAATCCAATCTTGATAGTGAGTGGGGGTGAGATTGGGTATCTGTGCTAGGGCAGAACCACCCTCCGGGAGAATTGTATCCCCCTCCACAAAAGCTTCTACCTGAATCGGTTTCGCGTTTATTTCAACAGCTATTTCAACAGCCTTTTGCTGTGAGGTGTTTGTTTCTATCACTAATTAAGTAGGGTGATTTAATTAGGGTGATGAGCAGTGTCCTACCGAGTGAGATCCTACCGAGTGAGATAGGCGAGGCCGATGAATAGCCCCAGTAGTCCAACGAAAGACAGGAAAAAGTGGTAAAGCGATTTCCCACCTTTTTTCACCATGTTGCGCATAGCGAGTTTGATAAAGCTGGGGGCGGGTTCATCTAGGGTGGATTTTTTTTCTGCTGTGGGCTGAGCCGGTTCAGTGGTTAAGGTCGATGGTTCAGTGCTCATGGTGAAATTTGAGGATATAGAGGACTTTGCGACGTAGCTTTGCTTTCCTAGATTACAGGGTGCAGATTAAACCGCCCAGACTTAGAGGGCAGTACTTTCTTGCACAAGCTGATTCTCTTGGCGTAGGTAGGCTTGAATGAAGTCTTCGAGCTCGCCGTTCATCACGTCGGTGACGGCGGTGGTTTCAACGTTGGTGCGCAGGTCTTTGACCATTTGGTACGGATGGAATACGTAGTTGCGAATTTGGTTGCCCCAGGCGGCTTCTACCATGTCGCCGCGAATGTCGGCGATGGCTTGGGTGCGCTGCTCTTGCGCGATGACGAGCAGCTTGGAGGTAAGCAATGCCATCGCTTTTTCTTTGTTCTGGAGCTGCGATCGCTCCTGCGTGCAGCGCACCGAAATCCCAGTCGGTAAATGGGTAATGCGCACCGCTGTCTCTACCTTGTTCACATTTTGGCCGCCCGCACCGCCTGAGCGAGAGGTTTTAATTTCTAAATCCTTATCAGGAATATCAAGCTTGACCTCTTCATTGAGAATCGGCATGACTTCTATGCCCGCAAAGCTCGTTTGCCGTTTGCCATTAGCATTGAACGGTGAAATTCGCACCAGCCTGTGGGTGCCCTTTTCGCCTTTAAGGTAGCCATAGGCGTAGCGTCCATCAATTTCTACAGTGGCTGATTTTAATCCGGCTTCGTTGCCGTCAGATTTTTCAATCAGCGTAAAGCGATAGCCATTTTGCTCGCTCCACCGGGTGTACATGCGCAGTAGCATCTCGGCCCAGTCTTGCGCATCTGTACCGCCTGCGCCTGCGTCGATAGAGAGAACGGCTCCTTTTTTATCGTAGGGGCCGGATAGTAGCTGCTGTAGTTCCCACTGGTCGAGTTCGCGGTTGAGCCGATTCACCGTAGTTTCAGCTTCGCCAAGCAGGGCTTCGTCTTGTTCTAGTTCTAAGAGTTCTAAAATAGCGCCGCTATCTTCTACACCTGTTTTCCATCCCTTTACCTGATCGAGGTTGGATTTGTAGTCGTTGAGTTCTTGGAGCTGCCTTTGCGCGCTAGCCTGATCGTCCCAAAAGTCGGGCTGTGCGGATATCTGTTCTAAATCTTGGATTTTGGCGTTGAGGGCAGGGACGTCAAAGATATTCCTGAGCTTTGCTCAGGCGCTCACAGAGCTGCTCTAGTTCTTTTTTAAGGACGATGGTGTCAAACATAGGCGAATTTGGAAAGGTAATACGGGAAGCGCTGCCTAAATACTTTAAAGCCCCTTCTCCCTATTGGTAAGGAGAAGGGGCCGTTGAGAGAACTATGAGTTTTCCTAATCTCTGCTATTGAATGCGATCAACAGTCTGAGAATAAACACAAACAGATTGATGTATGTGAGATACATCGAGAGCGCCGCAGGCAGTGCCTGGTCGTCTGTATAGGTGCGAGGCAGTACGAAGAAATCGACAACCGCTGCGCCAGCAAATAGCAGAACGCCAATGGCAGAGATAGCAATTTCTAGAAAGTTGGGTGTGTGCCCGCCAAATAGGCTAAATGCGAATTGGCCGATAACGACAACGACTAGGGCAATGATGCCAAGCTGAACCGTCTTGGCAAGCGCCATGCCGTCTTCTTCGGACAGATTGGAGCCGATCGGCCGAGCTGCAATGAACGTGAGGCCACAGGCCAACGCCGCGAAGCCAACGCCTTGAATGCCGACGCCATTGGTTTGCAGTGCGACGGCCACGAGCCCGCTCAAGGTGTAGCCAGACAGCAGCCCGTAGGTGGCCAGCATAGGCAAGGCGACGCTGTTGTTTCCTTTGTTAGCTACGTTTTGGGCAAAGAAGAAGAGTGCGATTTGTGCCACCATCGCTGCGATGAAGGTGGGCATGAAGATGCCGGGATTGGTCCTTAGCACGTTGAGCCCGCCAAAGGTGCCTACTGCGGTCAGGATGAGGCCGCCACCGACGAAGGGTAGGGCGTTGGCGATGACGTTAGGCCCGACCAAAGACTGTCCTTGGGCGTCTTGAATGGCCTGGCGGAAATTACTGGTACTGCTCATAAATAGCCTGCTCTTGAGTTTTAGGGATGCTCACAAATTTTCTACTTAAAAGTGTACTGAATTCTACAAACCTTTGCGATTACGGGTTTCCTTTCTCGTTTTTTGGGGTTTCTTAAGGTTCTTTTTGGAGTTCTTCTAGCCTGCTAATCAGTGGGTGAGTGAGCGGCTGATGGGTGAGATAACTGACGGCTGACTGTCGAAAAAGATAGTGCAATTTCCGTGAAAACGCGATGCGATCGCTGAGTTTTTTTCAACTGTTTGGGAAGCATCAAGCGTTAAAAAAACAAAACTCGATAATTAACTTGCCCCTTCGTGTAACTACGGACTTATGGACCTGTGCTGCTGGGAGAGAGGTGCTTTCAGGACTTGCGGCTAGGGCTGTGTTTGCAGGGCTATGCGTGTATCCGCTGACGTTTTTTGGGGCTGTATTTAGCGACTACCGTGTTTCAACGATGGTGAGAGAAGGGCCACTTCCCGAGAATGAATTTAATTCACGCAACACCGCTTCGACGCAGTTACCGCTGCAGTAAATATGGCTTCTTCTTCTATTACTAAATCGGCTAGATCAGCTAAGTCGGCCAAATCGGCACAGCTGCGCTCTCGCGGCATGGAACTGCTTATGCAGTACAAAGTTGACCGTTCTGTTCGGCTCCGCAACAAGCTAGTTCGTCTCAATGCAGGGCTCGTCCGCAAGATTGCTCACCGGGTCAGCCACCAGTGTGCTGAACCCTATGAAGATCTCGAACAGATTGGTTACATTGGTTTGATTCGTTCTATTGAGCGTTTTGACCCCGGTCAAGGCTGCGCTTTTAGTTCTTTTGCGGTGCCCTACATTCGTGGGGAGATGCTTCACTTTTTGCGCGATCGCGGCACTACAGTTAAGATTCCCCGGCGCTGGCAAGATCTTCAAAAAGAAGGTCAGAAGCGTCAGGCTGAGCTGATTCGCAAGTATGGTCGTCAGCCTTCTGATATTGAAATGGCCGAAGCGCTGTCGGTATCTGTTCAAGAATGGCGTCAGGTCAAGCTTGCTAATAAAAATCGGATGCCGCTGAGCCTAGATGCGACGGTTTGTCATCAGATTGATTCGAGTATTACGCTAGGCGACACCTTGCCAGACATTCACTACCAGCTGCTACAGGGCCTTGAAGAAGACCGTCAGCAGATTCAGCGAGCAATGAGTCAGCTTGAGGAAAAAACACGCTCTGCGATTGAGTTTGTGTTCTTTAAGGGGCTTTCCCGTAAGGAAGTGGCTGAGCGTATTGGGGTCAGCCCAATGACCGTCACGCGTAGAATTCAGCGCGGTGTGGAGCAAATGATCATCTATTTGCAGCCGCAGAGTTTGCAGACTGACCCCTAGGAGTTGGGTTCAGCCTTGCTTTTTAGTGTTCCGTTTTTGGAACTCCTAAGTGAACTAAATCGATGTGATCGCTAAGATCGCATCGATTTTTTGTATTCATTTTTTGTGCTAACTGAAGGATTAATTCGGCAGAGCCTACCTTAATCTCCAGATAATCTTTGAACTTTTGACATAAAGTGCTGGGACTAATGCGTATTAAGCTTTGAAGGAAGATTTACTCAGTCCTGTCGATAACCCGCTGATACAAGGAGCGTTTTATGGCCACTGCCGAAGCTGTGTTAGGCCACACACAATCTGTTCGCCCCTCTGAAGATGAGGTTAAAGGGCCTGCGGATGAGCACTTTGCGCACCTACAGGAGCAGCTAAAAGAGCGGTGGCAGTCGATTGATGATTTTGACCGGAGCCCTCGGCAGATTTTGGTGGTGCCTTCTTTGAGTTTGGATCAAGCGGAGTTAATGAAGGTGGAGGGGGTTCATCATTATGAAGAACGGCTGCTGTTTGCGTTGATTCGGCTACGCAATCCGGAGACGCGACTAATTTATGTGACATCTCAGCCGCTGCACCCGAGCATTGTGGACTATTACTTAGAGCTGCTGCCAGGGATTCCGAGCTCTCATGCGCGCGATCGCCTTGACCTATTTTCGACCTACGATTCTTCTTTGCGATCGCTCACCGAAAAAATCCTCGACCGCCCCCGACTCATCCGCCGTATCAAAGACAAAATCAAGCCCGATGAGGCTTACATGACCTGCTACAACTCCACTGCCATGGAGAAGGATTTGGCGCTGAAGCTAGACTTGCCCTTGCTAGCAGTAGATCCAGACCTACTGTACTGGGGTACGAAAGGCGGCAGTCGGCAAATTTTTGCTGAGTGCGGTATCCCGTTGCCCGATGGAAGTGAGCTGACGCATAACGTGACAGAGCTGGCTTCGTTTGCCTCGGCTCTGTGGGAGCGACAGCCGACGCTACAGCGGATTGTGATCAAGCTGAATGAAGGTTTTTCTGGTGAGGGTAATGCGCTGCTGTCGTTGGCTTCGCTGGGGACGGTGGCACCGGGGAAAGCCAGTGGTGCGGAGCGGACGGTGGCGATTCAGGAGGCGTTTCGTGAGCTGCGGTTTCAGTGTGGGATCGAGACTTGGGCGTCTTTTGCAAAGAAGATTAAGGAATTGGGTGCGATCGCAGAAGCCTTCATCGAAGGCGAAGAAAAGTATTCACCTAGTGTCCAAGGCCGCGTCACGCCCAGAGGCAATGTCGAGATTCTATCCACGCACGATCAAGTGCTCGGTGGCCCAGACGGTCAAATTTTCCTCGGCTGCACCTTCCCCGCCGATGATTCCTACCGCTTGGCGCTCCAAGAAATGGGCCGTAAAGTAGGCGAAAACTTAGCTGCGAAGGGAGCAATCGAACGCTACAGCGTCGATTTTATCGCCGTGTACCAGCCAGAAAACAAAGAACAGCCTTGGAATTTACAGGCGATTGAAATCAACCTGCGCAAAGGCGGCACGACACATCCATTCATGGCGCTGAAGCTGCTGACGAATGGAACTTATGACTTGGAAGACGGAAAGTTTTACACAAAAAATGGTCAGGCTAAGTGCTATCGGGCTTCTGACAATTTGCAAAAGGATGCCTATCGCGGCTTACTACCAAATGATTTGATGGATATCATCATGGGTGAACAGCTGCACTTTAGCTCTATCGATGGTGTCGGTGTGGTATTTCACCTGATGGGTTGCTTGAGTGAATATGGCAAGCTTGGCCTCACCTGCATTGGTAATACACCAAAAGAAGCCGAGGAGATTTACGAGCAGGTCGTCGATACGATCGATCGGGCGACCGCAGCCCCCGTAGGATAGCCATCTTGGCTGTCCAAACTTGGCTGTCCAAACCTCTTCAGATTGTTGAAATGCTTCAGCGATGTTCGAGACGCTCGAGACGCCTATGCTTACTGGTTTGCTGATTTCATGGCGCGGGCCATATCGCGTTTATCCTGCTTCTTCTTCAGGCTTTCACGCTTGTCGTGCAGCTTTTTCCCTCGCCCGAGACCAAAACTGCCCTTCACACGGCCACCCTTCAAATACATCTTAAGCGGTACCAGCGTTAACCCTTTTTGTTCTACCTGACCGATGAGCTTCCGAATCTCTTGCTTATGCAGCAGCATCTTTCGTATGCGCCTAGGCTCATGGTTGTAGGCCAGATTCGTCATGCTATGCGGCGAGATGTGCACGTTGTGTAGCCATGCTTCGCCGCGTTGGACATTGGCGTACCCATCGCGTAGGTTCACTTTGCCCTCACGGATAGATTTCACTTCCGTACCGGTGAGGACGATGCCCGCTTCGTAGGTCTCTAAAATTTCGTACTGGTAGCGGGCTTGGCGGTTGGCCGCCACGATTTTGATGCCGCCAGTAGATTGTTTGGAGGGTTGTTTTGAGTTTGACTTAGCCATCTCTTTAATATAACAACTCGCCTATAACAACCTGTCACGTATCTGTTGATGCAACTTCCACTCTAGAAATGCAGAGTCGATACCATATCACGTTGAGATATGACTTTTCTGCATTCTTCTCTTCATATTTTAATTTTTGTTTATGTTACTTTGCTGACAGTCAAGGCAAAGGGTACCTCCTTCGCCTTAAGTAGCTTTTTCACAGAAAGATATGACCCAGACAATCCCGGCGGTGCGAGCGTTTATCGATACCTTCGACAGTGCTCCCTTAAATGACAACGACCTGAACCACGCGATCAACACTGTGTGTTTCAGCCCCAACTTCAAAGATTTACTGCTAACGCTGATTAAAAGCGATGCCTTTTCTCCTGAGCTAGGGCAGCAGTTTGTGGCAGCTGGTGCTATTGAGGGGCTTGCCCCCTGTCGGCGGTTGCGCAGTGGGTTGAGTTCGTCTTTGTCGAGTTTTTTCACTTTGCTCTCTGAGTTGCTGTCGGCCTTTGATTTATCGGTTGGTGCAGAGTGGTCTAAGTTTGCGTCTCGATTGCAGCAGGATTCGTTGGCTAAAAAACGATTGCTGTCTGTGTTGCTTTCAGGGCCAGAAGAATCGTTTTATGCAGCGTTGGTTGATCAGTTAATTGTGAGTGACCCTCATGCTGTTCATCCCACATCTAGCTATCGGCAGAGTGCTGGCTTTGTTGTGAGTACAGAGGACGATCAGGCGGTGGAAGCTGTGATGACCCACAGTACTTTTACGTCTATTAGAGTGGTGGAGGATTCTCTGGAGCCTCATCAAACACTCATTAAAGACATGTACAGTGCGTCTGGTCGCTGTGTGTGTTTGATTGATCAAAACGTAGAGCGCTTTTATGGGGAAAAGATTGAGCATTACTTCGATTTTCACGGTATTCAGCTAGATAAGCTGGTGTACCGGGCAATGGAGGTCGATAAGGGCATTCATACCGTTGAGCGAATGCTGGGTGACTTTAAGCGCTTGGGTGTGTCTCGCAATGAGCCTGTGCTGATTGTGGGTGGTGGTGTATTAGCTGATACGGGCGGTTTGGCCTGTGCGCTGTACCACCGCAACACGCCCTATGTGATGCTTTCTACTTCGATTGTGGCCGGGATTGATGCGGGCCCTTCTCCGCGTACCTGCTGTGATGGCTTTGGCTACAAGAATTTGTTTGGGGCTTACCATGCGCCTGTGTTGTCTATCACCGATCGCTCTTTCTTTAAGACGCTGCGGGAGGGATGGTAGCGCAATGGTGTTGCTGAGATCATTTAGATGGCGACAGTGAAGGATGCTGAGCTGTTTGACGATTTGGAGCGGGCAGGGGCCGAGCTGATTGAAACTCGCTTTGGTGCGCTTAACTGTCAGTCGACAGACGAGATTTCGGCGCTTTCTCAAAAGATCTTGGGTGCGGCGATGCGCAGCTATGTAGAAGCTGAGTACGACAATCTGTATGAGACTCATCAGTGTCGGCCCCATGCCTATGGCCATACTTGGTCGCCTGGCTTTGAGATTGAATCAGGGTTGTTGCATGGTCATGCGGTGGCGATTGGGATGGGTTTTGGTGCGTTCTTGAGCTATCGTCAGGGATGGATTAGTGAGGCGGAGTGCGATCGCATCCTCAATCTCATCAGCATCTTTGGCCTCAGCCTCTGGCACGATGTCATGCTCAACCGCGACACACTTTGGGCTGCGCAAGTCAAGATAGGTGAAAAGCGAGGCGGCAGCCTCGTGGCACCCTTGCCAAAAGGTGCCAGCGGGCAGTGCGGCTACCTCGGAGAGCTATCTCAAGTCGAGCTATTTGCTGCCATTAGCGACTATCAGGCACGTTGCGAAAAGTACCCTCGCAACGGTCTAGGTATCGATCCACTCTGTAAGGATGTTGGCCTAGAAGATCCTTCAACGATAGCTCAGCATATCCCTGCCGAACAGCTGCCTTCCTTTGAAGCTGTTTCTGAAGAGTTGCTCGCTAGCGTATAGACGACAGTTAGTTTCATCACGGTAAAGAAAAAATGATGCAAGAAGTCTTTGACATTGTTATTCCTCTTTTCAAAACCAGATGGAATACGCGCGCGGTGCTAGAGGGCTTGACCCACCACTACGCTCCTCGGACGATCCATATTGTTGCCCCTGCTGAGGAGGCAGCGGCTTTAAGGAGAGTTTCCGAGGGGTGGAATGTGCCTCTGCAGGTTCATCCAGAGGAAGTCTTTTTTCAGCCTGTTGGGCTCACAAAAGATGCTATCTGCGCAGAGCTTGATTTGGGAAAATCTCTCTACACACCTGGTTGGTTTTACCAGCAGTTGCTCAAGTTAGGTGCCTTTGAGGCTATTTCTGACTTGAGCGAGTGGTATCTCGTTTGGGATAGTGATCTGTTGCCAGTGGCGACTTGGCCTATCTTTACTGAAGATGGTGGTGCGTTGAAACGTACATTTGCGCTACTTCAGCACAACGAGTGGGGCAACCCTAGCATCGTCTCCAATTGGGAGACATGGATTAATCAGGTCCTGGGTGTGCCTGGGGCCAAAGATCCGGTGGGGACTTTCATTCCTCACCATATGTGGTTTCGGCGATCGCATTTGCAGTCTTTCGCTAAGCGAATCAATCAGTTCTTCGACTCGGAAGACGACTGGCTGCGCCTCATGATGCGCTCTGCCAACCAGTTCAAAACCTTTGGCGAGTACTGGTGCTATTCGTCGTGGGTTGCGAGCCAAGCGCCCGACGATTTGTCGTTTCATCCATACGACTTGTACGGGGCAACAACAGAACGCTTTTTTGACGATGGTACGGGACTGTTTTCCGCAGGGCTGCGGCGCTATCTCAAGTCACAGGGGCAATCCCTAGACAATGTGTTCTCTCCTTCTTTTGTTGAAGTAGATCGCTTTATTCGAGAAGAGTATGGCGTTGATGCGCTGCCGTCTTCTCTTTCTTTTGAGAGTAGTCCTCGGCATCTTAAGAAGAATGAGGAGACGATGCATATTGAAGAGGTGCGATCGCGTTGGAATCCTCGTAACGTAGCTCCTGCTCCTGTTACGTAAGCAACACTACCCGGAGGCCAGACAAATCATGTTTAGCTTTTGGGCTCTGCCACAATGCACCATTCGTGTAGCTCGTAGTCTACGCAGTTATTTTCGATGAGCGGGTCGGCCTCAACGAGAGACTTGGCCTTTTCCATGGACTCAGCCTGAAAAATTAGCATGCCGCCGCCTCGTTCTGCCCAGTATCCACTGCGAGCCTGATGGCCTTTTCCTATTAGGCTGTTGACGTAGTCGATGTGAGCACCGACGAACTGATCGAAACGAGGTTTATCGACGATGCCACGTTCAATTTTGACGAACCAAGCCATAGACATGAATGTGCTAACCGCACATAGCTTAAGGTTTTATTGCTCCAAATCAAAGCCAACGTCTTAAAGGCTCAAATGCAAGACATGATAAACGTGGTCAACGAAGTTTTTGCCGAAGACGCACAAAGCCTCAAAACTGAAGAAAGCAATGGCTTGCAGCTAGAAGAAATTACCTTATCCGTTCAGGTAAATGCCAAAGGTGAACTCTGTATTCTCGGCACGGGCGGCGAGCTGGGCGGCACGGGCGGCATCACCCTGAAATTTTTGCGGCCAAAGTCATAGCGAAGATTGCAGCCAAGCATTGAACTGTCTAACGGCTACGCTGGTTCCCTCTCGCCAGGCCTTCTCCACATATTCAGGCATGAGGTTTATTACTGGAATGCCCGGAAACGTAGGGCTATCTATGCTCTTAACATAACGCCCACTCTCCAAAGTGTATATGCTCAGCTTTTCTTCTCGATAAATCCACAGCTCAGGCGATGCGATGCTTTCATAAGCCTGTGGCTGTGTCAAAGAAGTTAAGTCAACTTCCAGAACTAAATCTGGCGGCGGATCGATTTCTAAATCAATCTTTTCTTTTCCAAGCACTGTTTGCCAGTTAGCAATATAGAAGCAAGAATCTGGTTCTATGCCCTTCTCATTAAATTTTTTAAGCGTAATGGGATCGTAATTTTGATAGTCTCGCCCTTGATGCTCCAGCAGACTTTCCACAAACTTTGAAAGCGCACGTGAGCGATTGCCATGACGGGGCGAAGGAGACATTAGCCGAATGGTTCGAGTTTGGGCATTGAAGTAGATTTTAATGTTGGATCTTTCATTTCTCGTTGCCAACAGCGCTTCATAATCAGCCCATGTTTGACCCTGTAGAACTACGTCCGAGCCAGGTGAGAGCTGGATGGTTTTGGGGGTAATCGTTAGGGTTGTCGCCATGTCGATTTCTCTACTACCGCTTTACGAATAATCTCTTTCTGTTGATGGAGTGGTCTATGAACCGAGGCAAGACGCGCCGCCCTGCTTGTGTTTCCTACTCTAGACTACGACATCAGAAAAAGGAGCCCATTTTATGGCGACTGAACAAAACGAAAATATTAAGTTAGACGCTGAGCCTGGCAAAGGTGCCGCTGGTAACCAACAGGCTGTGCAAGTTGCCCAAGCTGTAGGTGACGCTGTTCAACCCCTTGGTACCAAAAGCTTCCCCGGTGGCACGCCCGAAGAAGATTCAAAAGTGAACCCTAAAACTGCCAAGCCGCTTGAAAAAAGTCTCGCTCGCAAACCATGGCATACCGGTAGGTAGAGCGAGTCAGCGGTGTATCACTCGAATGCTGATCGACTATCGCTTCGAGCTGTTTGGCCAAGGGTTCAAATTCGTCACTGCTATAAGTGGCAATCCAATCCTGGTACTGATGGGTTGGGTGGTCACTTTTTGCTAGCTGCTGACCTAGGTAGGCGTATAGCCGCATACAAGGCGACATCGCTACAGCCGTAATGCCTACAGGTTGGCTCCAAGCTGTAGACAGTAAAAAATCTGTGTACTGCCGAGTTGCAGTCCCTGGTTCCACGGTTTTGATGTCTACATTCCAAGACTGGGCGTAGCCCTGATGCAGGTTTAGCTCCTGCAAAACGCCTTCAGCGAGCGCGTGAAAGGTTTGAAAGCTCTCCCAGTCTGGTGCTTTTGCTGCAGCAATGCTGTAGGCGCGAGCAAAGGCCTCTAAAAAGAAGGCGTCTTGACCGACGTAGTAGGCAAATTTTTCCTTTAGCAAGGAGCCGTCACCGATGCCCTGTACGAATGGGTTCTGTAGGGAGGCGTTGGCAAGGTCTTGGTTGGCTTGCCAAAGGGTTTGAGAGAGGGACATAAAATGATTAGCGGTTTTAGAAAGAAAGAACCGCTAATCATCATAGCGATAGGTTGCCATAGCTACGTGATGCTGGTTCCTGCCTCAGTTCGCCGAATGACTACAACTGACGGCTTTGGCGGCGCATCGGCTGTTTTTCCTGGCCAGTTTGAGCCCACCGGCACGTCTCTCTTTTGAAAGAACGTTTTCCCATCAGTGGTTTTCATCTCAAACTCTCGGGTTTCGCTGGCCATCTCTTTACGTGTGCCGTTCCGCTCGCCAGGATGCTGAGCTGCTATAAACAGCGCAGTGCTGTCTTCGTTAAAAAATGGACCGGTAAGTTCGCATTCCATGGGACCGTAGGCAAACATTTTGGCTTCGCCTGCAGCTTTGCCCTCTCGCTGGATCTGCCAGAGTGAGTTGTTGCCATAGATGCCGAGCATGTCTTTGCCTGTTAGCGTTTTGCCTTCCTCGACGATGCGCTTGGGAACGGCTTTGTTGTGTGTGCTGGTAGACATGTCGGTGACGACCCAGAGGTTGCCTTGTGAGTCGAACTCTAGGTTGTCTGGGTTGGCAAAGCCGAAACCGCCGTCTGAGGGTTCGCCGCCGGTTGCAAACATTTCCCACTGGAAAGTGAGTGCAGCTGGATCGTTTTGATCCTCTGTGAGTTTCATTATCCAGCCTGCTTCGTAGTTTTCTTCACCGTTGGGGCCGACGAAGATAGCTTTATCTGGGCCACCGTCGCCACCGGGTGCGCCGGAGGTGAAGGCGATAAATAAGGTGCCGTCTGGGGCGACTTCGGTATCTTCAGGACGGGCGGTGAGGGTTGCGCCTGCGGCGTTGGCGGCGAAGTGGGCGTCGATGAGGATTGCGCCTTGCTTTTGGGTGTTGGTGCCGGTGTAGAGGTCACCGAGGGTGGCGAATTTTTCTGCGAGTTGGCGAGCGATCGCATCTTCCTCCACTTTCACAAATCCCCCATCGGGCCGCTTAGGTAACGTCACCATCCCACCCATCACTTCACTAGGCATCACCGGATTCACCGGCGTATCGAGTGCTAGCGGAATCCAGCTACCCGTCCCGTCAGCGTTGAACTTCGCAGCGTGGAGCATTCCATTCGTCATAAGCCGTGAGTTGGCTTTATCTGTAGGGTCGTTAACGGTGCTAGTGCTGATGAATTTATAGACGTGGCCACCTCGGCGATCGCACCCCGAATAAAACGCCAGCTTCTTCCCAGCCTCTGCTCGAATGCCCACCGCCTCATGCCGATAGCGGCCCATCCACGTATGTTTCGTGCCATAGTCATTCGGATCGCTCGGGTCAATCTCCACAATCCAGCCGTATTTATTTCCTGCTAATCCAAACACATTGCCTTGACCGCCAAATCCGGCGTCAAAAGGTTTCTCTGCAGGTTCAAAAGAGGATCCGTCACCGTACACCGCTTCCGGTACCTGAGACTGAATGTTCTCCTCAGCGCTGAGCGCGGTACCCCAAGGCGTTGTACCGCCTGCACAGTTGCCGAATGTCCCAATGATGTTAGTCCCAAGTCCATCTGAGTATCCTTGTACCTCTTCTTTCACAAATACAGATGTTGCTGGGCCCGTCGACTTAATGTAGTTTCCATCTTCAAGTCCCGCAATGCCCGAAACTCGCCTATCGGTTTCTTTGGGAACGCGCACCCATTGCCCGTTGGCGGCTCGGCGGACCGTAATTACGCCCAGGCCCTGATCTATCAAAGCTTCTTTGGAAATTTGCTTGATCTGCCCCTTTAGTGGATTGCTTTCAGGTAGCGAGAATGCATTGACTGCTTCGTCTTCTAGCTTTTTGACCGCCTCGGTTACCGCTTCAAATGGCAGGGATTTACCTGTGACCTTTTGATAGGTTTGCTCCCAGGTTCCGGTGCTGATGTATTCAAAGTTAACGGTCAAAAACCCTTCATCAGGGCCGGTCGGAATAAATGATAAATAGTCGTTGTTGTAGCCGAATCGTGAGTCGCCGACAGGATCTCCCCAGGAGGCAACCACGTCGTAGGTAAAGCCATCAGGCAGCACGATATCGTCTTGAATTGCGTACTGGCTGTACTCCAAAGGCTGCCGGTCGGCGCTGATGCTGACGGCTTCATACGGTAGCGGACTCTTCAGCGGCTTGAACGGTGAGCTAGCAGCGACAGCTTTTCCACCAGAAGCACCACCGGCTGCAACTTCTGCGCCAACTTCTGCGCCACCCGCTGCACTACCTGCTGTGCCACCAGTCGTCCCCCCGGTTGCGCTGGGCTTTGTTGCCTGACAGCCAAACGTTCCTAGGGCTGTAGACCCTGCGGTTGCACCCAAAAACATCAAAAAATTCCGACGCTTTAAACTCATATTCAGTAGATACTTTCCAGTAGATTCAGTAGGCGTTTGGCACTTTGCTTGTACCTCAAATGAAAGCTTCATTTGGTAAAGCGAAGTACTTTGCCTCCTATTACGCTAGTGAAATCAGGTTAAGAGTAGGTGAAAAATCTATTGATGTCTACATTTGTTTAACAGAGGCTGTTTACAGCCACTCTTTAGAGCGTCGCTGCTGCTATATCTCGATCTTTTGCAATCTGTGACTTTAGCGCATCTAGCGAATCGAACTTTTGTTCCGCTCTGACAAAGCTCTCCAAACTTACGGTCAGCATTTTGCCGTATAGGTCACCTGCCCAGTTCAATATATGGACTTCTATGCTGAGCGTTTGCCCATTGACTGTGGGGCGGTGGCCAATGTTCATCACGCCTTTGAGTGGTTCTGCGTCAGCGTTTGGCGTGCCGTAAATACGTACGCTGTACACGCCTGTGCAAGGTAAGAATTTTTTGGCCGGTAGCTGAAGGTTGGCGGTAGGAAACCCGATGGTTCTGCCGAGCTGTTTGCCCTGTACGACTCTACCTGTGAGGGTGTACGGACGGCCTAAAAGCTGGGTGGCAGTGGTTGGACTACCGGATTGAAGTGCTTCGCGGATGCGGGAGCTGCTAATGCGATCGCCCTTCTCATGCTTTAGCGGCACCAACACAACGGGTACACCATACGCCGCTGCAATATCCATCAGCATCTGCGCATTACCACTACGGCCTTTGCCAAAATGAAAATCACTGCCGACACTAATACGCTGTGCCTTTAGCCCTCTAATCAGTATTTTCTCGACAAATTCTTGAGGGCTCAACTCAGCTAGTGCGTGGTTGAATGGCAGCATCACGAGCTGATGAATACCTAGCTGTGCTAATTGCCAGGCTTTTTCCGCTACAGGCGTGAGTAGAGGGCGAGCGGTGCCCGAAAAGTATTCGTGGGGATGGGGAGAAAAGGTGACAACGGTGGCATAGGCCCCAGACGTTGGCAGCTCGGGCGCTGCTGCCAGCGTGGATGCCGATAAGTCAGCAGTGACTTCACCCGCCGTAGTAGGGAGTTGGCTGTAGCCAGAGGCCAGGACTCCACTGTGAAAGGCTGATAGAGACTGGTTGTTTCGCAGTCCGTTGCTAGGAACGGTGGACGCGCTAGTGGAAGCGATTTCTGAAGCGATTTCTATAGAGCTTTTCGCGTGAGTCGATAGTGGGCGAGCCAAAATTTGAGCCATCACTTGCTGATGGCCCAGATGCACGCCGTCAAAATTGCCCAGCGCTATATTCGTAGGGGCTTTTGCCGCCTCAAGAGAAGAAGTAATCCACACGCTTTACATTCTGACACAGAGAGACACAGCAGGCGCGACCCCGTAGGCGCGATGCGGTGGATATCTGGCGCTTGATGAATTACTGACGACGGCTACACCGCTGCGGCAACAGGCGATTCTTTGTCAGATAGCTGGCCGCAAGCAGCGTCTTCGGTCTTTTCTCCCGCAATCAGCTCCAGTACCATGCCTTCTTTAGCGACGATGGTGCCAGGCAGTGCTGCTGAGGTTTGGCGGGCGATGTCATCCATGAAGTCGTCTGTGTGGCCAGGGTCGTGATGGAAGATGATCAGCTGCTTAACGTTAGCGGCTTTGGCAAGCTTGACGGCTTCTTGCCAGGTGGAGTGGCCCCAGCCGATTTTGCTGTTTTTCTCGTCGTAGTATTCGTCATCGGTATAGGTGCAGTCATAAATCATGACGTCGGCATCTTGAATCAGCGACAGAACGTTGTCGTCTAGCCTGCCGGGAAAGTGCTCTGTGTCGCTAATGTAAGCTGCGTGGTGGCCCTTGTAGCTCACTCGGTAGCCAACCGCTTCGCCGGGGTGGTTGAGCATCGCGTTGGTGATCTCTACATCGCCAATTTTTACGACTTCGCCCACTTCAATGTCGCAGAACTCCAGCTTCGCGCCCATGATTTGTAGGGGAACAGGGAAGTTAGGGTGTAGCATTTGGTCGTTTAGGCGCTGCTCGATGGTGGAGCCGTTGGGTGCGATCGCACCATGAATCTTGAACTTGTTCCCAGGTACAAACGCGGGGACAAAGAAAGGAAACCCCTGAATATGGTCCCAGTGCGAATGGGTGAAAAACATGTTGGCATCTACTGGCATTTGCCCCAGCATTTTTTGCCCCAGGTTCCGCAGGCCTGTGCCCCCGTCAAAAATCAGCTGCTGGCCGCCCACATTCATTTCAATGCAGGCCGTATTGCCCCCGTATCGAACTGTCGATGAGCCAGGACAAGCAACACTTCCCCGGACGCCCCAAAAGCATATCGAAAACTGACCTTGCTGATCTGACATGAGCCCTACGTGAAGTGGTGTTAGCGGTAATGACTATTCATTCTTACAGCTCTTAGTATGAGCTGTCGTTGTGCTCAATACCGTGATGTCTTCGCCCGAAAGAAAATAGAATAACCTCTTGCATAGTGCCCAAGCTAGGACCATAGCTTGCGCCATCAGACCTATTACATGTGTTTGGTGATGCGTTTTTCGCGTTAGAACTCAGCAGTTGCCTACTTCTACGCAAAAAAGCAGATTAGTCTGATATTTTTTGATTCAATCATCGTCAAACTCTTAGTTTTCTCAGTATTTACCGCTAAAGCGCCAAGGTTTTTCTTCGTCGGCACCTGGTAGCTTTTTGCCCGGCATACTCTCCGACGCTTTGCTTACTTTCCCAGTTCCAGCTTTTTTGTCCAGGTCTCAATAAAGTCAAGAGCCGTATAGGCTGTAAGGTCGTACTGTAGTGGGGTAATGGTGATGTGGTTTTGCTTAATGGCCTGCACATCGCTCATAAACTGCTGCCCTACGGCTGCAATGCTTTTTTCTAGTTCGTTCGGCTGAGCGTTGGGTGGAGCGAGCAAATCTGTGTCGCCTTCTTCCATCACTTCGCCAGCGAGCCAGTAGTAGGTCTTCCCTCTGGGGTCGACTCTTTTCTCGAACTGGTCGAAATATCGACGAACGCCTTGACGCGCGATGACGGGCGACTTTATTTCAGTCGCAGGTACAGGCGGGACGTTGACGTTGAGTAAAATGGGCAGGCTTAGGGGTTGCTTTTCGAGCTGGGCGACGAGGCGAACAGCGAAGTCGGCTGCGGGGCCAAAGTCTTTGTGGGCGAAGCTGGTGAGGCTCATTGCGATCGCAGGAATCCCTTCCAAGACCCCTTCCATCGCAGCTGACACCGTCCCCGAATACAGCACATCGGTTCCTAGGTTCGCACCGTGGTTAATCCCAGAGACAACAAAGTCTGGTGGGCTAGGCAAAATCGCATCTAGTGCCAATTTCACACAGTCCGAAGGCGTCCCCGAACAGGCCCAAGCCGCAATCTCTGAATTGAAAACATCTTCTATTGGGTTGACTCTCAGCGGGCGATGAAGGGTGAGCCCATGGCCTGTGGCGGAGCGTTCGCGATCTGGGCAAACCACTGTGACGGTGTGGCCAGCCGTAGCTAGCGCGTTTGCCAAGGCCCGAATGCCTAGGGCAAAAATGCCGTCATCGTTGCTTACGAGTATGTTCATGGAATATTAAAAGACGCCAGTGTTTAGACCTCACTGGCAGGTTACCATAGACTAATTTGCGACCTAGCCCATCAGCCACCAGCGCCATGTCATCATCCGAAATTGAGTCCCAATCACTAGCCTCTCAACTGGGGGCCGTTCAACAACGGGCTACCGAAGATATCAGCGCTGCTGCTAGCTTGGACGATCTCGATAAAGTCCGCGTCAAATATTTAGGGAAAAAAGGCGACCTTTCCAAGGTGCTAGGCGGCATGGGCAAGCTCTCGGCCGAAGAAAGGCCCAAAATTGGTAAGTTGGCCAACGAAGCCAAAACCGCACTGCAATCACAAATCGACCGGCGCAAAGAAGACCTGCAAGCTGCTCAAATCCGAGCACAGCTAGAATCTGAAACGCTAGACGTGACCATGCCCGGCGTATACAAGCCACAGGGCCGAGTTCACCCTATCAACAGCATCATCGACCAAATCACCGACATCTTTGTCGGCCTTGGCTACACCGTCGCCCAGAGCCAGGAAATCGAAAGCGATTATTACAACTTTGAAGCACTGAACTTCCTGCCCGATCACCCAGCGCGCGACATGCAAGACACGCTGTACTTGCCAGGCGGTCAGCTAATGCGTACTCACACCTCGAATACGCAAATTCGTTACATGGAAAACAATGAGCCCCCAATGCAGGTATTGGCCTCCGGTCGCTGCTATCGGCGCGATACGGTGGATGCCACCCATGCGGCCGTTTTCCATCAAATAGAATTTTTCGCCGTCGATAAAGACATTACCTTTACCGACTTGCGCGGTACGGTGCAGCTGTTCTTAGAAGCGCTGTTTGGCGATATTGAAGTGCGTTTTCGTCCCAGCTACTTTCCTTTCACCGAGCCTTCTGCGGAAGTTGATGTGCGTTGGCAGGGGCAATGGCTTGAAGTGATGGGCTGCGGCATGATCGATCCCAACGTGCTTAAGGCCGTAGGCTGCGATCCGGAGGAATATTCGGGTTTCGCCGCTGGCCTGGGGGTAGAGCGCTTGGCAATGGTCCAGAGCAAGATTGACGATATTCGTCGGCTGTACAGCAGCGATTTGCGATTTTTACAGCAGTTTTAAGTTTGTTACTGGCAATGCCCTTTCTAGGCTGCTGTCTGGAGTGTGGTTGTTTCGGTTATGCTATCGGTTCTTTGCAATGTGGCTAGGTCCGGCAATGGCTGAGGCGTTACGCGGACTTCTTTCATTGCGATCGCAGCTTTTGCCCGTGCAATGTTGAGCTTACTAAGCGCGGTGGGAATCAGTTCTGCGAGTTCTGCGGCTTCCATTTCTGTTTCTGTAAGTGGACGATCTTCAAGGCGACAGGCGTTAATCAGGCATGCGGGCCCAATTTGAGCTTCGAGGGATTGAGCTTCCTGATAATGCGGCAGGTTTAGCGCCGATAGGCCAGCAGGAATCAGCTCGGTGAGGGCAAGGTCGGCAGGTTCTTCTCCGTCTGAGTCGTCGCCAAGCAAGCGAGTGGGCGGTGCTAAAGGGATGACCACTTCTACTTCTGTTGGGTGCGCTGGGCTTTGCGTACTTTTTGTTGGTTTCTTGAGGGTGTCGGGTCCAGCGAAGAAGGTCGCTATTTGCTGTAAAAGAGAGACTTGCTCAGAGGCTTGGGTTGTCATGACGGCTCAGTTCGATATTCAAGTGCTGACGGCTTCATAGCCCAGCAGATGAGAGTTTGTGTGCTCTCTTCTTGTGCTATGAGTATTCCCCGTGTGTAATATCGGTATCTGAGTAATTGCATGGAACTACGGGAACGTATCAAAAAAGGTGAATCTTTTCTCCGTCCGGATTCCGTAGTTCTGCTGACCTACTAATCTTGATGCCATTAATTCTGACGACTGTCAGTGGGTGGCTGCCAGTTGAAATGGGTTTGAATCCATTTTTTGGCCTGTGCGATCGCTACTTCCCGACTATCTGCCCTAGGCACTGCTACTGCGCTCCCAGTGGCATAGGTCACCCACGCCGAATACACCTGCTGATCTTGGTGCCAGGTCGTGGTGATTTCTATCTGCATATTGCGATAGCTAAAGGCCCACACCACGGCAGGATAGTGCGGCGTTGCAATGTGTTCGTGCATAGGAATCGTGCTATGGAAATCGGTGTTGTCTTAGCTATAAAGCTTAGCGACATATTTACCGTAACCGTTGTACAAAAAGGTCGGTTGCTTTTTCCAATCCCAATCGTTGCCTTCGCCCATCAATCGCTCTTGGGCCTGCGACCATCTAGGGTGGGGCACCTGCGGATTCACATTGGCTTCAAAGTCATACTCGTTGGGTGAAATAGTGTTCCAGTAAGTGGCTGGCTGCTCAGCAACAAATTCTATCTTGACGATGGATTTTGCTCCCTTGAATCCATACTTCCAAGGCATCACCATCCGAACCGGTGCCCCGTGCTGCTTGGGTAGGGTGCGCCCGTATACGCCAACAGCAAAAAAGGCGAGTTCGTTAGCCATTTCTTCAATGCTAAGACCTTCTTGGTAGGGCCAGGGAAGACTATTCGCACGGTTCAATCCTCCTGGACCTGTTGTGATGTTTGGGTCATAAAAGGACTCGAAGCGAACGAATTTGGCCTCTGGCTTTGGATCGACGGCTTCAATTAGTTTGCTCATGGGAAAGCCCAGCCAAGGGACGACCATCGCCCAGGCTTCTACGCAGCGGAATCGATAAATACGCTCTTCGAGGGAAAAAGTCTTGAGCAAATCGTCTGCGTCGTAGGTTTTCGGCTGATTTACTAGGCCGCCAACCGTGAGCTTCCAGTCTTCGCTAGGGAGCGATTGGGCATTGCGCCAGATGTTTTTGGTGCCGCCAAATTCATAGAAGTTGTTGAAGCGGCTAGCGTACTCCTGGTCGGTGACGGTGGCGTTTTCAATTGTTTTGAAGTCGGGGATGGTGCGGATGTTAGAAAGCTTTTGACCCAGGGTGGCTTCAAATTCGGCGCGATCGCTATCTTTCAACGCAGGCCGACAGCTATTTAGCGCGATACTCCCTCCCAATCCAATGCCTGCACCCATTGCCGTTTTTAAGAACTGCCGCCTAGATTTCTTCCGATTGAAGAAAACAGTTTCTGCGGTGGCTTGCTTTTCTAACAGCTGCCAATCGGGACGGATTTTGGGAAAGACCATGGCTAGAGGAAGGGATGACGAGGTGAGTTCTACTATATAGATACCCACTCTTTAGATTCTTACAGGCGGATGAGAAGGTTTGGGTTACTTTCGACCGACTTTCGACAATGGACCAAAGAATGCTCGACTTTCGGATGGGCTGTGCAGTGTGGGCGTTTAAAGACTGGGTGGGTACTTTTTATCCGGCTAAGAGCCAGCCGACGAACTTTTTGAAGCTGTACGGCGAGCGAATGCTGACGGTAGAAGGCAATACGACATTTTATTCGGTCCCATCAGCAGAGATGGTGCAGCGCTGGGCAGACCATACGCCCGATGCGTTTCGGTTTTGTCCAAAGCTGCCGCGTACGGTAACCCACGAAGGTCCGCTGATGGCGCATTTACCTGCGGCGTTGTCTTTTTTGAAACTGATGCAGGGACTGGGCGGGCGGCTAGGTCCTATCATGGCGCAGCTACCGCCAAGCTATAGTCCAGCGTCTTTCGATGATTTGGCTGCTTTCCTAACGGCTTGGCCTCGGCAAGATGCGCCGATTGCGGTGGAGGTGCGCCATCTGGACTGGTTTCGCCCGGACCAAGCTGCTAGGCTTACCGCGCTGCTCACCGGGTTGGGGGTAGGTCGGGCTTTGCTAGATTCGCGCACGATGTACGACTGGGAGGCTCAAAACGAGGGCAAAGGCGATGTGGACCCACAACTGACATCGAATCGGCGTAAGCCCAAAGTGCCTTTGCAGCCTGAGGTGACGGCTGATTTTGCCCTCGTGCGCTACATTAGCCATCCTCAGCTGATGAGAAATGTTGACTATCTAGCTGGGTGGGTGACTCAGATTAATGAGTGGCTTGTCGCTGGAAAGCAGGTTTACTTTTTTGTGCACTGTCCGATGGAAGTGGAGTCGCCGATGGTGGCTCGGTACTTGCAGGAGCAGTTGGAGGCTGCGGATGTGGCGGTG
>JBHJIY010000015.1:0-6241 GCA_050042985.1 Phormidesmis sp. | reverse complement strand
ATGATGGCAGTGATTGGATTGAAGGTGCGATCGCTGCCTGCAAACGTTGTGAAGGGGCCTTTAGCCTTGTTGTTGGTACACCGGGTGGCATTTTGGCTACCCGTGACCCTCACGGCATTCGCCCACTAGTACTGGGCCATATTGGCAACACCTCGCCTCAGGAAAATGGGGAGGGCGGCTATGGTCCTTGCAAATATGTCGTGGCCTCAGAGCCCTGAGGCCTAGACATCGTAGGTGCGACCAACTTACGCGATGTGGCACCGGGCGAGAAGTTATGGATCGACAGTAACGGAGCGAAATCTATTCAGTGGGACACACAGACTGAACGCAAGCTGTGTGTGTTTGAGATGATTTATTTTGCCCGGCCTGATAGCGTCTTTCATGGGGAGAGCCTGTACAGCTATCGCAAGCGAATCGGTCAGCGACTTGCTAAAGAATCCCCTGCTGATGTGGACTTGATTATGGCTGTGCCAGATTCGGGCGTACCGGCTGCCATTGGCTACTCAGAGTATTCCGGCATTCCCTATGCAGAAGGCCTGATCAAAAATCGATATGTGGGCCGCACGTTCATTCAGCCGACTCAGGCGATGCGAGAAACCGGCATTCGCATGAAGCTCAACCCTATGCGTGACGTGCTAGAAGGTAAGCGTATTCTCATCGTGGACGATTCGATTGTACGGGGTACAACCAGTCGCAAGCTCGTACAAATGCTGTATGCGGCAGGCGCTACCGAGGTCCACATGCGTATTTCGTCGCCGCCAGTAACCCATCCTTGCTTCTACGGTATTGATACCGATAACCAAGATCAGCTGATTGCCGCGACCAAAACCGTTAAAGAAATTGAGGCGCAGCTAGGGGCTGACTCACTGGCATATCTCAGCTGGGAAGGCATGCTCGAAGAGACCAACGCAGGGGTCAATAACTTTTGCTCTGCTTGCTTTACAGGTGACTATCCTATTGTTATTCCGATGCAGGTCAAGAGTTCGAAGCTCATGCTGGAGAAGGTGCCTGCCGAGGTGAGTTAGGTCAGTACAGCTGCTTTTTGTGAGCGATACATTTTGTGAGCGATACACTACACATTCAAGAATCGATTGAATAGGCTCCGAACAGACTGCTTAACCTGCTGTCGCCGCTGCCAGTTTTCAAAGTCTTTTTGGTAGCGATAGCCTTTGACCTGATAGGCTCTCCATCCGTGGAGCGTCACTCCACAGCCCCAGGTAATAGCAACAAACCCCAGTAAGCCATACCACCCTGTCGCTAGGCTAAGCAAAAACAAAAAGCTGTTAAAGATGCAGTAGCGCATCAGATGATGGTGAAATTTTTGCCGCTTTTGCTGATTGAAAAGCGCTTGCTGCGAAGACTCACTCTTGAGCGCGATCCACTCTCGCTCAGCAGACCAAAGCGTTTCCGGGGCGATGTTGAGCTCGGCAGCGATCTCGGCGAGCTGTGTGCGGGTTAGGTCGCCTGATTCGGTTTCTTTTGCGATCGCAATTTGTAAAATCTGCTGAGCTTCTTCGCTGGCGTAAAGGTTGGCCATGGATGAATGAGGTCTGGGGAGTTATCTCTATTTTATAGATAAAGCAATGAAAGTTGCACAGTAGGGAAAACTACACCTAGTTTGCATACACCTTTGTATCTACACCGGAGACTTCCTCATCATGGCAGCAAAACTGATTCCTATTCAGCTCGAAGACGGCAGTGAAATCTATATTGAGTCTACAGAGGACGTCAACGTTGCGCCCGACGAGCAAGCCATAAACTCAGCGCCCGATGACGAAGAAGAGCAAGTGCGCGGTGGGCAAAAAGGGGGCTGGGGTAGCGGTAGCTCCCGTGGCTTTAGCGGTTTGTCTGGGAATGAGGACAGTGGCGGACTCTCTGCGAAGAGTGCAGCAGTCGCGTCTCAGAGCTTTAAGGCGATTGAAGGGACTATTCGTACCTATACGAATCAGACGTTGAACGCTTTCAAGGATATGGCTGGCGGCAATGTGGATAAGGTGACATTGCAGTTTGGTATTCGCATTGCGGGTGAGGCTGGCGTTCCTTATGTGACGAAGGGCACGGCGGAGAGTAATTTGAGTATTACGGTGGAGTGCTCTTTCGATAAGGATTGAGGGTAGCGTTTAAATATTGAAAAAAAGGACAGCCGCTACAACTGCGGCTGTCCTTTTCTGTGGATGAATGATCGTTGCAAGGTGTTGGTCCTTGCTGTAAGTGATCGTTCTTGTCGTTCGGGTTCCCCTTATCAAGGGGAACCAACGGAGGGGTTTCGATGTGTGGCGTAATTTGTTGGGAACCCCTCCTTTGCGGTTCCCCTTATCAAGGGGAACCTGGAGAGTGCAGTGATGTATTGCATGCCTACAAATGCTAACGACTCGACTAACTCACCGGCATTGGTCTGCTGCCAACCGCATGACGATCGATTACCTGATCGACGAGACCATACTCCATCGCTTCTTGCGGAGACATGAAGAAATCACGTTCAGTGTCTTCTTTGATTTTGTCGTAAGGTTGCCCAGTGTGCTTTGCCATGGCTTCGTTCAGCATGGTCTTTAGATACAAAATCTCTTTTGCTTGAATTTCAATATCAGTCGCCTGACCTTGTGCACCGCCAGAGGGCTGGTGAATCATCACTCGGCCATTAGGCAAAATCATGCGCTTACCTTTTGCGCCCGCGCTGAGTAGAAACGCACCCATGCTAGCGGCAAGGCCCATACAAATAGTGGCGACATCCGGGCGAATGTGATTCATTGTGTCGTAAAGACCTAGCCCTGCCGATACGGAACCACCCGGTGAATTGATATATAAATAGATATCCTTCTCAGGATCTTCAGCTTCTAGAAAGAGCATTTGCGCCACGATCAGGTTCATGGAGTCGGCAGTGACCTGGCCGTGCAAGAAGATAATTCGCTCTCTGAGCAAGCGTGAATAAATATCGAAAGCGCGCTCGCCGCGTCCCGATTGCTCAATAACGGTTGGAATCATTAGAAGCTACTCGATCATTGGGTTGTGTTTACCTGATTGTACAGACTTCCTACCCGCCTTGCGGGGGTGTGGATAACCCGAAATTCCCCTGTAGACTGAGAGCTATCTACCATTTTTGAAAACACAGTAGAGAACGCACAGTAAGGGAACGCAAAGGCACATGAGCTACATTTTTCTTGCAGGCGCTAGCCGAGGGGTTGGCCGTGAAATTGCTAAGCAGCTGGTGATTGAGGGACGTAAGGTACTGGCCTTGCTAAGGAGCGATAACGCTGAAGCCGACCTTGTTGCCATGGGCGTCACGGTGGTGAAAGGGGATGCTTTGGAATCTGTCATGATGAAACAGATTATGGGTGATTTTCCCATAGAAGCTGTTATCAGTACTATTGGTGGCTTGCCAGAAGATGGAACGACCCGCGCTGACTTTGTAGGCAACAAGAATCTGATCGATGCCGCAGCGGCCATTGGTGCAAAGCGCTTTATTTTAATGAGCTCTATTGGCAGCGGAGACAGTGCGCAGGCGCTACCGGAGAATGTGCTAGAAACTTTGGGGCCCGTACTCAAGGAAAAAGCGCAGGCAGAAGCCCATCTTGCTGCTAGTGGACTCACTTACACCGTGATTCGCCCAGGAGGGCTGGTATCAGAATCGGCTACGGGTCAAGAAGTGCTGACGGAAGATGTGACCGTAGCGGGCTCGATTCCACGTGCGGGAGTCGCCATGCTGACCGTACGTTGCCTTAACAGTGACAAGACGAGTAATAAGGTCTTTTCGGCGATTGATTTGTCGATGCAGCGAACTAAGAAGGCTGTAGATGTCTTTGAGCTGTAGCGTGACCAGTTGCTGAATAGGTTTACTGAATAGGCTTTATCCATTTTTTGGCGATTGCCCAGTCGAGCGTGTAGCGAGCGGTGACGAACCATAGAAAGCTTTCGCCTGTGATGAGTATCCAGGTGAGGAAGGCGAAGGTGTCGTCCCAGGTGGCTTCTATTTGGGCGAGCGAGCGCACAAAAGCAAACGCCCCTACTGCCCCACCACCCAGATGCAGGTTGTCATCTTGCCGCACGATGTAACGATACGTAACACCGAAGAAAAAGCCTGAGGTAATTGCGACTGCTAAATTAACGAACCAGCCGAAATAGCTGTTTGGCAATGGCAGTGGGGTGCTTGTGAAAAACGCACTAAGCATTGCGATGCCTGCAATGACGCCTACTGCACCAGCGCTGATTAATCCCGCTTTGATCGATTCTAGTCGTGCCTCGGCGACAGATATTTCGGACGGTATCACGTTGTTCTTTCCAATCATTTCGGTTGTAAACCGGTGCAAATACTACCGCTGCTGTCTCAGACGACACTAACTTTACCGTATGATAGAAAACGAAGAATTTACACTTTAAAAGTTAGCCAAAATATAACTATGGACATTTTGACGCTGGGTTGGGTTTCTCTGTTTGCTTGCTTTACCTTTTCTATCTCCATGGTGATTTGGGGTCGCAACGGATTCTAATTAACGGCTGTTTGAAAGGGGGCCTGTAGAACTACTGACTAGAAACATATGGATTCTTTTCTGAGCGCAGCGTCTGAAAATCAATTGCTTGTTGTGATGGCTGTTTTGGCTTTTGTGCTGCTGATTGTGGTGACCGGCGGGGTTGTGTACCTTACTGCAATTGAATGGCGCGATAAGCGTAGGCGCGGCGATGCGTCTAGAGAGGCGATGCCAATTCGTCGAGGTGCTGGTATCGGTAAGCGTAAGTAAACGATAGCTATTTTCGAGGGCTCGCCTTATTACTACTAGACCAAAGCCCAACAAAGCTGGCTCTAAAACGGCTAGACAGATTGCATTTGAAGCGCTCCGAGCTATTGACCGGGGCGCTTTTGCTGATGTGGTGATCGATCGCAAGCTCAGTGAGTCTGGGCTGAGTGGTCAGGATAAAGGGTTGGTGACGGAGCTGGTATATGGCACGGTACGGCGGCAGCGTACGTTAGATGCGCTGATCGACCAGTTTGGTAAGCGCTCGGCGAGTCAGCAGCAGGCCGATCTCTTACAGATATTGAGGTTGGGGTTTTATCAGCTGCGCTATTTGAGCCATGTGCCGAACCATGCGGTGGTGGATACTACTGTGCAGTTGGCGAAGACGCAGAGGCTAGGGAAGCTGAGCGGTGTGGTGAACGGTATGCTGCGAGCCTATATTCGCCAAGCTGAGTCCGGGGCTGACCCGCTGAGGCTGCCTGAAGTCGCTACACAACGGCTTGGTGTCTTACATAGTTTTCCCGATTGGATTGTGCGAGTGTGGCAGTCGATGTTGCCGGAGCCGGAAGTGGCGGCGCTGTGTGAGGCGTTTAACCAATCGCCTCATTTGGATTTGCGAATTAATTTACAGCGGCATTCGCTGGCGGAAGCGCAGGAGATTTTTCGGACGGAGCCGGTGGAGCCGGTGCTGGTGGAGGGTGTGCCTTCGGCTTTGAGGTTGCAGGGGCATCGGGGGGCGATCGCACTTCTTCCTGGCTATGCAGAGGGCTGGTGGGCGGTGCAAGATAGCAGCGCTCAGCTGGTGAGCTATTTGCTAGCTCCTCAGCCGGGGGAGACGGTGATTGATGCTTGCGCGGCGCCGGGGGGGAAGAGTTTGCATGTGGCGGAGTTGATGCGAGGGGAAGGGGTTGTGTGGAGTTGCGATCGCACTGCCTCTCGCACCAAGAAAATTCAAAAGAACATCGACCGGCTCGGCTCTGAAATTGTGCGTCCGCTGATGTGCGACAGTCGCAATCAACCCACTTTCGAAAATATAGCTGACCGCGTATTGCTAGATGTCCCCTGCTCGGGACTAGGCACGCTGAACCGCCATGCCGATGCTCGCTGGCGACAAACCCCTGAGTCGGTTGCTGGGCTGGTGACGCTGCAACGGGAGCTGCTTGCCCACGCTTCGACTTGGGTAAAGCCGGGTGGCGTGATGGTGTATTCTACTTGCACCTTGCACCCGGATGAAAACGAATCGCAGGTGCGGTGGTTCCTCGGTGAGCACAAGGATTGGCGGATTGAGCCGCCTGCTGCTGACTTTGGTGTGGCGGCGACGGAGGAAGGCTGGGTGAAGGTGTGGCCTCATCGGCAGAATATGGATGGCTTTTTCATGGTGAAGCTGGTCAGGGTTGACCGGTAGGTTTTGGCTATTCGCCATGCGGATACTTTGTGAACGACTACGCTCAGTAACCGGATAGGCATGCACATCCTCAAACTTCTGTAGCGCCTCAAACCCTGTCAGCCCACAG
>JBHJIY010000014.1:0-46541 GCA_050042985.1 Phormidesmis sp. | reverse complement strand
GCCATCCGTACTCCCCAAGTCCACAAAGAAGCACGAGTCCGCTTCAAACAATACCCTACCGTGAATTCTGCTGACCGCCGGGCCATCTAGCACGAGGTCACAGTTAGGATGACGCCCAATCAAGCATTCTGCCTGATGGCTTGAGCGAGGGCTGAGTTGCGCCTCATAAACATCGTTGGTGTGCGTGTTGATTACTTTTGTTTTTAGCATGGTTCAAACAGATCTCTATCTAGATGGCTAGGGTTCTTCAATTGCGTGAGGAAATGTGTGAGGAAAGAGGATTCGAGAAAAAGAACAGATTACGGCAGCCTACGGATAGTTGTTTTAGGCGTGTTCATTGATGATGAAATATCCGTCCGTTTGTTGCTACTAGATGAATCCCTTCTACGTCGCAATGCTGTTTTGGGAAGAGTGTGTTCTAAAGAGGGTTGTTTTTGGTTTGTCAAAGGGCTGAAGGTCGATACTTCTGACGCTCGGCTGTTTGGCTTGTGTACAAGCCGAGGCATTACTTTCGCTAAGATGCCAATCTCTCCAGCATTCAGCTGCTGTAACGCTTTTTCTTCTAAAAGCTCATCTATATTCACCGGAAGTTTTTTCAACATTCGCTGTTGTTTATCAGCGACACTTTCCTGTTGATATAGCTCAGCGCTGCGTCCCCAGCTTTGATATAGCCATAGGCTACTGACCACTGCAATCATCGCCTGAAATGCGAACTGTACTGCTATCGGTAGTTTGTTGATTTCAGGGCGGCCACCGTAGATGAAGAACACGTTGAAAGCAATAAAGGTGCAAATAGAAAACATCCTATGCAGACTTTTTTCAGCAGTTGCTGTAGGGTCCTTTTGCTTGAGTACACCTCGGTAGTAGCGTTCTATGAGGGTGCAGAGGTAGTAGGATGCGATCGCAAACGCCCCAAGCGTCAGCGGCGCTGCAACTAATTTAGGCACCGCAATGGGCGAACCGAAAATGTAGAACCCAGACCCCAACAAAGATTCAGCTTTCCAGGGCTCATAGCTCCACACTCCCGAGAAGTAATAGTTCATATTCCCGGCATACAGCCAGTAATAGCTAAAGTAGCCTACAACCAAGCCCAGATAGCCATACTGAACTAGATTCCGCCCAGGCTTATGCAGCTGCGCCCAATAAGACTGCTCCGCATCAATATCCATACAGGCAGACTTACAAGAAACACACGCACTTTCCTCATTCCCCTGCTCATTTACCGTGCGACACATCGACTGGGTAATACTGTAGGGCTTAGCGGTGTGAGCTTCGCTAGCCAGCAGCCCCTTTGGCCCGGTAAACACCGTCTGCACCATGCCAAAAGGACAAACATAGTGGCACCAGCTTCTGCCGCCATAGAGCGCAACTACACTAGCCGCTGACAGCAGCGTCAAGATAAAGAACATTCCAGCAGCGGGACGCAGTGCATTAATGAACAGAATGCGAGCAGTAATACCTAAGTAGAACAGAACAAACTGTACATAAAAGTGATTCTGTTTAAGCCATGCATTCTGCTCAATATTTAGCAGTGGCTTCATCTGTAGGGCGCGAGGCAGTTGAGAGAAAAAATATAGCGGGCAGATGCGTCGCCAAAACTCGTGCCCTAGCACCAGCACAACGAAGATAGCGCTAGGGACAACCATGCCCCAAAAAACGCGAGTACCTACAGGATAAGACGCTAGAGCAATGCATTGGTCTTGGACTCTAATACAGCTATCTGGGTCAAAGGATTGGGCAATATTATCATCTGCTAGCCAGCTCCAAGTGTGCTCTGGCTGAGTGAATATTGCAGTGATAGGATCGTAGAACAAAGATACAATTAACAGGAGCCAGGCCAAGAAAATAGCCACGCGCACAGCGTGAATTTTCTTCTCAGATAGGGTAGATAGCATAGGTCGCTCGCAACGAGTTGCATAGAGGGCGTGCTAACTCATCAGTGACCTATCAGTATCTTCTGCAATTATCGAGAAATCAAACTTCGTCGGGGTCTTCCCCTAGTGCTCGCAATCGTTCTGCTAAACGTTCTGCCTTGGTTTTAAACTTTTCAGCTTCTCCCTGAAACTTCTCGGCTTCTCCTTGAAACTTCTCGGCTCTTTCTTCCATCATCAAAATACGAGTGCCATCAGTTTCAAACCAACAGAGTATTTCTTGAAAACGTCCGCTGATGTCGCCCTGATAACGGCCAATGCCTAATCCAGCTTCCGGCATCCAAAAGGGTTCGCCTGTCTGTAGCTGATAGCTGCCGTCTATCAGTTTGTACACTTCAAATGGCTGGTGCCTATCTCGCTGCCAGTATTCTGGGTTGTAAATGACGTAGTAAATAGATTGAGCAGCCAAGGCGGTATAGATTCTATGATAGATGGTTTTATTCGGTGATGGTTGACAGAGAGATATCGCCCATCACCGAGTTACTATGTTATCCGCGCTCAATTGTATAAACTGCTTTCAGCTCATACTCAGAACCTGCGGCTACCTCAACGACATCATCGGCTGCGTTTGCCGTCTCTACACAGATAAATCGCTGATAGTCGTTGTCTTCTAAGTCAGCCATCTTCTGCGAAATCTCCGTCCATGGATTCCACACGATCGCAGTTTTACTACCTGTGGAGTTAATGCGAATGCGACGACCTAGCGCACCGTCTTCAATCACTAGCTCAGAAGGGACATCCATGTATACTCGGTCTACTTCTTCTGTGACAGCGATCGCACCCGCCTGAGTCTTCTGCGCCCCACCATCCGGCTTATCCAAGTACGCTTTACTTTCTAGGCCCAGCACCTTTACTTTGTCGATGTCGCCGGTCGAAAAGTAGGTATGAAAAGCCTGCGTAATCGAGAAGGCTTCATCTCCAGTGTTTTTGGTCGTTAGCGTGAGAGAGAGCTGATCGCCAACCACCACCTCCATTACTAGGTCAAATTGACAAGGCCAAATTGACAGCGTTTCCTCGCTGGGCGACATGCCTAGCCGTATTTTGGTTTCTCCAGTAGGCATTGTTTCCGCACCTAGCAATGTCCACATTCGATTGCGCACAAACCCGTGGCTAGCACGACCTTTTCCTTCTGGGTCAGGGCCAAACCAAGGCCAGCAGATAGGAACACCGCCTTTGGTGGCTTTACCTGTTTTGTAATAAGCTTTCTCACTCAAAAACATCAGATCCGTTGTTTCTCCAGCAGGCTGAAAAGAGATGACTTGCGCTGCATAAACTGAAATTTTTGCCTTTGCCTTTTCGTTACTTACTTCTACAACAGGAAAGCCGCCCTCTCCTTCTACAACTGCCACCTGACCAGAAATACCAAAGTCTTTATTGAGCTGTTCAACGGTCATAGCAATTGCCTGAAGAAACTTACTCACTCATTTAATCTTGATGAATGCGCATATATCAAGTGCTCACAATACAGTTGGCCTTACGAAAGTCAGTCTAGGTCAGCTTCTTCTTGCTCATGCTGTGTAGAGTTGGCGAGGGCGGTTGCGATCGCATCCACCACCCGGCCCACTTCCGTCACTTCCATACCCAATCCCTTACGCGCTTGACCCTTCGGCACCAGTGCCCGTTTAAACCCCAGCTTGGCCGCTTCTTTTAGCCGTAGTTCCATCTGCGATACCGGGCGAATTTGTCCACCAAGGCCAACTTCTCCGATTAGGACCAGCTCTGGATCGATAATGCGATCGCGAAAACTCGCTGCCACTGCTACTGCAATCCCCAAGTCTGCCGCCGGTTCTCCTACATTAAGTCCACCAGAAGACGCCACATACGCATCTAGCTTAGAGAGCGGAATGCCCACTCGTTTTTCTAACACCGCCAAAATTTGCAACAGTCTGTTGTGTTCTACCCCAGTTGTTGAACGGCGCGGTGAGCTGTAGCTAGTAGGACTTACCAAAGACTGCAACTCCACCACCAACGGGCGCGTTCCCTCACAGGCCACAATTGTCGCCACACCTGGCACATTCTCTTCTTGGCTACTCATAAATAGCTCAGAAGGGTTCAACACTTCTTCGAGCCCTTTGTCTACCATTTCAAACACGCCCAGCTCATGGGTCGCACCGAAGCGATTCTTGACTGAGCGCAGTAGGCGATGACTGGCAAATCTGTCGCCTTCAAAATACAGTACGGTGTCGACGAGGTGTTCCAACACTTTTGGGCCTGCGATCGCACCTTCTTTCGTCACATGCCCCACAATAAACAAAGAGATATTCTCTCTTTTTGCTAACTGCATCAGCGCAGACGTACATTCTCTTACCTGCGCAACTGAGCCTGGCGCGGAGGTCAGCGCCGAATAGAACAACGCTTGGATACTGTCGATTACCGCGACTTTGGGACGGAGTGAGTCGAGTTCTTCTAAAATTGTTTCCAGATTAGTCTCAGGCAGCAGATAGAGGTTTTCGAGAATCTTGCCGTCAGCTTGCTTGCCATTTCCATTAGTGTGGAGGTCTTGGTTGATGCCGAGGCGGAGTGATCGCAGCTTCACCTGCTGACCAGACTCCTCCGCACACACATACAAAATCGGCGTGTCTTTAGCTAGTTGATTTGCAGTTTGCAACAATAGCGTAGACTTGCCAATTCCAGGGTCACCGCCTAGCAGTACCAATGAGCCAGGTACAATCCCGCCGCCGAGCACTCGATCTAGCTCATGATAGCCAGAGGGTATCCGAGCCTGTGGATGATCTTGAATTTGGTTGAAAGTCAGCGATAGCCTGGGCTGCGCAGGGGCCTTTTTCTTTCGGCTGCTGGTCGAGCGCGATTTCATACTTGGCCGGGTGCTCGCTGTTTCCTTCGCTTCTACGACTTGTTCTACCAGCGAATTCCAGGTATTGCAGGTAGGGCATTTGCCAAAGTGCTGCCGGGCTTCTGCTCCGCAAGCATTGCAAACATAAATAGAGCGAGTTTTGGCCATGGGAAAATGCTAACGCTGTAGCCTTACAATAGTACAAAAGAACTGAATATACTGCTTTTTTGATAGCGCAGAAACGTAGTTTTTGATACATTTCTTAGCAAATCCGCAACTTTCTGACTTGCATAGAAAATGAAAGAACAGTCTGCTTCTGTGGATTAAACGCTACCTTTCTTAATCTAAAATCGAGTGCTGGTCGGTGATATAGCGATTTGTATTGCTTCGTAGCAATTGCGGTACAAACCTTAAGAAACCTTGAAAGCCCTTTCGCTAGATAGTTTTCGGGCCGTTCTAACGCATACAATTGACAGGATAAAAGGACTGTCGGCAAAAAGATTAGTTGCAAAACGTTGTGTTTGTGATTAACTTTTCAGTCATTTTGACTCACAGTCTCGTTACACTTTTTAGTTAGGCTGGTTAGTCTAACGAGACGGCGACCTTTTAGCCACGACCTTATAGGAGTTTACAAAGCCTTGGAAAGCGTTAAAGAAAAAATCCTGGTTGTTGATGACGAAGCGAGTATTCGTCGGATTCTGGAAACTCGTCTTTCAATGATTGGCTATGACGTTGTCACCGCTGCCGATGGCGAAGAAGCCTTAGATACCTTTCGCAACACCATTCCTGACCTAGTCGTGCTAGACGTCATGATGCCAAAGCTCGACGGCTATGGCGTTTGTCAGGAGCTACGCAAAGAGTCAGATATTCCCATCATTATGCTAACGGCGCTGGGTGATGTTGCCGACCGCATTACCGGCCTAGAGCTAGGCGCGGATGACTACGTCGTCAAGCCCTTCTCACCAAAGGAGTTAGAAGCTCGGATCCGCTCCGTTCTGCGCCGTGTAGAAAAAACGGGCGCATCGGGCATTCCAAGCTCTGGCGTGATCACTATCAACAACATCCGTATCGATACGAACAAGCGCCAAGTTTACAAGGGTGACGAGCGTATTCGGCTCACAGGTATGGAATTTAGCCTGCTGGAGTTGCTGGTGAGTCGTTCTGGTGAACCGTTTTCTCGCTCCGAAATTTTGCAGGAAGTATGGGGCTATACTCCAGAGCGGCACGTTGATACTCGCGTGGTGGATGTGCACATCTCCCGCCTGCGTGCCAAGCTAGAAGACGATCCTAGCAACCCTGAACTCATTCTGACGGCTCGCGGCACAGGCTACTTGTTCCAGCGAATTGTGGAGCCAGGCGAAGAATAATCTGAGCAGTAATGCGAAGAGTAATTTTGATAGAAGTGTAATTCTGATAGAATTCTTAAAGTTTCTATTGGCCTATCGGTAGGCCACATTACGTAGGTAGAGCTTTAATGGATTCGACGCAGGTACGCATCGCAGTAGACGCGACAGGTGGCGACTATGCCCCAGATGAAGTGGTCGCTGGCGCTCTGAGGGCGAAAGAAGAGCTGGGAGTTGAGATTTTACTGGTTGGCGATGAAGCGAAGATAAAAGCGTCTGTTGCTCAGCCAGAATTACTCAAAAGCGTTGAAATTGTGCCTGCTGAAGGGACAATCGAGATGCATGAAGAGCCTATTAGCGCGCTCAGGCGTAAGCCCAAGGCTTCTATCAACGTGTCTATGGATTTGGTGAAGAAGGGGCGAGCGGACGGGGTTGTCTCTGCTGGCCACTCAGGCGCGGCAATGGCAGCAGCTTTGCTGCGACTAGGCCGAATAAAGGGCATTGACCGGCCTGCAATTGGTGCAATGTTCCCTACCGTCATTGCCAACAAGCCTGTTCTTATTTTGGACGTAGGTGCAAACGTAGACTGTAAGCCTAAGTATTTAGAACAGTTTGCCTTTATGGGCAGTACCTACTCTCAGTATGTGCTGGGTACCGAACGCCCGAAGGTGGGCCTGTTAAATATTGGCGAAGAGAAGAGCAAGGGTAACGAATCTGCGGTCACGGTATACAAGACGCTCAGTGAGCAGTCCGCTATAAATTTTGTGGGTAATGCTGAGGGCAGAGACGTGCTGTCAGGTGATTTTGATGTCATTGTATGCGACGGCTTTGTTGGCAATATTTTGCTGAAGTTTGCTGAGGCTGTAGGTGGTTCGGTGCTGCAAATTTTGCGCGAGGAGCTGCCTCAGGGTATTTCGGGTAAGGTTGGCTGTACGCTGATGAAAGGCAACCTGAAGCGAGTGAAGCAGCGGGTAGACCATGCTGAGCGCGGTGGCGGCTTACTGCTAGGGGTTGCCGGGATTGCGGTGATTAGCCACGGTAGTTCCAAAGCGCCTTCTATCTTTAATGCGATTCGGCTGGCAAAAGATGCGGTCGATAACCAGGTGCTAGATCGCATTAAGGGTCAGTATCAAAAGGTTGCTGCAAGTGCCAACGCCAAAGGCCAAGCCCAAGGGCCAAACTAGAGGGTAGATAACGAATGATTCAGCAAACCTACGGCGTTGCCTTTACGGGTAGCGGCTCAGCTCAGCTTTCTACTGTGCTGACCAATGAGCAACTTTCAGCAGTCGTCGACACGTCTGACGAGTGGATTTCATCGCGCACAGGAATTCGGCAGCGGCATATTGCCAGCGCGGCAGATTCGATTCGGTCTTTGGGCGGCGAGGCGGCGGCAAGTGCGATCGCAGCTTCTGGTCTAGAACCTATCGATATCGACTTGATCATTCTGGCGACCTCCACCCCCGATGATCTGTTCGGTTCAGCCTGCCAAATTCAAAACGAAATTGGAGCCACCCGCGCCGTCGCGTTTGATATCACCGCTGCCTGCTCTGGGTTCGTTTTTTCTCTGGTCACGGCTGCGCAATTCATTAGAACCGGTGCGTATAGCAATGTTGTTGTTATTGGCGCTGATATTTTGTCTCGCCAAACCGATTGGAGCGATCGCCGCACATGTGTCCTTTTTGGTGATGGTGCTGGTGCGATCGTCATGCAGCGAAGTGAAAGTAGCGATCGCCTACTCAGCTTCGAGATGCATAGCGACGGTACTCTCAACGGCTGCTTAAATGCGGCCTATAGCCACGAATCAAAACCTCTCACTGCCGACGTTACTGTGCAGAATGGGCAGTTTACCCCTGTTGCAATGAATGGCAGAGAGGTGTATCGCTTTGCTGTCAAGCGTGTTCCTGAAGTGCTCGAAAAATCTCTTTTTCATGCCGGGCTCTCAACCGAAAATGTCGATTGGCTGATTTTGCACCAGGCCAATCAGCGCATTCTTGATGCAGCGGCTCAGCGATTGGGTATTCCGAGCGATCGCGTTGTCAGCAACATGGCCAAGCACGGCAACACCGACGCCGCCTCCATCCCCATTGCACTAGATGAATGGGTCCGCGCAGGCAAAATCAAAGACGGCCATACCCTAGCCTTCTCCGGCTTTGGCGCAGGCCTGTCTTGGGGCGCAGCCATCCTAAAATGGGGCAAATAAAAAAATCGCAATAACCCCAATTCAACCCGCTAACCGTAGGGGCTCAGCACCGCTGTGCCCAGTGCAATCATTATCGCTATTGCCATCATTGCTATTTAGGAAGACGAATAGAATAAATCATGACAAAAACTGCATGGGTATTCCCTGGACAAGGCGCACAGACTGTCGGCATGGGCACAGACCTCGCTGACGTCAGCGCCGCCCGCCTCGCAGAAGCCAGCGAAATCCTCGGGAAATCCGTCCTCGAAATCTGCCAAGACGAAGCCCTCTTAAACGACACTCGCTACACCCAACCCTGCCTATACGTAGTCGAATGCGCCCTCGCCGATCTCCTCATTGAAAAAGGCCAAAAGCCCGACCTCGTCGCTGGCCATAGCCTAGGCGAATACTCCGCCCTTTACGTAGCAGGCGTATTTGACTTTGTCGCTGGCCTTCGCCTTGTCAAGCGTCGCGCCGAACTCATGTCCGAAGCCTCCGAAGGCGCTATGGCCGCCCTCATGGGCTTCAAACGCGACGAGCTAGATGCCAAAATCGCCGAAATAGAAGGCGTCGTCCTTGCTAACGACAACAATGCGGGCCAAGTTGTTATTTCAGGCACCCCAGAAGCGGTAGATGCTGTGATTGAAGGCGTCAAAACCAAACGCGCCGTAAAATTGAACGTGAGCGGTGCCTTTCACTCTCCGCTTATGGCCGATGCCTCTAAATCCTTTGAGTCCGTCCTCTCTGATATCTCTTTCAACGATGCTGCCATTCCAGTAATGTCGAATGTTGATCCTTCCCCTGAAACTAGTGCAGTTGCTCTCAAGGAACGCTTGACTCAACAGATGACCGGTTCTGTGCGCTGGCGAGAAATCTCTCTGAACTTACCGGAGCAAGGGATTGAGTCAGTGGTAGAAGTAGGTCCAGGAAAGGTTCTCACCGGTTTAATTAAGCGAACTTGCAAAGGCTTAAACTTAAAAAACGTGTCAAATGTTGAAACCTCTCGTTAGCGCAGCAGGATGTTTCTCTATTAGATGTTGTTACTGACTTCACCCAAACTTTTGATATTGCCTGCTTTCATATCAGCTTCGGCCTCTGCAATTTAACGCATCTAGTTTTCCACTTTATGGTTTTAGCCTAGGTTTTTCTTTGTTACGCTGCTGAAAACTTTGGTGCGTCTATGTTGATATTGTATTGGTTTCATATAGTTACCAGCAGAGAATCTTCTGGATGCGCTGTGTGACGGCGTGAAAGTATGCAAAAATTTGGGCACTACAACACGTCAACTAAGTATCGCCATCCAGATGCCTCAAGCTCGTGAACCGTTTATCAGCCTAGCGCTCTATCATCTCTTTAAGTGGCCTGTGGTCAGCCCTATGCTTCATGGTTACTTGAGAGGAAAAATCTACGGAGCAAAAAAAGTACCTTTGGAAGGACCGCTGATTGTAGTTGCTAACCATGCGAGCTATTTCGACCCGCCGCTACTATCGAACTGTATGCGTCGGCCTGTGTCGTTTATGGCGAAGGAATCTTTGTTTCAGGTGCCAGTGCTTGCCCCTGCGATTCGAGCTTATGGCGCGTATCCGGTAAAGCGAGGCTCTGCCGATCGCAGTGCGATTCGCGAGGCGATGAAGCAGCTAGAGCAGGGTTGGGCGGTGGGAATTTTTTTGCAAGGTGTGCGCACGCCTGATGCTCGTATTTCCTCGCCTAAGCTAGGCGCTGCGCTGATCGCTGCAAAAGCTCAGGTCCCGATACTGCCTGTGTGTCTGTGGGGGACCGAAAGAATTTTGACTAAGGGCTCTGCTGTGCCTAAGCCGGTCCCTGTAACGGTGCGCATTGGCGATGTCATGCCGCCACCTGTCACCACAAAAGATAAGGAAGCACTACGGGAAGTGACTCAGCGCTGTGCAGATGAAATTCACGCATTGCATGCTCTGGGTCGTTAGCTGATGGGTGGTCTGTCAATTGTAAGAGGGCAGGTTTGCGTGGTGTGTGCAGGCTGGGCGGTAAAATAGTGACACGTTGGGTCGTATTTTGATCGTATTTCCAGGGGATTATGTCAGAGGATTTGCACGCAGAGTTGACGGAAATGATGGGTCCGGTGCAGTGGGAGTGGCTGAAACCTCATGTGCAGAGGGACGCGGTGGTAATTGTGAATGAGCAGCTGAAGTTACCGGATGTGGGGGTTGCGATCGCAACCAACAACACCCAGTCCGTAGAGCGATGGATCTCCGAGCAGCTCATCGTCAAACCCAACGCCGAACAGCTCACCATCTGGAGCAGCGAAAATCAGCGATTCAACTCCCTTATCGTCCAGCCCTTTGTTCTCATTCAGCAGCTACAAGTTTCGCCAGATACAACAGCAATCTTTCCTCCCACAGTCGAATAGTGGCCTATGGAAAACCATTCGCTGTGGAAGCATTTTGGCACCTCCTCATTACTGAGGTATCTTTTACTGTTTATCTGCGGCTGGGCCGCCGTTGAGCTTTTAGATTATTTTGAGATTGTTGTTGTCATTTTTACATCATCAACAATCCTCGCTTTTCTGTTGAGTCATCCAGTACGCTGGCTACGACGCTGGCTACCTCATCACATTGCGGTTTTTGTTGTATTTGTTGTTGCGCTCACCGTTATTGGCAGCATTGTTACCACGATTGGCTTAGCTGTGCTCTCACAAGGGCAACCACTGATTGATAATCTCACCGATTTTTTGACCTCACTAACGCCTCGTATCGAAGCCCTAGAGCAATCCCTACAGCGATGGGACTTACAGATAGACCTTCAATCGCTAGGCGCTCAGCTACGTGACCAAGCGGTAGGATTGCTGGGTGCGGGCATTGGTTTATTACAGGCACTGCTGAGTAATTTTCTGCACTCTATTCTGATCGCGGTCGTCACCTACTTTATGTTGCTAGATGGTTCTAGGCTTTGGACTTGGTTAATTAAGAAAGCACCTGCCCCGCAGCGCTCAAAAATTACAGAAACGGTTCAAAAAAGTCTCTTAGGGTTCTTCTGGGGACGGTTGTTATTATCTATCTTCTTTGGCGTATCCACTTTTTTAGTATTTTTGCTGTTTCAAGTACCCTATGCGCTTACGCTCGCTGTTATTGCTGGCCTGTTCGATCTTATTCCAGGTATTGGTGCAACCTTGGGAATTGGGTTGGTCTCTCTACTTTTACTGTCACACAGCATCAGTTTAGCGCTGCAAGCGGCAGTGGTTTGTGTGATATTGCAGCAGATAGAAGAAAACCTGTTGCTTCCCCGCATTATGCGCGATTCGCTGAACCTGAATCCGGTTGTGATGTTCTTTGCACTGATTGTCGGTGCTCGCATTGCAGGTGTATTAGGAATATTTCTCTCTATTCCGGTAGCGAGTACTATCGTCAGCTTGCTAAATATTGAGGAGATGAAAGGCTCCGACACCCAAATAACGATCTCTAATTCGCTATAGCTGTACAGCGATGTGTTTGTGCTGCGTAGAAAGCGACACCACTGAAACGTTAGAAGAAGTGCTATCAGAATCTGAGGGTGGCGAAGGCTAATCACCTGTTGTTCTCTTTTCGCTAGTCGCTTACAGATAACAGAAACCGGTCTAGACACACTTGTCTAGGCCGATTTTTTTAGCGTTTGCTGCGGCTATTGTTTGATAGACGTCATAATCTCAATTAGCGTTTGCTGAAGTGCTTCCGTTGCCGAAACGATAATCTCTGACTGTCGATAGTTGTCGCAGTTTGCTGGCGAAGTAACAGGGCTCCCGTCGTAAGTGGTGAGCTGATAGCCCATCTCCGAAGCCATCCAGGCTAGGGCCGCAGTATCAATGAATTGAGCGCTCGCAAGTATAGAGCCTGAAACTTCTCCGGTTAGCAATCCATTAATCGGCGGCACAGGTATTTCCGCAGAATAGGCTGTTTTGAGGTCGATTACTGGCTCAGATGTATTCATCTCAGTTTTTAGGGCTTCGCTTATTTGGCCTGCGAAGGGGCTTAGCGCTGTGCCGAGAACAATCTTTGGTGCTGGATTATCAATCTTGAGTGGTTGGCAATCGTCAAGGTCATCATCCATACTGCCGACGAAGGTACCTCGATCACGCAAGGAATAGTAGTATTTATTGTTGGCGGGGCTGAGTGCGATCGCCCCTTCAAACCCATCTGCATTCACAATCGTCATCATCACCAAATAATTCGGATGGCCATCCATGTAGTAGCGCGTGCCATCAATTGGGTCTAGCGTAATCAGGTAGTCACCCTGAGGCCCCAGATCAATCGCCCGAAAGTACTTCGTATTAAAAGACTGCTCATACTCTTCGCCATAAAATCGCAGGTCAGGAAACTTAGCTAGTAGCACCACTTCTATAAACGTTTGCACCGATAGATCCGCGTCCGTCAGCGCATTGGCAAACAGATGATCACCATCGTACTTGTCAGGGTGAATCGCGATTCGCTTCTGGATTTGCTGCGCATAGGCTCCTGCAACCTTCAGAAAAGGCAGTAGTGCAGAAAGAATTTCTTTAGGTGTAGGGGATGTAGCCATGTTTTCGTAGGGGGTAGGGGCTTAGCACTGCTATGCCCAGTGCAATGATTCACGACATTAGCAGTATTTCATCTATCGGATTTAGTCGCAGTAGTGAGCAAAAAACAAATGCGGAACCCAGCTTCAGCCAGATCCCGCATTTATTTGTATCTATATTGCTGCCTCTACAGCGCTATTCGTCATAATAGCTTCAAGGCATCATCCTATTAGGAAGGCGCATTGCTCTTGTCATCAATGAGGCCGTCGCCACCGATCAACCCAGGAATGTTCTTCCCTGCATCACCTTCAGCTTTTTTCTCACCGCCCACCATGCCGTCACCAGCAATCAGGTCCAGTCCGCCTTCACGGTCATAAGCCCGCGCAGTGCGGTCATCTAGCACCATGTCAGAAAGCGCCATGTCGTTACCCAAGAACGTCCCATCAAAAGAGGTATCAATCTCAGGAGACGTTGGCTCCTCGTAAGCATTGAAGCCAGTACCCGCCGGAATCAGTCGACCAATAATCACGTTCTCCTTCAAGCCACGCAACCAGTCAGACTTACCTTGGATAGCCGCTTCTGTCAGTACGCGAGTGGTTTCTTGGAAACTCGCAGCCGAGATGAAGCTATCCGTGTTCAGCGAAGCCTTGGTAATACCCAATAGCACTGGTGTGTAATCAGCAGGGGCCATACCGGTAATCGACATCGCTTCATTCACCTGCTCTAGCTGACGAATCTCAACTAGCTCGCCCGGTAGCATCGTGGTATCACCACCATCTTCCAGCCTTGCCTTGGACGTCATCTGCCGCACAATCACCTCAATGTGCTTATCCGAAATATCAATGCCCTGAGACTGATATACAGACTGCACTTCATTCACCAGGAATGACTGAACCTGTTCCAGGCTGAGCATCGCTGCTTCGTGAGTACCTTTACTTTCACGGAAGTACTTGAAGAACACTTCCAGAATTTGGTGAGGATTAGAAGGTCCATCGGTCAGAGCTTCGCCTACTGCCACTTTCTGTCCATCAGCAATCACTAGGTTTTGACCCGGTGTCACAGGGTAGTCCGTAACGACACCGTCACTTTCTATCACCTTAATCTCAACAGTCTCATCTTCTGCGTATACCACTTCCGCAATGCCAGGGCGCTCTGCCAAAATGCAGGCCTCCTTTGGCTTACGGGCTTCTAGCAGTTCCTCAATACGCGGTAGGCCTTGAATAATGTCACCCGTCTTCGCCCGCTCAAATACGAGCAGTACCAGGCCATCACCCCGCTGTACTAGGTCATTGTTCTCAATGTGAAGCACCGCACCGGTCGATACGCGGTAAGGACGGGCAATCCGCATGGTCACGTTATCGGCTTCTACCTTAATCACTTGGCCAGACTCTTTGTTGCGCACGCCTTCTGCGATCTTGGAGTTGTCCACCAGCAAATCACCGACCGACACAGTGGGTTGATTCCCATTCGTTTCAATCGTGACCTGGTCTACATCGCGAACAACGAGGATACGGCGAACCGATTCGAGGTCTTCGCGAATACCGCGAATCTCTCCTGCTTCCTTACACTGAATCTCAGTGCGCGCAATTACTGCCCCAGGCGTAATCTCATCACCATCTGTTACCAGGAGGCGAGTGTTGGTACTCCCTTGAGTTTGGTCGGCATCGATGTCACGACGAACGACGAGCGTTTCTAAAATCACCAGCTGGAGACGCTGAATGGCATCGTCGCCCTTCCCTTCTGGGGCTAGTTCGATGTCGGCGGTAAGCTGTGTGCCACCTTCATCAATATCAAGTACCAGCTGCGTCCGCAGAATTTCGATACCTTCAACTGACTTTACGCGTTCGCCATCTTTGTACAGCAGTCGCTGAATGGCCTTCAGGCTAATGCCCTTATCATCGCTATCGCTAACGGTGGCTTGGCTAGGAACAGACGCCACCTCAGGCACTTCAAATTCCTGTACAGGACGTAGCAGCAAAGCCGCGCCTTCGGGTGTCTCCACATATTCCACATAGCGCAGCGCGTCGGCGACGACGCCAGGCATAACCTCTTCACCCGCGTTAACAATGGAGCCACCTTTCTTGCCCGCATCATCTGGGCTATCCACCATGTGAATATCGCCAGGGCGCACCACAATCTCGCGCAAAATGTCGTTCTTCTGCGTGACTTCTACCACACCGCTCGTCTGACAGAAGATGTCTTTGACGACTTCTGTGCCCGCTTCGATGAACTGGCCATCTTCTACCATCAGCAGAGAGATATCCTTGTTCACTTCGTGGGCCTCTTCAGGAATCCACAGCAGCGTGCCACCTTTTGTGACTTCGTAGCCGGTCTTGGCTTTGCCACGCTTGGCAACTTCTACGCCTGCAAACTTGATGATGCCACCGGTTTGTGTGCGGAAAGTGTCGTCGACTAGCTCAGCGACAACTTGGCCACTGGTGACTTTTGTTCCTGGCGTTGCGTTGATTGAGAATCGCTGGCCGCTGCCAGTGTTAAGGAAATAGTGCTCACGGCCTTGGCCACTTTCCACTTCCACTTCTGATTTGTCGAGTACAACCGAAGCGGTAATGATCTCGACCTCTCGGCCACCTTTGCCATCGGTAGAGGTATCTGTAAGACGAACAATACCACCGCGCTCAGTGATCAGTTTTGTTTCTGCAAGAACGCCTCCCGCTTCTAGGTGGTTGCCGTTCTTGACAACGGGCTCAGCACCCGGCGGTAGGTTGTACACTTCGCCGGAGAGTACCCACATCAGGCCGCCGCGCTGGGCGAGGCGGGTCATGTTGCCCTGTCGGTCGGTTTTCTCTTCCTGTACCAGACCATCGAAGACGACTTCGCCAGATAGGTCGGAGGTTACGTCTTTACTGGCTTTCTCTGTGACTTTGCGAACTCGGCTAGTACTTGCCAGCTCCACAATCATCTCGCCTTTTTTAATCTCGTCGCCATCTTTCGCAAACAAAATGGAATTCTTAGGCAGGGAAACCGAGTACTCCTTACCGTTCGATTCGATGGCAATTTGACAGTTGGCATCCATTACCAAGGCATCTTGGCCGTGGCGAGTGCGGAAGGGACGCGTGCGAAGGTCGTTAGGAATGCGAAGAATCCCGTTGCGCTTAGCGTTGATTTGAGGGGCCAGCTCACCGGTAAAGGTACCGCCTGTGTGGAAGGTCCGCATGGTGAGCTGAGTACCCGGTTCACCAATAGACTGTGCAGCAATAATACCAACCGCTTCACCTAAATCCACCATGTGAGAGTGGGCGAGGCTCCAGCCGTAGCAATGCTGACAGACGGAACGCGCTGCTTCGCAGGTAAGCGCTGAGCGGGCTTTAACTTCTTTGACCTTAGCTGCGCCAATTTCATTGGCAATGTCGTCGGTGATGTACTGGTTGCGAGCCACAATCACCTCACCCGTTTTAGGATGAACGACGTCTTCTGCGGGAACGCGGCCCAGCAGGCGATCTTTTAGCGGAATCAAAACGCGCTCACCGTCGGTCATAGGCCGTACGGGGACATAGCGAGTGGTGCCACAGTCGATTTCGCGCACAATGACGTCTTGGGAGACATCTACTAGGCGACGGGTGAGGTAGCCAGAGTCAGCTGTTCTGAGGGCCGTATCTACTAGACCCTTACGTGCTCCGTAAGACGAAATGATGTATTCAGTAACCGTCAATCCTTCTCGGAAGTTGGTCTTAATTGGGAGGTCAATGATTTCCCCCTGCGGATTAGCCATCAGGCCACGCATACCTACCAGCTGACGTACCTGGGAGATGTTGCCCCGCGCGCCCGAGGTGGACATCATATATACGGAGTTCAGGGGGTTGTTTTCCTGGAAGTTTTCGAGCACCTTGTCTTTGAGGTGCTCGCTGGTTTCGTTCCAAGTGTCGATTACTTTTTGGAATCGTTCTACTTCGGTGATTTCGCCTCGGGTGTAGCGCTCTTCGGTATCGCGAATTTCTTGCTCTGCAGACTCCAGCATTTCTTTTTTGCTGGGGGGCACTTCCAAATCGTCGATACTGATGGATACACCGGCTCTGGTGGCGTACTTAAAGCCGAGCCCTTTGATTTCGTCTGCCATTTGAGCGGTGCGGGCGGTGCCGTAGTGCTCAAAGGACCAGGAAACGAGGTTCTTTAGCTGCTTCTTGTCAATAACCCGGTTTCTAAATACAACAGGTCTAGATTCGCCTTGCTCTGTCATGGTCGCCTCTCGTACGCTTTGCTGCTGGTTTGTCTTGGTGGGAGAATGTTGGGTTGCTGGGTGAAGCGTTGACACGGTGCTGAGTAGCCAACGCTTCTTTGTCTTTTATTCGGCCAAAGCGCCTAATACGGCGTGGTTGTAGATGATTCGACCTGGTGTGGTTTCCACGTATTGAGAAACGATGTTGCCTTCTTCGTCTTCACGAACGCGGCGGTACTTGTAGATTTTGGTTTTGCCACCTGTGCCATCGTCTTTGACTTCGACGGGTTCGCTGTCGTCATCTGCGGTTTCAATGTTGCCGAGGAAGCGTAGCCAAACTTTGGCGTGGAGGTCGATATTGCCTTGTTCGTAGGATGCGATCGCATCTTCCATACTCGCAAAATACTTCCCAGCCCCTTTCTGCTTAGCCGGATTCTCCGCCGTCAGGTAATAGCAGCCCAATACCATATCCTGCGAAGGCGTAATAATCGGCCTACCTGTTGCTGGCGACAAGATATTGTTGGAGGCCAACATCAGTAAACGTGCCTCCGACTGTGCTTCGAGTGAGAGCGGCACATGCACCGCCATTTGGTCACCGTCAAAGTCAGCGTTAAACGCAGGACAGACTAGCGGGTGTAGCTGAATGGCTCGGCCTTCTACCATGATGGGCTCAAACGCCTGAATACCCAGTCTGTGCAGCGTTGGTGCACGGTTAAGCATCACAGGATGATTCTCAATCACGTCTTCTAGCACTTCCCACACGCTGGGATCGTTGCGCTGAATCAGCTTTTTCGCTGCTTTGATGTTGTTTACCAAGCCCTGGCGAATCAGGCGGTGAATCACAAATGGCTGAAATAGCTCAATCGCCATTTCACGCGGCAGACCGCACTGGTGAATCTTGAGGTTTGGACCCACCACAATTACAGAACGGCCAGAGTAATCAACCCGCTTACCCAAGAGGTTTTGGCGGAATCGACCCTGCTTACCTTCAATAATGTCGGACAGCGACTTCAGCGGACGATTGTTCGCGCCAACTACTGTGCGACCACGACGACCGTTATCGATGAGGGCATCCACTGCTTCCTGCAGCATCCGTTTCTCGTTGCGGACGATAATCTCGGGCGCGAGAATCTCCTGCAAGCGAGCCAGTCGGTTGTTGCGGTTGATGACTCGGCGATACAAATCGTTCAGGTCAGAAGTCGCAAAGCGACCACCGTCAAGCTGTACCATCGGACGCAAGTCGGGCGGAATCACTGGAATCACATCCAGCACCATCCAGTCAGGCTTAGACCCTGTTGCGATGAAGTTGTCAATTACACGAAGTCGCTTAATCAGCTTGGCGCGCTTCTGACCCTTTGAGGTCGAAATTGTTTCACGCAGCAGCTCAGCGGTTTCTTCTAGCTGCAAATCTTCGAGTAGCCGCTTCAGCGCTTCAGCACCAATGCCGACTTCGATACCCGCTAGCTGAGAATCTTCGTCATATAGCTGATCCTCAATCTCCATCCACTGGTCTTCACTCAGCAGTTGCTTGTAGGAAAGGTTGTCTGCATTGCCCGCATCCAGCACCACATAGGCGTTGAAATAGACAATCTGCTCTACGTCGCGCAGCGGCATATCTAGCAAAATCGCAATGTAGCTAGGAATGCCCTTGAGATACCAAACATGAGCTACTGGCGCAGCTAGCTTGATGTATCCCATGCGATGACGACGGACCCGTGACTCGGTGACCTCTACCCCGCAGCGCTCACATACGATGCCACGGTGGCGCACTCGCTTATATTTGCCGCAGTGACATTCCCAATCTTTGGCCGGGCCAAAAATCCGCTCACAAAACAGCCCATCCATCTCTGGCTTAAGCGTTCTGTAGTTGATGGTTTCCGGCTTGGTGACTTCGCCGACGACGGTGCCATTGGGTAGGGTGCGCTCACCCCATTCCTTGATCCGTGCTGGTGAAGCCCGTCCAATTTTGACGTAGTCAAACCGCTGTTCTACTTTCGGCATTCTTGGTTAATTCCCTTACAACTCAATGAAGCTAATACTTTGAGGCAAATAATTCTGGCAACCACATGGGGGTGGTAACTCATGCGCCGTAAGCATCCTCTGCATAAAAGGTGAGCTTACGGCACGAATGAGCTTTATAGGGTCTCGGTGACTTCGTTAGCAGCGGGCGCAGCAGGCGCGGCAGCCGTTCCAGCGCTCGTACCATTGCCAGAACCAGGCGGTACAACTGCGCTCCCAGTCGCCCCACCAATCGCCATTCCTGTCATGGGGTTCACTACTCCATGAGCGCCAGCAGCACCTGTGTTACCCGCAGGCTCTTCTCGTGAAATCGACTCATAGGTAGGCCTTGAAGGCGTTCTGCGGTTGCCCACATCGGCCATTAGGTCTACTTCGCTGTCACGGCTAGTACCATCTTCCTGGGTTTCTAGCTTGTGCACCGCAATGTCCAAACACAGCGACTGAAGCTCGCGCATCAATACCTTGAATGACTCAGGGGTGCCTGGGCGAGGAATCGCCTTGCCTTTCACGATCGCATTGAGCGCTTCGTTACGGCCCTGCATATCGTCCGATTTCACCGTGAGCAATTCCTGCAAGGTGTAAGCTGCGCCAAAGGCTTCGAGCGCCCATACTTCCATCTCACCGAATCGCTGACCGCCCTGCTGAGCCTTACCACCCAATGGCTGCTGAGTTACCAGCGAGTAAGGGCCGGTTGAGCGGGCGTGAATCTTGTCATCTACCAGGTGTACCAGCTTCAGCATGTAGGACTGACCCACCGTGACTTCTTGATCAAATGGCTCACCGCTGCGACCGTCATACAGCTGAATTTTGCCAGGGTTGTCATCGTTATAAACCCAGTCTTTGCCAGTGAGTTCACGGGCATCTCGCAGCTTTCCGTGAGTGGTTTCTAAAGAAGCCTCCTCACCGTACATTTCATCAAATGGTGTCACCTTGAACCTTGCCCCAAGGTTCTGCCCGGCCCAGCCCAAGAGGGCCTCAAATACCTGACCTACGTTCATCCGCGAAGGTACACCCAGTGGATTGAGCACAATGTCAATCGGCGTACCATCCGGCAAGTAAGGCATGTCTTCTACCGGCAGAATTCGGGAGATAATCCCTTTGTTACCGTGACGACCGGCCATCTTGTCACCGACCTGAATCTTGCGCTTTTGGGCCACATAAACTCGCACAACCATGTTTGCACCGGGGGGCAGCTCATCGCCTTGCTCACGGGTAAACACACGCACATCAACTACGCGGCCTTTCTCGCCGTTAGGTACGCGCAGTGAGTTGTCACGAACGTCCCTGGCTTTTTCCCCAAAGATGGCCCGCAGCAGCTTCTCTTCAGGCGGCTGGTCCGATTCGCCTTTTGGCGTTACCTTGCCGACGAGAATTTCACCGGAGCTTACCCAAGCACCCACGCGGATGATGCCAGTTTCATCGAGCTGACGCAGCGCGTCTTCACCCACGTTGGGAATCTCGCGAGTGATTTCCTCGGGCCCAAGCTTGGTTTGTCTGGCCTCAATCTCATATTTTTCAATGTGAATAGAGGTGTATACGTCTTCGTACACTAGGCGCTCACTAAGGAGAATCGCGTCCTCGTAGTTGTAGCCCTCCCACGGCATGTAGGTAATCAGCACGTTTTGACCTAGGGCAATTTCACCGCCCTCAGTCGCTGAGCCGTCTGCCATCACCTGACCGGCTTTGACATTAGCGCCCTCATAAATCAAAGGTCGCTGGTTTAGGCACGTATCCTGGTTTGAGCGCTGATACTTTTGCAGCTCATAGGTATGAACCTTTCCTTCAGGGTCTGTCACCTTAATCCAGTTCGCGTCGAGGAAAGTCACGACACCATCTGTGCGGCTAATAATAACCATGCCAGAGTCACGCGCTGCCTGAGCTTCTAGTCCGGTACCCACAAGGGCCCTTTCTGGACGTAGCAGAGGCACTGCCTGACGCTGCATGTTCGATCCCATGAGGGCTCGGTTCGCATCGTCGTGCTCTAGGAAAGGAATCAGCGACGTCGCTACTGAAATAATCTGTACGGGCGAAACCGCCACGTAGTCCACTTCTTTCGGCGAAGTGACGTCAAAGTCTTGGCGATAGCGCACTGGTACCGACTCACCCAAGATGTTGTTATCTAGGTCAATAGGCACGTCACCTGGTGCAACCCGCAAATCATCTTCCTCGTCTGCTGTCATATACACAGCAGGCTTGTCTTTGATGATTTGACCGTTGACTACCGGGAAGAACGGCGTTTCGATGAAGCCAAAGTCATTGACGCGGGCGTGGGTAGCCAGCGAGCCAATTAGACCCGCGTTTGGTCCCTCAGGCGTTTCAATCGGGCAAATGCGACCGTGGTGCGAAGGGTGAATGTCGCGCACGGCGAAGCCTGCACGCTCACGGGTAAGACCGCCTGGCCCAAGTGCACTAATACGACGCTTGTGCGTCAGCTCAGCGAGGGGATTGGTTTGGTCCATAAACTGAGACAGTTGACTGGAGCCAAAGAATTCCTTGATGGCGGCGACAAGCGGTTTAGGGTTCACCAAAGATGCGGGCGTCAAAGAATCTGCATCAGATACGGTCATGCGCTCACGAATGATGCGCTCCAGGCGATTGAGACCCACACGAACCTGGTTTTGTAATAGCTCGCCAACAGAACGAACGCGGCGGTTACCCAAGTGGTCAATGTCATCGGGGTTACCAATATCAAACTCAAGGTTGATGAGGTAATCGATGGCTGCAACGATGTCCTGCGGTGTGAGAACACGAGTAGCTTCAGGGATGTTCAAACGCAGCTTGCGGTTGAGCTTGTGACGACCTACTTTACCGAGGTCGTAGCGTTTGGGATCGAAGAAGCGAGAGTCGAGCAGCTGCTGACCGCCATTTACTGTGGGTGGCTCACCGGGACGCAGCTTGCGGTATAGCTCTAGGAGGGCTTCTTCTTCGCTGAACTGACCTTCTTTCTCGATGGTCTTTTGGAAGTACTCAGGGTGACGCAGTGAGTCAAAAATCTCACCGTCGCTGAGACCCAGTGCTTTCAGCAGCACTTGCGCAGACAGCTTACGAGTTTTATCGATGCGAACCCATACAAGGTCGTTTTTGTCGGTTTCAAACTTCAGCCATGCGCCCCGGTTAGGGATCAAGTTGGCAGTGTACGTACGGCGACCGTGCTTATCGGTCTCGGCTTTGTAGTAAACGCCAGGACTGCGCACAATCTGATTGACAATGACTCGCTCTGCGCCGTTGATGATGAACGTACCGCGATCGGTCATGAGCGGCAGGTCACCGATGAAGACCTCCTGCTCTTTAATTTCTCCGGTTTCCTTGTTAATTAGGCGCGTGGGGACGTACATTTGTACTGAGTAGGTGCTGTCCCGACGCTTGGCCTCGTCCACCATATATTTAGGTGCTTTGAGCCGGTAGTCTTTCCCTAAGAAGTGGAGTTCGAGCTTGCCAGTGTAGTCAGTAATAGGTGAGAAGCTCTCTAGCTCTTCGACTAGGCCCTCTGCTAAAAACCAGCGAAAGCTCGCCCGCTGAATCTCAACGAGGTCGGGTAGGAGATGGACAGGAGCTGGTTTTCTAGGAGAGTCGATAGCAGCAGATTCAACGGTGGCAAGGGTAGAGTCAGTCATGCGTTTCCTCAAAAATCGCGCCGAGCAAAGGCTACGTTTGTACAGCAAAGGGGGGGTGCGAGCACACAAAAAGGCTAATTAAAGCCAGTAGATGAGATGCCAAATATTGAGCGGTGGACGATTGAGTTGTAGGCAGTCGATAGAGGTGCAAAAGCCTTTGCTCAGAAGGACTTTCGACAACGGCGTGTCATACGGTCAATCGACAGGGGCAGACCGCTAAAGCACAAAAGCGCAGAGCGGTTTGCGTATGCCGTTATGGTTCAAAGATCCATCCAGGTTCAAAAGGAAGATTACTTTTTCCTCCATACACGTTCTTTTCTGGGGGTAAAAGGGCTAACTTGAAAATGTTAAGAATCCTATACTTGCCGGTTGTGGGGACATCAAGCCAGGAAATTTCAAGACGAGAGAGGGGGGTGGGTGGATGGAAATAATCAATAATTTTATCGAGAGTAGAGTTGGCAGCAACGATCATTCAGAGCTTTTATCCTAAGCCTAGTGGGTTTTTGAGGGATTTGCGTTGATGGGTATAACGCGTGGAATGGCAGCATTGCCAAATCTTTATACGAACGTATATTTTTTGGGCTTATCTATCATAAGCTAAACGCGAATCTTAAAAATATCAGATTGTCAAGACAGCTGATCATCCCTGTCATCTTTTCATATCAAAAATGGTTGTAATCACTGACACCTTCGGCTAGCAAAATGCTGAGGTAGATAATTTTTAGGCGGTTGGGTTGCTAGTTGCCCGAGAAGACACTACGACCAGATGTTTTTGAAGGGATGCTCTGTACAGCTAGCTATGCAGTGAGTTCTGCCGGTAACCGAAACAAACGTTGAGCGTTTTGAGTAGTTTGTTCTGCCAGGGTTTCGAGTGGAACGCCTCGTAATTCGGCGACATGTGCGGCAACGTGCCTCACAAAGGCAGGCTGGTTTCGCTTTTCTTTTCGCTTGGGAACGGGGGATAGAAACGGGCAGTCTGTTTCTACCAGGATGCGATCGCTCGGCACCATTTTTGCCGACGCCTTTACCTCGGTAGCACTCTTAAAGGTAACAATGCCACTAAAGCTCACGAAAAACCCCAGATCCAGAAACTGTTGAGTCTCCTCAGGATTACCCGTCCAGCAGTGCATTACGCCGCTAACCTTTCCTTGCGTGTCAAAGAAGTTAGCGAGTAGTTCAGCCATTTCCGCTGCGGCCTCTCGGCAGTGGATAATCACCGGTAGGTCCAGTGCTTGGGCAACCTTAAGCTGTTCGGTGAAGGCTTTCTTTTGCATCCCCTTGTTGTCTGCTTTGAAAAAGTCCAAGCCCATCTCACCTATCGCCACGACCTTCGGCTCGGAGGCGGCAAGCCTAGCAATATCAGCAGGGGTAGTTTCTGTCCACTTATCCATATCTAATGGATGCAGGCCCACTGCCATCGAAACTTCAGGGTAACGATGAACAAGGGCCTGAATTTTTGGAAACTCGGCGGGCTCTACACAAGAGTGAACCAAATGTGCCACGCCTGCTTCACGCCAAGCAGTAGCGACGTCATCTCTATCGACATCGAATGAGTCGAAGTTGATGTGAACGTGGGTGTCAACAAGGCGCATATTTTGAAGTGAGTGAGAGTTTGACTAAGCTATGCGCTTTCGGGTGTACCTTCTACAGCTTTGAAGGCGCGAGATAGCTGAGACTTACGCCGAGCACCTGCATTCTTGTGTAGGACGCCACGCTTAACCGCTTTGTCGATTTTGCTGACTGCTGCCGACATACTTTCTTGCACCTGCTTTCCACTCTCATCGGTGGGGTTGGCACTGTGCGTTTCGAGTGCCTGATGGTATCGCTTTGTCAGGGTCTTGACCGCTGACTTGTATGACTTGTTGCGCAAACGATTTCGCTCTGCAACTCGAATGCGCTTGAGCGCAGATTTAGTATTTGCCATTGGTTGTCTAGTATTTGCCCATTACTTGCGAGCGGTTTGCGAATTGCTTCACCACTCACTTTTGTCAATTTTGGTAAAACTGTCAGAACTACAAATAATAGCATTGAAGTTTCCCCTGTGGTGCGGCAGATGCGAAACGCCTTGCGAAACGTTAATCTGCTGACGACCGGAATTCCACGCTAAGCTAATAAAAAATGTACCCGGCACTGCCTCCTACCCTTCTTTCTACATGCTGCGAATTATCCATCAGCTAGATGATGCCAAGGCTGAACTTCAGCGTATTTGCGATCGCACCCACGACTCGCAAGTCACTGAAAAGGAATCCACGGTACGCGAAATTGTAGAAGCGGTACGAACAACAGGCGACAAAGCACTACTCCACTACACCGAAAAATTCGACCGCCAGCAGCTAACGCCTACCACGCTAAGGGTAGATGGCGCGCAGCTAGACGCAGCCTATCAGCAAATTTCACCCGAGCTACTGAAGGCCATTCAAAAAGCCTGCGGTAACATTGACGCCTTTCACCGGCAGCGCCTGCCCAAGAGCTGGGTCACGTTTGAGGATGACGGTGTCGTGCTCGGCAAGCGATATACACCTGTGGCCAAAGCGGGCATTTATGTGCCGGGCGGACGCGCTAGCTACCCGAGTACGGTCATGATGAATGCAATTCCAGCCCGCGTGGCTGGTGTGGCGCGCGTTGTCATGACGACGCCCATCGGCCCCGATGGTGTGATCAGCCCTGCGGTGCTCGTAGCCGCGCAGGAAGCTGGGGTAGAAGAGATTTATCAGGTGGGCGGAGCGCAGGCGATCGCAGCCTTGGCCTACGGCACCGCCACCATCCCAAATGTTGATGTCATCACTGGCCCTGGCAACATTTACGTTACCCTCGCCAAGAAGCAGGTGTATGGCACAGTTGGCATCGATTCGTTGGCAGGCCCTTCGGAAGTACTTGTTATTGCCGACAGCACGGCTAACCCGGCGCATGTCGCTGTCGATTTGTTGGCACAAGCAGAACACGATCCGCTGGCCGCCGCTGTGTTGATTACCACAGATAGCGGTTTGGCTGAAGCGGTAGCCGGTGAAGTTGAAAAGCAGCTGGCGGATCATCCAAGGCGCACGCTGACTGAAAAGGCGATCGCACACTACGGCGTTGCCATTGTCGTGGATACCTTGGAAACGGCAGCTGGACTATCTGACCTATTTGCCCCAGAGCACCTAGAGCTAGAAATAGATGAACCCTGGGAGCTACTGCCCTACATCAATCAGGCAGGCGCAATTTTCTTAGGTCACGATACGCCCGAAGCGGTGGGCGACTATCTTGCTGGGCCAAATCATACCTTGCCAACATCTGGTGCGGCTCGCTATGCCTCTCCGCTGAGTACCGAAACCTTTATGAAGCACACTAGCCTGGTGCAATATACCAAGCAGGCTTTGTCTGGTGTTGCGAATGATATTGATATCTTGACGCGTGCAGAAGGATTGCCTTCGCATGGAGACTCAGTTCGCTTCCGGGTGGGGTAGAACTAGCGTGGACTCTCTAGCGCAAAACTTTTAGCGGGAGCGCTGTTTCTATATAGGTGTGGTGACCTGTCGCGCTGCGGGTCAAAAAATAGAGTGGCAGCGGTTCTTGAATTTGCATCGTTAGTGTAGGAAAGCTCACAGACTGCACTTGTTCTCCAACGTGCAGGAGTCGCTCACGTTTGTATGTTGACTGCGTAATGGGCTCCTGTGTCAATTGATGGCAAGACGTTGAAGTATCTCCTTCTTTCGGGGTGTGGTAGGTACGTAGCTCTACTTGCCGGGTAGATAGCGCCCAATATTCGGTGATTCCTTGACGAGCGTACAGGTGAGACCTCAAGTCCTGATATCTGTTGTTGTCTGCAAATTCAGCTTTATCTATTTCTATGACCCAGTGGATATTTTGCTGCGGTTGATGTGTTGAGCAAATGGTGAGGGTTGGTCGGAGTTCGGAGTGAGTGTTTATTTTGATGGGGTGATGCGATCGCACTTCATATCCCTGCCATCCAGCCTGCTCCAAATTCTGCTGAATCTGCTGGCTTAACCGCTCCACCTGCCGAGCTTGCTGCTCGCTACTGGGTAGTGGCACAATGCGTCCTTCTATCAGCTCTACAGGTCCTTCTTTGCCTACGAGGTGATGACGAATCAGCCCATAGAATTCCTCAACTGACCATTTACGCTCTATCCCGTTTTCCATTTCCCTCATTAATATGGGCGTCGGAGCATGCTGGTCGGGGTCCTCGCAACAGACCTATCGGAGCTGCTCGGGATAATCATCTAGTAAGTCTTTGTTTTCTGCAATCCATTTCACGACGGATTTTGCTAGAGCAGACTTTTGGCGGATGGCACGCAGTGCCTTAGGTAAGTTCAGTTCTTCTGCGGTGCCAGGGTGTGTTAGGTCAAACATATCGGTAGATACTAAGTCTACGATGCCAAATTCGGAGTCCATATAGGTGAAGGTGTCTAAAAAGTGGACAGCGCATTCCCAGCAGGGTGGATTGATCTTGAGTCCATCTTCGTTGGTCCACATCGTGTTCATGGTGTTGCCCCTTTTATGCGCCGGTCTCTTTCTTGTGTGCCCGTAGGCTGTAGGCCCATCGACACGGTAGATACAGGTTCCGCACATTCACGCTACGTACGTTATTCACTGGAGATATATCGATGCCCTCAGCACCTAAAAAAGTGATTGTTCGAGCGTTCGGCGGGGTTGACAATTTGGAGAGTGAGCCGTTGGCTTTGCTGAGTCCTGGACCTGGTGAAGTGCTCGTCGACCTCACGAGCGTGGGGATGAATCAGGCTGATTTGATGGCGCGCCGAGGAGAGTATCGGCTGAGTTCTGGAGAGCCCCCCTTTACGCCAGGGATTGAAGGGGGTGGAATCATCTCGGCAGTGGGCTCGGGTGTAGAGGATCGTACGGTGGGGCAGCGAGTGATACTGACGCTGGGTGCGCCCGCTGGAAAAGGAACGTATTGTTCGCAGTTTTTGGCGCTGGCTACGGAGACGCTGCCGGTGCCAGCGGGCGTGCCGGATGACTTGATAGGAGCGCTGTGGCTACCTTTTTTGACGGCGTGGGGGGCGCTGGTGTGGCGGCAGCAGGTGCAGCCGGGACAGGTGGTGATGCTGCCGGCGGCGAGCAGTAGTGTTGCGATCGCAGCTAGCCAAATCGCCAAACAGCGCGGTGCGATCACCATTGGCACGACAACTAGTCCCGAAAAAATAGGCGAGCTGCAGGCATTAGACGCTGCTCAGTACGATCACCTTGTACTGACGAAGGATACGGAACAGCCTTGGTGGCGCAGTGTGAAACGGTTAACCGGTGGTAAAGGCGTCGATGTCATTTTTGACCCAGTGGCGGCGGGAGAATTTTTGCATCACGAGATTCGACTGCTGGCTCAGGGGGGTACGCTGTGGGTGTATGGCCTGCTGGGAAAGCCGGATGTAGTGGATGTGTCGCCTTTGATTCGCAAGGATGCGGCGATTCGAGGATGGCTGTTGAATTCTGTGGCAGGTACGCCCGCTGAGGCGAAAGGCTACCAATATATTCTTGAAAAAGTTGCCAGTGGAGACTTTCGGCTACCGGTGGCGCGAACGTTCTCGCTAGATCAAGTTCAGCAGGCCCATCGAGAGATGGAATCCGGTCAGCATATCGGCAAATTTATCTTAAAGCCGTAGCGTAGAAAATCGACCGCGTATGCCTACTTTTTGATAGCTATTTTGATAGCTATTAAAACAACTTAAACTGATTCAAATAGTGCTCATATAAACATATAAAGCTTTTACTTTTAATTGCTTATTTGGAAAGAAGCTCCTATTAGCTAAAGTTGATTTATAGCGAAAAACAACTGACAGCAAGCATGTTTTTTTACTGTCGTCTCGATTTTTATACGGATCTCTGCAAAAAACTTTAAATCAGCCAAATGGCTTAGTCGATAACAAAAAACCTTGTTGGCTTTTGAATTCGACTCATTACAGTACGTGTATGTACGGATAAGGTGCAACTAATAATCTCGTATTCTCCGTAATACTGACGAGTGAAAGGTAAGGACGCATCAAGTCAATTTGCTACCGTTTTTTGCTTGTCCGTATTTATGTGTATATACGCTGAAAGCCTATCGTATCAACCTTTTTAGCTATGAGGTGGTAAGGGGGTAGGCCCCCTGGTTATTTCTGTTGAAAGTTGTCTATCTTCAGTGAAGAAACAAAGTCTAGGTAATTTCTCTAATCAACTTAGGTTAATCTTTTCTCTAACCAACAGTTGAAATATTGAATTTCTGAAATTTGTTTTTAGGGTGCATTTCAACCATCAAAACGAAAGCTTGATTAGCTATTTGTTTTTGCACTTTATTCTCTATCTTTGAGTTTTTCTTTTATTAGAAATTCATTGTAGAAGCTAAAAGGTTGACTGCCCCGCGCGTGACTTCGCTGATCTGTTGTCAGATGCTGATTATCAGATTTTTCTGGAGTGCGTGCTACTTTCGCTAAAGGGTGTTTTACACATGTCACGGGATGCGCTAATTGTTGGCATCAACCAATACCGCTCACTGCCTGCGCTCAATGCGCCTGCAGTAGATGCGGAATCCGTTGCCGCTCGCCTACAAACTCAAGGAGAGTTTCGGGTGCAGCGGATGCCAGAGGTGATTAAAAATAAGACAGCCACTGTAGGGCAGCGGCGCGGCGTGACTTCCCAGATGTTGGAAGACGCACTGGTGCAGCTGTTTAAGCCAAAGGGAAAAAATATTCCTAACACGGCAGTCTTTTATTATTCGGGGCACGGCCTTCAGCGCGATGCTGGCATACAGGAAGGCTATCTGGCCACCAGCGATGTCGACCCTGACAGTGGCAATTTTGGCATTTCGCTGAACTGGCTGCGACGCCTTTTGCAACAGAGTCCTGTACGACAAATCGTCGTGATTCTGGACTGCTGCCACAGTGGCGAGCTGCTGAGCTTTCGCGATGCAGACCCTGGTGCTAGATCGGGCATCGATCGTCTGTTTATGGCGGCTTCTAGAGAGTACGAGTCGGCCTATGAATCTTTAGAAGGAAAGCATAGCGTCTTTACGCAGGCGTTGCTTTCTGGCCTAAACCCCTACACGCAAGACGGTGGCAAGGTGAGCAGCTACGGCCTCACTGAGCACATTAGTCAGCAGTTGCGCGGTGAGTTGCAGCAGCCGCTATTTGAAAGCTCGGGCAGTGAAATTGTGCTCACTCGAGTGAGTGGCTTGAAGGCTGCCTTTTCTAAGACGCCGATTAGTACTTTTACACGGCTGAAGAATCTCTCTTTTGGCTTTTGTCCTTACCGTGGGCTCTCTCCTTTTGATGAAGCACATGCTGATTATTTTTTTGGTCGGGAAGAACTCACAACTCAGCTGTTGGAGAAGGTAGAGCACGGCAAATTTTGTGCGCTGGTGGGTGCCTCTAGCAGTGGTAAAACTTCCTTGCTAAGGGCAGGGCTGATGCATCATTTGAAGAAGGGCGATCGCATCTCTGGCAGCGAAACCTGGGAAATCAAATCCATCAACCCAACACAGCACCCTATTCGAGGGCTTGCCGCTGCCTTTGCCTGTACCTCTACCGACGATGTGCAGCGCGCCGGGCAAATGCACCAGGCAGAAAGTCTGCTGAGTACTCATGGTGGCAGCGGTCTTACCCAGCTCATTAGAGCCTCGTTAATGAAGCCTGGTGAAACCTCTATCCCGTCTGCTTCTAAGCTGTGGCTAGTGATTGACCAGTTTGAAGAACTCTTTACGCCGACGTCAGATAAGACAATGCTCGCTGAGCGACAGCAGTTTATCCATTGCCTAATGGAATCGCTAGCAGACCCCAGCATTCCGCTGGGCATTGTGATTGGCCTGCGTGCAGACGCGATGGACGAGCTGCTGCCCTATGAACGGCTAAAGGACCTGGTGGAAAAAAATACGGTGCTGCTGACACCGATGAGCTACGACCAAATCAAAGATGTCGTGAAAAAGCCTGCCGAGAAAATGGGCATTGAGCTAGATCCGACGATGCTGTACACGCTCACTATGGATACGAACGGCGCACCAGGTGAGCTGGCATTGATTCAGCAAACACTGCTGGAGCTGTGGCGCAAACGCGAAACCAATGCGGCTGGCAGCACTGCGCCAAAGTTGACAATGGATGCCTACATGAACATAGGCGGCGTAAAAAATGTCATGACGAGCCGAGCGACCGCCGTCTTTGAAGGGCTTGACGAAGACATGCAGCGGGCAGCGCGGCGCATTTTCCTATCGCTATGCGAGCTGGGCGAAGGCCGTGAGGACCATCGTCGTCGTGCCTTTAGAAGTGAGCTATTGAATGAAAACTTTCCAGCAGAACTCATAGACGGCACGCTCGATAAGCTAGCGGTTGAGCGGTTGGTGATTGTGTCGCAGGCGGCGGTATCGACTAATTGCTGCGCCGAGCAGGGCACTGAAATGCCAAGTGCAACGTGGCAAACGCAGCGCGATGAGTCTTCACCGCTCAGCACGTGGTTTTTGGACAATGTATCGACGACGGCGACGCCGATTTTGGGGTCGCCTAGAACAGTGGACTTGGTGCACGACTCTTTAGTGAATGACTGGGACTTTCTGCGTACTTGGCTCGCTGAGTCGCGGAGCACCATGCGTCAGCAAAGACGACTGGAGCGGCAGGCGCAAGATTGGAACGAGCGCAATCGCCCAGTGGGGGCTGACTATCTGCTAGGCGGTACTCAGCTACAGGAGGCTTTGGCCTTTTTGCAGCTGCATAGAAATGAGCTATCTGATTTGGCTCAGGACTTTGTAACGACCAGTAAGCGAATTCAAGGTCGCCTGAGATTGCGCACCAGTATGCTGATTCCCATTGCGCTAATTGCGGGGATGGCGGCTTCTATTGTGAGTCGACTCATTTTTCCACCTGCTCAGACGTCTCCGGTGAAGCAGGAAGTACAGAATTCTGTGGAAGATGAGCCGTCAGCAGGAAGTGAGACGGATGCTGAGGCGCGGGGGGTATGGCAGCGGAGCACAAGCGAACCTACTATGCCGGTAGAATCGCCTGTGCCTGATTCTGCTGCTCCGGATTCTGCGATGATTCAGGTGAGCCCCGATATGACGGCTGCGATTGAAGAGGGTGACTATGTAATGGTGCCTGCTGGCAAAATGCCCTCACCTTCTGAGCCTGGTCAAGAAGTTGAGATTTGGCTATAATTCAGCCAAGTGGCGTCGCTATGCCTGTTCCCATCGATGCCGATGCTGATAGAGCACCTGCTGTAGTTGGCGGCGGTTAGCATTTTGCTAAGCAAGGCGATAATGTTGATGGGACTTCAATACAACTGCCCCGTCTGAACGTACAACTTTAGATTCGCCATTACTGGTCACCTCAAGGCCTTGAAGGCTATAACCGTCTAGCACGTTCAAATCCGTCATCTTCAAATGTCTCATCCCAGATCCAAACAACGCTTCATTCTCTCAACTGCCATCGTGTTCACTAGTTTGATAGGCATGGCGAGCGCTGCGGCAGCTAACAATGCAGCTTTTGGCCATGCTAGCGTTGTGCAGCTATTGCTAGAAGCAGGTGCCGATCAAACCCACACTACAACAAATGGATTGACCGCTCTCGAATTAGCCAAAAGAGATCGCCATACGCAAGTAATCCGTGTCTTAGAAGCGAACCAAACGATCTGGCCTCACCATACGAGGAGCTTCTAATTTATGTGAAAAATTTGGCTGGCGACCTCGCCTATGACATGAAAGATTGGCTTAGAAAACGACGGGTTTCTTGACGTCTCGATTTCGCTTAAAAACTAGGCTACTGAATGCAGAGAAACTCGTCTAAAATTCAAAGCTAAGTAAGCCTCCCTTGCGTATCTTTCTTTGCTAGTTATGCGATCGCACCTCACAGCTGGTGTGTAGTTCAAGCTGTAAAGTAGAAGCGACTCACTGATGTCATATCAGTGGGCCATCCAGACAAGGTCGCTCATTGAATCATGGACCAGCAGCACAAGGATAGCCAGTGTCTCCATCAGGGATTGAAAACTTCGTAGTCGGGATTGTGACTCGCGGTGTCACAGCCCTAGCTGTATGGCTACGTAGCCTATGAAGAAGAATATGTCATTCTCGCTAGACTCTATCCAAAGCCTACCTCTCGGCCTGTCATATTGATTTCTGGGCAAATCTCCCGCTCAAATCAAGGGGCAACCCATTACTTGATAAAAAACTATAACAGTACTCTTAGAAAGCAGTTTGGTAGTAAGCTTCTGCCTACTCCTGAAGTTGCAATCGCCTCGTACCTATAGCTACAAGTCAGTAGGATTGGTAGAAAATATTATAGCCACAGCATTTGTGCCTTTTCCTAGTGCCAAAACTTGTGTCAGCTAATGCTTTTGAAACGCTCTACGGAGTCGAAAAGGCAAAGCCTGTCTTTACTTCTCGCGTTGAGGCTACCGTTAAGATCAGTGCATCAAAAACGAATGTTTTCGGTCTGGTTCATAGATACTATTTCAGAACTCGCCGATAGTATCTGATCGTTTTCTTGATATAAGGATATCTGTTGACGAGTCTTGATAAAGTAAGCTTACCGGTTAGAATTTCCCGTTCATATAAAGGCCGCAATGATTGATCAAACAACATTATTTACCTATTTAGTTGTTCTGCTGGGATTCGTTTTTATACCTGGGCCAGCTGTGCTTATGACCCTTGCGAGAGCTTCTAGTTCAGGAACCCGTATAGGCATTGCTACAGCACTGGGAATTGCTGCGGGCGATTTTTTTCATACTGTCATGGCCGTTGTTGGGATGTCAGCGATTATCCTAGCTTCAGCATTCTTATTTAGCCTCATTAAGTATTTAGGGGCTGCTTATCTGGTCTATCTTGGTCTCAGGGCTATCTTTGAGAAAGCGGAGTCCGGCCAGCCCAACATGTTAAAAAGATTGACTTTGGTGACAGCATTTCGACAGGCGGTTTTTGCAGAGATTCTCAACCCTAAATCTGCATTGTTCTTTCTTGCTTTCCTTCCTCAGTTTGTTAATCCAGAAAATGGTTCGGTTTCGTTACAATTTATGGTGCTTGGAATACTCTTTATCCTGATGGGGTTACTCAGCACCCTAGTGGTAGCAATGAGTGCCGGAAGTGTAGGTAACTTCTTACGTCGCTATCCAGTGGTTCTACGCCAGCAAGGTAAGGTTGTTGGAAGCATCTACTGTGGTCTTGGCCTTCGTCTCGCATTTCAAGAGAAGTAAGGGGTCTCTCTTTGTTGTGCTCCCTCAAAAAGTTCTAATCTATACATATCTCAAAATCTAGCCCTTTTGCCCCCCTAGTGTAACCATGTCTCAAATCATGGGCCATAATGGCTTTCTCAAAAAGCCTTTGTTCTTTCGAGACGGCACAAAAAGATTGACATAGTCATTTCTTTTCTAATTTTTTCATGCCACCAAGAAACTACAACGAGTTTTGAAGCATCTTCCACATTCAATAGTTAGTCGGTAATTCTTGATAACACCTGCCTCCAAAGCTCGTGAGGAGAAATGCCAACATAGCCAGATTCCTGTGCATCGTTGCACTCAATAACAATCCACCGCCCGTCACTGGTTTTCGCAAAGTCTACTACGAGGAAAGGCACTTGAAGCAGAGCATCCGCTTGACGTGCTACTGACAGGCCGTCTTCAGCATCTGCGCAGGCATATGGTGCGAGTTGATACCAATACTGGCCCCATCCAACGCATTCACCATGCCACCAAAAGGAACGGAACTCAAGGGAAGGACGAACTTTTCCAGGAACATGACCGACGACGGGTTCTAAGGGGATGAACTCGCGGATCACTGGCTTCTGCCAGTGGAGAATAGCGTCGTCTTTGTATTGGTGCACAGCCCATTCATAGTGCTCCCGACTTTCGATAACTGATAACTCAGGATTGTGGTTGCTGGTCTGTCTTGAGCCTTTCATAAAAACAGGCCAATCGAAATTAGATTCTACAACTTCAGCTGTTGGCAGGCTGTCAAAAACTTTTGTGCGAGGCGTCAGCTCTTCGATTAGTGGATACCAACTCTCCAGCTCACTAGCGTAGGTATGTTCCAAAGGCGAGTTGACGAGTCGCAGTCCCATATCTAGCTTTTCGTTAAATTCTGCGGCGTAATCAGCAATCGGGCCGACGCGCAGTACGCACAGGACTTCGCCATCAATCTGATATGGATGACTACATGCAAAGTGAAGCTCGAAGCTAAAGTCATATGCTGATACTCCAACTTCTTCACTTATCACCATCAATTTGTTCTGAATGTGTGCGATGTTCATGCTTTTGACACATAGGAAGAGGCAATCACGAGGCAGTCTTCGAAGCGACGAGGCGATAGTAGCTAGCACAACTGATGCCAACCTGCGTGCAGATATCTGTGATACTCAGCTTACCCTCGTCAGCAAGACGCCTTGTTTCTAGCATCTGCCCTTCAGTAATACTCTTCTTCCTGCCGCCTTTGTGTCCCCTGGCTCTCGCTGCTGCCAATCCTGCCAGCGTTCGCTCGCGGATGATGTTGCCCTCTAACTCTGCGATCGACGCTGTCATCCGAAATAAGAACTTGCCCATCGCAGAGGCAGTGTTAATCTGTTCTTTCAAGCTTTTCAGCTTAACGCCTCGTTGCTTTAAGTCTTCGGATAGCTCAATGAGATGTTTAGTCGAACGGCTGGCCCGATCAAGCTTCCAGAGGTTAACTGCCCTCGCCTTGGTGTTTATTGAGTGTAGCTTTGCGTTCATTAGCGCTATGCTTTTTGTGAGGGCTGATACTTTAGTATTAGCTAAGTTCGTTTTTGTACGTTCACTCAGCAGCTAGCACTTTTTAGAATGCAAATTCTATCCGTCGCCCTTACTAATTTCAAAACGCATAAAGAGAAGACGTTCCACTTTGAGCTGGGGACAAATGCTATTTGTGGGGAGAATGGAGCGGGCAAGACGAGTATTTTAGAAGCGATTGCATGGGTGCTCTTCAATTACCAAGGTAACTACAAGAAAGAAGACCTGATTCGCAATGGGGCCAGCAGTGCCCAGGCCATCGTTACCTTTGTTTCTAGTCGTGATGGGCGCACGTACGAAGTGCAGCGCTCTACAACTACTCACTACAGCATTTACGCTCCGCAGCTGGCTGAGAAGCTGCCCTTTACCCGTACTAGGGATGAAGTGTTGCCGTGGCTGCGACAGAACATAGGGGTGGCTCCTGGTACAGCCCTTGGGCAGCTGTTTGCCAATACGATTGGGGTGCCTCAAGGGACGTTTACTGCTGACTTTTTGCTTTCGCCGGAAAAGCGAAAACCGATTTTTGACACTATTTTGAAGGTGGAAGAGTATCGGCAAACTTACAAGCAAAGCCTCGGCTTGCAAAAGTATGCTGAGGCTCAATCTCAGCTGCTGAAAGACCGAATAGAACAGTTTGAGGCGTCATTGCAAAGCTGGGATGAGCTGCAAAATCGCTATCAGCAGTTGCAGACAGAAATTACGCAGGGTGAAGGCCAACTAGCACGCCTAGAACAGCAGAGTAAAGAGCTTGCTCTGCGTAGGCAGGCGCTCATTAGCCAAGCAGAACAGGTGCAACAGGCGCAGACTCAGCAGCAAACGCTCAATGCTCATCTGCTGAACCAGCAGCAATCTGCCAGCCGGGCTGAGGCGCTTTTGACTCAGGCGCAGCAGGCGGTGAAGGTTTGCGTAGCTCAGCGTTCGGCTTACGATTTGTTTTTGGCCGCAGAGGTGGAGCTAAAGTCGTTGGGCGTGCAGCAACAGCAGCGACAGAATGTGCTAAAGCAGCAGCAGGAATATCAGCAGTCGCTAGCGAAAAGCCAGACTGAGCTTTCGCGATTGGAGGCTAGGCTGGAGCAGTTTGAATCGGCTGAAAAGAGTTTGAGCGAATTGGGCGCTCAGGTGACGATGCAGCTTCAGCTAGAGGCGCAAAGGGGGGAGTTGCTGAAACAGGTGCAGGCGTTTACGACTGTTCGCCTTCAGCAGAAAAATTTAACTCAGCAGGGCCAGCGACTGACGCAGGAGATTCAGCAGGTTGATGCTGAGCTGAAGCGGTTAGCCAGGTTCAAGGGCGTTGGCGATCGCATTACAGAATGGGAGCAGCAGCAAAATCGCATTCAGGAGCAGCTGAGCCGAATGGCAGCGGCGCAGCAGTTTGAGCAGGAGCTGCGATCGCTCAGTACCTCAGGCCAAGCTCGGCAGGATGGCTACCGAGAGCAAGTGGTGGCAGCGCTATCGACGCTAGACGGATGGGTAGCGCAGTTTGATGGTTTGCAGACAGAAGCAATCGCCCCGATCAAAGACGCTCTGTTTCAAGGGGGCATTCTCTCCAAGGAGACGCTGGCGATGATCAACGGTATTTTGGCGGATTTGGCTGAGCAGACTGACCCTAACAAGCTTCAGAAGCAGCGAAAGGCATTGCAGAAGCAGGTGCAGCAAGCCTACAGCCAAAAAGCCGAATTGGACAGATTGCCGGCGCAGGAAACAAAGCGATCGCAGCTCATCACTCAGCAGCAAACCCTACAACAGCAGCTCAGTGATATTGAAAAGCAGCTTACCACTGAAGCTGAGACAACCCAGTCCCTCACACAGCTAGAAGAACAGCTAAAGCGGCTCGATAATCCTAGAGGCAAGCAACAGCTTTTGGAGAAGACATTGCAGCAGCGTGACAAAGTGCAGCAGCAGTACAAAGCGCTAGAAGCGACTCGCGTGGCTGGCGTGCAACAGCTGGATGCGATCGCAACCCAGCTCAAAACATTTGACCAGCTCGATGCAGATGTGCAGCAACAGCAACAACACAAGCAAGAGAATCAACCCGCCTATCTACTGTATTTACAGAACCAACAGGCCGCAGGACAAGCTGAAGCCTTGGAAGCTGAGCACAAGCAAGCCGTTGCTGCACTAGCAGCAGCACAAAAGCAGAAAGCAGACCTCGATAAAACGCTGGTAGCGCTACTGGCGAATTTTGACCCGGCTGCGTTTGCAGTGGTCGATAAGCAGTACGCCGATATCAACTCACAGGCTGATAGACTGCGCGGCAGTTTGCCGCAGTTGCAGCAGCGATTTATCGACTTGACGGCGCAAATAGAAGCACTGAAAGCAACTGCTCAAAAGCGGGATGATGCGCAGCTCGAATTGAAGCAGCGCGATCGCATTAAGCGATTCGTCAAATTTGCCCGCACCGTATACAAAACGGCGGGGCCTCGCATCACTGAGCGCTACGTTCAAAATATTTCTAGAGAAGCCGACCGGCTCTTTCGTGAGCTGCTAGGTAGGGCCAACGTGGCGCTAACTTGGAATGCGGACTACGAGATTACGGTACAAGAGGGCGCGCACACTCGCCGGTTTTTGAACCTGTCGGGGGGTGAGCAAATGTGCGCAGCTTTGGCGGTGCGGCTGGCGCTGCTGAAGGTACTCGCTGACATTGATGTGGCCTTTTTCGATGAGCCGACAACGAATATGGATCGGCCACGAAGGGCGGGTTTGGCAGAGGCGATCGCTCGCATTAAGTCATTCAATCAGCTGTTTGTGATTAGCCATGACGATACCTTTGAGCAGGTGACGGAAACGGTGATTACCGTTGAGCGAGAGGGCTAGAGCCTCGGCAGGTAATAGCAGCTGAAGTAACCCGCAGGGAAAAGCAGACGCTGTCTGGGAATAGTGGCTATAGATCAAGCACTTTTGTTTCTTTGAGACGAAAGGAACTTAGGTCTTTGGGATAGCAAGGTGCCTAACTGAGGTGACTAAAGATATAGAAATAGCAAAGTGCTCCAAGATATGTGGGCATTCTGTGAAGGCATCGACAATTTTTTGAATAAATCTATAAAACTTCTGAACGGGCCAGACGCTGTGAAGCCCTGTTTACTTCTTCTACCAAACTCCTTATGAACACCCGCTCCAGTGTGGCAGAATCCTCGGCAGACAATTCCTCCGCTGCACCTACGGCTGCACCGACAGTGGAAAAACCAGTGGAGAAAGTGGATGTACCCCCAACCGTCAGCACTTCGTCTGCGCCGTTGCCTGCGTCCAAGCTGGATGTTTCTGCGGTGGAACCCGCTCAGTCAAAAGCTTCGAAGGTAGAAGGATTTTCTACGTCGCCTCAGCCTGCGGCTCAAGATTCGTTAAATACCAAAACGCTGAAGCAAATTTTTCAGCTGTCGCCGATTGGGATGACGATTTTGGACCTGGGAGGTGGCTTTCTGAGTGCGAATCAGAGCTTTTGTGATGCGGTGGGCTACACCGAGCGTGAGCTGATTATGCTCACGTTTACAGATTTGACGCATCCTGAAGATGTGCCGCTGCTGCGATCGCTCGGTGAGCAGCTATTGGAAGGCGAGCGGCAGCATTTTCAGGTGGAAACTCGTCACTGGAGTAAGCACGAGAAGCCGCTGCACGTGGGGCTAACGGTGACCATGGTGCGCGATAGCCAGCAGCGGCCTATTTGCTTTTTGCTGCAGGTGGTGAACCTGACTGAGCAAAAGTGGATGGAGGCTCAGCTGCGCCATCGTGACTTTTACGATGCGCTGACGGGGCTGGCGAATCGGGCTTTGTTTGTGGACCGGGTAGAGCAAGCGATAATTCGCCTAGAGCGCAACGCCAGCCACCAGTGCGCAGTACTTTTCTTAGATTTGGATCGCTTTAAGGTAATCAATGACAGCCTAGGTCATACGATTGGGGACCAGCTGCTGTCGGCCTTGGCAGGTAGGTTAGAAGCTTGTATTCGCCGTTGCGATACGCTGGCACGCCTGGGTGGCGATGAGTTTGCCATTTTGCTAGAAGAAATTGATGGGCTCGATGATGCGCTGGCGGTGTGCGATCGCATTCACGACAGCCTCAAAACGCCGTTCAAGCTCAGTAGCTACGAGGTATTTGCCAACATCAGCATTGGTCTAGTGTGTAGCAGCGTCGGCTACGAAAAATCGAGCGATTTGCTGCGCAATGCAGACACCGCGCTGTACCGAGCAAAAGGACAGGGGGGCGCTTGCCACACCGTATTTGATCAGACCATGCATCAGCGGGCTGTTGCCCTGTGGCAAATGGCGACTCAGGCACAGTTTGCCGTACAGCGAGAAGAGCTGAAGCTGCGCTATCAGCCGGTGATTGATATTAGCAATGGCCGGGTGGTGGGTGTCGAAGCCTTGATTCGGTGGCATCATCCTCAACACGGTTCGATTTCGCCTAGCGAGTTTATTCCGGTGATGGAAGAAACGGGGGTGATTACACTCATTGGCCAATGGGTGCTACAAGAAGCCTGCGGACAGGTGAAAGCCTGGCAGGACATGCTTCCAGATGACTGCCCGATAAAAATAAATGTAAATCTTTCGGCTAGGCAGCTTACCCAGAGTGACTTAGCAGAGCAAGTTGCTCAAGTTTTGGCAGAAACAGGATTACCCGCACAGTCGCTGCGGCTAGAAATTACTGAAACGGCGATTATGCACAACTCTAAAGAGGCGGTGGCGGTGCTGAAGCAGCTGCGATCGCTCAAGGTCGGTCTCTGTATCGACGACTTTGGCATTGGCTATTCGTCGCTGAGTCGCTTGCAGCAGCTACCTATCGACATCCTCAAGATCGATCGTTCCTTTGTTCAAAATATTGGCGCTAGGGGCGAGAATACCGAGATTGTGCGCACAATTATTGACCTAGCTGACAACCTTGGTATGGACATTGTGGCTGAGGGTGTAGAAACTCAAGAGCAGCTAGAAGGGCTAAGGGCGCTGGGCTGCCAGAATGTGCAGGGCTTTTACTTTGCCAGGCCGATGACGCCTGAGGACGCGCTGAGCTTTATTCAATCGTCGAATGCTGCCTCATAGAATCTTGGGAAAGGATAAAACAAAAAAAGGGCCCGAGATATATCTCGGGCCCTTTTCTATAGAAAGCTACTTTCCTTTATCTTTTTATCCTTAAGGACTGTGAAACTCGCCTAGGAAACAGAAGCGGGCTCACGGTAAGTGGAAGATGCTGGCTCTGCTGTGGGCTGGGAGACCACCTTGGCGGCTTCAGGCTGATTGTCGAAGCCGGACTGACTGCCTAGTGCGAATGCAACTAACCAACCAACGATTAAGAGTGCTAGAACAATAGCCATTTTCTGAAATTCCTTATGTTGTAAATAAAGTGTTGGGTAGGCAGTGATGCCAATGAACGGTGCGAGAAAAATCCCCAAACGGCGTTCTACTTTTGCACCAGAATCTACTTGTTAACTAATGTAACGAATCCTTTAGGCAAAGGTCAAGTAAAAAGTCAATAAGCAAAAATACCTCTCACTAAAAATATTAACTGAAGGCGATTATAAATGCTTGTCTATGTTTTGACTCTAAATAATAGATATAAATCTATGTCTCTTTTATTCAGGGGCCGTAAGCTGTTTTCGGTTCTCGTTCCGAAGCACTAGAGCTTTGCTTAAATATTCTTCCCTGGTAGCGAATCACGGCATCTCAGCTGCAATTTTTCAGCTGCAATTTTTCTAGGCTGAGGGGTCACCGCTGTGCTGGTTCATTTAGCTGCTGCAATGCACCCAGGCTTTTAACGCTGTAGTCTGCATGATGCTTCCAAGGAAATTCACCAGTTGGATCTAGGTAAACCGCAGCGGCATTGGCGTTTTTGGCAGTAAGCAGATCGAACTTATGGTCGCCTGTCATCACGGCATACTCTGGTGTAAGTGACCAGCGGGTGAGGAGCTGAAGAATGCCATCTGGCTGAGGTTTTGGTGGGCAGCAGCTGCGGCCTAGGATGTCGTCTGGGTGGAAGAAATCGCTGAGGCCGCAGGCTTTGAGGGTGATATGGGCAATGTCTTTGGTGTTGCGTGTGAGGATGCCGATACGTTTGCCTTTGGCCTTGAGGGCTGTGAGTAGCTCAGCTGCGCCGGGTTGAGGCGTGGCTTGGTGGGCGATATCGATTTCGATGTCGGTGAGCTGTTTTTGGCGGTCGGTAAGTTCGCTGGGTGGAAGCTTGGCCAGGGCTTCGAGGATGGGTTCGGTTGGCGGGAGTCCGAGGGCGCGGCTGATGGCGGGAAAGGCGTGGAGGCTTTCGGTGAGGGTGCCGTCCATGTCGAAGATCCAGTCGGTGCGAGTGGAAAGAGGCATATGTCGGTGGGTGTTGGCTATTTGCTACGCAAAGGCTGTGCCAACGGCTACGCTCAGCCACCGAGTAATGGTCGATCTCGAACCCTGAGCGTAGTCGTTGACGTAGTCTACCGTAGGCATAGGGTGGCTGGTAAGATCCTAATGCTTGGTACGAATGCGCAAACAACTATGACTACGATCAACGATAATTATCTCAAGCTTAAGGCAGGGTATCTGTTTCCAGAAATTGGTCGACGGGTGAAGGCCTACACAGAGGCGAATCCGAATGCGCCTGTGATTAAGCTGGGGATTGGGGATGTGACAGAGCCGCTGCCGGAAGCGTGTCGGGCGGCAATGATTGAGGCGGTAAAGGAGATGGGCGATCGCGCCTCTTTCCGTGGCTATGGTCCTGAGCAGGGCTACCCCTGGCTACGCGAAAAAATCGCTAAGCAAGATTTTCAGGCTCGCGGCTGTGACATTGATGCTTCCGAGATTTTTATCTCTGACGGCTCAAAGTGCGACTGTGGAAATATTCTCGACATTTTTGGCGATGACAACAGCATTGCGGTAACCGATCCTGTGTATCCGGTGTATGTGGATACCAATGTGATGGCGGGCCATACGGGTGACGCGGATGAGAGCGGCAAGTACGCGGGCATTACCTATTTGCCGATTAGCGCTGACAATGACTTTGCGGCTGAGATTCCTTCTACGAATGTTGACTTGATCTATCTGTGCTCGCCGAACAATCCGACGGGTGCGACGATGACAAAAGATCAGCTAAAGGCATGGGTCGATTACGCGAAAGCGAATGGCTCTATCATTCTGTTCGATGCGGCCTATGAGTCTTTCATTACAGATGATTCTGTTCCTCATTCGATCTATGAGATTGAAGGTGCGAGAGAATGTGCGATTGAGTTTCGCTCTTTCTCGAAGAATGCGGGCTTTACCGGAACGCGTTGCGCACTGACTGTGGTGCCAAAGACTCTGACGGGCAAGGCGAAAGACGGCTCGGATGTAGAGATTTGGGGACTGTGGAATCGTCGTCAGTCCACAAAGTTCAACGGTGTTTCTTATGTTGTGCAGAAGGCGGCTGAGGCTGTTTATTCTGAGGCAGGTCAGCAGCAGACGAAGGAACTGGTGAGCTTTTACCTAGAGAATGCGAGAATTATTCGTGAGAAGCTGACTGAGGTGGGCATTCAGGTGTATGGCGGTGTGAATGCGCCCTATGTATGGGTAAAGACGCCGGATGGACTCTCTAGCTGGGACTTTTTCGATAAGCTGCTGAATACTTGCAACATTGTGGGTACGCCAGGTGCGGGCTTTGGCGCGGCGGGTGAAGGGTATTTCCGTATCTCTGCGTTCAACAGTCGTGAGAATGTAGAAGAAGCTATGAAGCGAATTAGCGAGAAGTTCTCGATGGCGGCTGTGTAGAGCTGTTGACGAGCTGCTGACAGCTTATTGTGGAGAGCGTAGTTGACGGCCAGTTCTTTTCTGGCTGTGACTGCGCTTTCTATTTTTTTGGCTTGACATAAACCTCGACTGTAGTTGGATAGTTTTGGGTGATGACGGGATAGGCTGAAGCATTGGTGAGAATCACACGACCTGATGAAGTTACCCGAGCCTGGATAGCGTAAAGATGGCGATCGCTAATCTCAGCCGGATCGTACGTTAGCTCAAACGCTCCTGGACGCTGGTCCGCAGAGAGAATTTGCCGATCGATAATAGCGCCATCGCTGTCTTGCAACGGTGAAACATCGGTCAGTGAAATCGTGACAATCGCATCGGCAGGAAGCAAAAAATTTTCAGGATAATGCAGTCTGCCAGACACGACACTGGTCTGCGCGGAAGCAGTTCTGGCGGCGCAACTCAATACGATTAATATCCCAAGTGCTAAGTTCCATCCAATTCTTCGGAATCTCATGGGTCTCCTATCGCTACCAAAATCCGATCTTATATGAAGATTCAAAATTTTATTGGTTGAAACAAAGCCCACTCTTTAAAGATTAGATGAGTTCTAACAGTTTTTTCGGTTCTGATTAGCCAACGGTAGGCTGAGTCACAAAAAACTTGGTTCGATTTTCTAAGGTAAGGCTTACTTGCGCCTCAGATTCAGAATTCAGTTACAGATTCAGCACCCGTAATAGAGCAGAGGAAATTGAATATGAAAAGAGCTTTGACGATAATACCAGCGCTATTATTGGGGATGTTTCCGGCTGTGGCAGAAGCGGCGGTGTTCTCGCTGGAAAATGCTACGATTTCTGATGTTCGCGATGCTTATGACGCAGGTGCATTAACCAGTACAAAGCTCACCAGCCTGTACTTGAATCGCATTGATACCTATGATCGTTCTGGGCCAAATATCAACTCTGTTGCTGTGCTCAATCCGAACGCACTATCAGAGGCTGCCCGGCTAGACGAGCTGTGGGCTCAGGGCGACATCCTCGGTCCCCTACACGGAATTCCTGTTCTGGTCAAAGACTCCTACAATGCTGCAGGATTCACGACTTCAAACGGTGTTGACGTTCTCAAATCACTCACCGCGCAGACAGATGCCTTTTCAGTTGCCAAACTAAAAGAGGCCGGTGCAATCGTCTTGGGCAAGGCAAATATGAGCACTTGGGCATTTTCTTATGACGGTATCAGTGAAGCCTATGGCCCTGTGATTAATCCCTACGCGCCCGATCGCACACCGGGAGGATCGAGTAGTGGCTCTGGTGCAGGCGTAGCCGCTAACTTTGCGATGTTGTCAATGGGGGGAGAGACCGGCGGCTCTATTCGCGTGCCGAGTGCTCACAATGCGCTGGTGGGGATAAAACCTAGCGCTGGATTGATTTCAGTGAATGGCACTTGGCCCCTAACAACAGAACGGGACGTGGTTGGCCCTATGGCAAAGAGTGTTGAAGATACTGCTGCGGCAATGGATGCCCTGGTTGCATTCGATCCAGACAACATTTGGAATCCCTACATTCCCGATGTTGAAGCTAGTCGCCCAGATAGCTACTCAGATAGCCTGGACGACAAGGCACTAGAAGGGAAAGTGTTAGCACTGCCTCGACCATACATCGGTAAGGGCGACCCCGCCAAAGGCGAGAGTTTCCCACTTGATCCACAGGTTGAGGCCGCATTTCAGCAAGCGAAGCAGGTACTTGAAGCGCAAGGTGCAACCTTGGTTGAGGTAGATATTCCTGCTCATGAGACTTGGTTTGTTGATTTTCTGCTGAACGAGGAGCCACCTTACGGATATCCCACTGAGAGCACGCGAGTTCTTCAAAGCCGGGCTTTTTATTACGAGGAAATTGTTAAAGGATACAACGACGAGGAAATTAAGTCCTTTGTCGATGTGTTGGATATTTTGCCAGAAGATTACGAATTTCGTAGCTATGTCGAAAGTATTGCTGAGACGATTGCCGCAGGAGACGCTAAGCCATGGGGAGACCTTCCCGATGTCGATCAGGCGCTAGCTGCGATTAAAGAGCTGCGAAATAAAGAGTACGAAGACTTTATGGACGAGGAAGGTATCGACGCCTTTGTTTTTCCCACGCTCAACTATTTAGCGCCGCCCCAAGGCGAAGGTGCTAGCGAGGTCTATGCCGAATTTGGGAGTCTTCCGGCTCGCTTTGAGGCCAATATTTTGGGCTTGCCTGCCATCACGGTGCCGATGGGGTATTCCGAAGAAGGGATTCCGATGTCACTAGAGTTTATGGGCAACTATTTTGGTGAGTCAGAGATTATTGGCTATGCCTACGACTACGAGCAGGCAACAATGCTGCGCCGTGCTCCCACACTAGTGCCAGCGCTGTTTGGAGAAACGTTTGAGTATGAGTCTGTTCCTGAGCCAGCGACAGGGCTTTCGACGGTTGCAATAGTGGGCTTGGGCATGCTGGGATACCGTCTGAAGCAGCGACGTCGCAGCGATATTCAGCATACGTAAAGTGCAGCGTCGTACCCGATCGCTAAAGCATCGGTTGTGCTTCTATTGATACGCTTTCTTGATGGCGGACCTGGTGAGGGTGACAACGGTCCAAGTCGCTGAGGGGTAGGGGCTGACTATCACTATGGCGAAGATTGCTTTGAGGGGCCAGCCGATGCCGAAAATAGAGCCGTAGAGTTCTGTTGCTAATGCTCTAGATGCAGGGGCTACGTTGAGCATTCGCTCGGCTTCGCTCATGCCGTGGAGGTCGAAGCCGAGGAGCTGTAGCTGAATGAGTGGGTAGATGTCGGCTAGGTATGCGCTCAGGATGATGATAGCGAAGAGGGTAGGAATGGCGATGAGGTTTGTTTTTAGGAAGGTGTAGCCTTTTAGGGTGCAGATGGCTGGGGCTGCGATCGCAATCACCATGAGTAAGAACGCAATGACGTCTCCCAGCGCTGAGACGATGAAGTATACGAAGGCGTCCATTGCTGCTCCTGTGCTGTTCTCTTGGTTATTTTCTGTACAATTCCCTTCTATGTGGATACAGCTGAATAGCTCGCTTTCCCGATAGGCATTACTGAGTCAGTGCGTTTACTGTGGTGGAGTTCTAAGCATCTGTTTTTCTTTTTAGAACGGGGATGTCTTTGTATGAGAAGGATTGCTGCTGAACTTCTTCGGGTAAGGGAGCATAGGTTGCTCTGTCGGGTGCGATTCGAGATGCAGTTTCTGCGTGACTGTATGTTTTGATAGCGTTGCAGCCTGTAGTGAAGGCGGTTTCGATGGGTTGACCGGCTCCGATGCCTTGGTAGAAACCGGTGGAGCACGCGATCGCAATATCATCTGGCACGGCTTGCCGCATCCCAATGACGTAATCGATAGAGGTGACGATTGCCTTGGCCTGTTCCTCGGCGTAGCAGGCGTTGAGTAAGACGCAGTCTATTTGCTCGGCGCAGAGAGAAAATAAGCTCGCCAAAGCATCGGTAGAAACGAGCTTGGGCTGACCGGTGGCATCTTCTAAGGTGAGGCCTTTATTGCCTTCTCCATGACCGCAAAAATGAACAATCTCTGGGTTTATCTCTAGCAGTGC
>JBHJIY010000013.1:0-82125 GCA_050042985.1 Phormidesmis sp. | reverse complement strand
TGGTATGCGTTGGAGTGAGCCTGGCCTCAATCATCTCCTCATACTCAGAGTCGCTTGGGTTAATCAACGCTTCGATGACTTGTTCCCACAGGTTCCTCGCAACCATCTAAAACACCCCTCCCACATCTCTTAGATACGCCCCTTCAGCGCCCATTTCAGTGAGCAAAGCAGCGTTAAAGCTAGACTTTTTCAACTTCAGCTCAACGACCTGATTTGTACCTACTGTGAAGTAGTAGGAAGTTTTGCGCCTCGAAGAAGCACTAGTAGCAGTAGTCATAACAGGAACCCGTGGTAGTGAGGTTTCACTATAGCCTCGATAATTCGATTCCGTAAAGTCAACAAAACCTATTAGGTTTCTGCTGAGCATAGAACAAATCATTGTGTTAGTGTAATTTTGACACTATCCCACAGGAACAAAACTTAATGGCTGAGCCAACATTGACGGATATTTTCGGGCAGGATGCTTCTCAAGATACAAGTTACGTCACCATTAATAAGGCTGACTTTCAACCGCTTGGGTTAGTGCCCAGTGCTACCAACTCAGCAGAGTCTATCCTTGCTGCAATTATTGCTTACGCACAGCAGTATTTAACACAGCTAAACTTTGATGCAAACACAGACCAAAGCATCACTATTGACGACGGTTTTGATAGTATCGTTTCCCGTGACAACGGAAGCGGTACGTTCGTGTCGTATCGGCAAAAACAGTTCAACGTCAACCTTCATAAGTTAGACGCTACCACCTTTAGCCCTAGTGACTATTAAGCAAACATAAGTCACAAGGTAAATCACCGTGAGAGCTAACGTAATTGCACATTGCTACAGCACTGACCAGGGGGTAACAAATGAAGTTATCCCTTCAGATAGGTTTGAGTATCAGGAAGCTGGTAACGTTTTTGGCAGCGCCACTTTTCAGATATGGATTCCCAATAACACATGGAGAAACCTTTCACAAACTGATATCAGGGCTGACTATGCAATCAATACTTATGTGTATTACTCAGGGCAGCCAAACCCTTACGTCCCAGTGTGTAACAGTTCGGGTGGCTATAGGTCAAGCATTGCTGAATGGGACGGTGGGGCTAGAGGTCTTAGGGGTTCAGGCTGCGGCTTTGCAAATGTAGAAGCACGTCAAAGGGGATTCCCTGGCACTAACAACGTAGTAAGAAATTTTGTCTTTACGCCATACCCAAGCAACTACACAATTAACTTCTACTTGAACGACGTATTAGTCGAAACCAGAACGTCCACCGAACCACCAACGGTTGAGCCAAAAACAGATGATAGATGTCAATCTTGCTGCCGTGAGCTACTACCCCTAATGAGAGCAATCACTATCAGGTAGGGCATTCCTAATTACTTAGTAAGTTACTGAGTAAGTGCAATAACAACTATCAGAACACCAAAATAGGAGGCGATAAAGTGAGCGAATGCGACCAGTTAAGAGGTGAGATACAGCGCCTCAGGCAAGAGATAGCAGCCTTAGGTGACCAGTACATTCTTAAGTCAGAGCGGCAGGGGATAATCAATCAGTCAGTTGACTTATCAAAGCTAGCCATACCGGCAGTGGTAACAGGTATTGTTGCACCTGAGTTTGGCCAAATACGCCAACGGTTAGAAATCACTTTTGGCAATGCAAACAGGGCTTTGGGTCAATCTTCTGACGCACTGAGTAACGCTGATAGAGCAGCTTTGAGAGCAAGGGAGGCCAGTAATCAGGCTGCTACGTCATTGTCTAGGGCACAGTCGGCTGTACAAAATGCTGAGCTGGCAACAGAGGTAGGCCAAAGGGCATTTAGGGAAGCGCAGGTAGCTAAAACTACAGCCAGTAGAGCCTCTGGTGCTGTAGCTGGTTTACGTTCACGAGTTGCACGAATTAATACCAGGGTAGGCAGTGCAGTAACCACAGCGCGTAGAGCAATTGGCATATCCGATGATGCGGCTAGGGTCGCAGGCAGGGCGTTTAGACTCGCAGGTAGAGCACTAGGTTTTATTGACTTAATCTTTGGCATTCTGGCAACGTTGACTATCGCTAGTCAGTTAGCTGCAATCATCCGTAGGCTTGATGTCGTTGAACGCACGCTCGACCCTATATTTGGGCTCATCGGAGTAAACCGTAGTGCAGCCAGAAGAGCAGACAGGAACGCTACTAATGCATTGCAACGAGCCAGAAATGCAACAGGTGTAGCGCAAGCGGCTCAAAGTACTGCTGATGGCGCAGCCTCGACAGGTGCCAGTAACCTACAAAGAATTATTACTTTATTGGCTACGGTACAGGGCTTACGCTTCCTAGCAAATGCGATACCGTCTATTAGGACTACAGCAGATACAGCACTGTCAACCGCAAGGCGTGCATTAACCAGGCAGGGTGTACCAGGACCGGCAGGCCCTAGGGGACCACAAGGGGCACCCGGCAGAAACGGTACGTTCGCTGATTTAACAGCAGCACAAAGAAACGCACTTAGGGGCCCTAGAGGCTTGACGGGTGCACCAGGACCGCAGGGTTTACAAGGAATACCAGGGAGCACAGCAGAAGTGGACTCACAGAACAAGGCATTGTTAGGGGCCATCCTCAAACAGACTCAAGTAAACGGAAGGCTATCGAGTCGTAACGGCTCTTTACTAGGGGCTCTAAGTACCGCCTTTGCTACGACCGCTGCTCTAGTAGCTAATACTTGGAACTTCCTGCAAGTAGACAGGTTTCTGAACTATGCGAACTACGCCGTCAATCTGCACAATGCCTACTACTTGTCTAGGGGTGCTGCTGAAGGCATAGGATTTATGATTGATTCTGTTCTACGCGTAGTAGGGCTAGAACTGACTGACGCCGAAGGTAATGAGGTAGGTCTGGCTGGTTTAACTAGTAAGTTTTTCAGTAACTCACTAACAACCATCTTTGGCGAGGAAAACCTAACTGAAGTAAAAGAGAAATTTGATGGGTTTAATCGCATTTATCAAAGCGCACAGAATGTGTTTTACCTGACTACTTCAATTGTTGATAGCACCAGAAGCATAGCTGAGGTTACCGGCTCAATGGTAGGCAAAATTGGTAATGCTCTCATGAAATCAGGCTCTATTGCTGAGCGGTCCTTTGGGTGGATGCCAGAACGGCTAGACCAAGTAAGAAACATCAATTCACGATGGGATAATCTTTTCACCAAAATTGACACCATCGAACAAACGACTAGCAATGTTGCTGCTATCGCTGGTGAGGTCACTAGTATTCAGGACACCCGTAACGAACTCATTAATGCCAGAGCACAACTACAGACTGACATCAACGCTGAGGCTACGTTAAGCGAGGACACGATTACCGACACACTACCTACCCCTACGGAATCAAACCCTAACGGTACGACTGACGTGTCAACACCACCACTAGAGAGCACCGTGATACTTAATCAGTTCAACGAAGACAAGCTAGATAGCGAAGCACCAGTTACCCTCGAAAACGCATTAGCAGGACTACCAGAATGACACCCCCACCTAGTGAATGGGAGCACTTACAGAGTGTTCTAATGAGAGTCCAAAACAAGCGCGTGCGTGAGGGGTTTCGTATTGACATCCCAGATGATGACATCACAACGCCCGAGGGCTCCCTACGGCATGCCTGCACACTAAAAGACACTGACACCGCAGCAATGACACAGCTTAGGCTAGAGCTGTTCTACACAATACGTGAGGAGAACAGCCGTAGCTTGCCTGATATCTGGGCAGTACCTGATTTCACGCCTGACGTATACAACGAGCTAAAGCCACAGGTCATCATCAGCTGGGCAGAAAAGACAGACGATTGGAAAGCGAGAGGTGCTAAACGTCGTAAGACAATGCGTACTAGCTTTCGATTGATGGATGAAACTAGCGCAACACTCACAGAGAGCAACATACGTCAGCTAAGGGATAAGATAGCCATCACTTTTCCACGTACCTATAAATTCAAGACGGGCAGGTACAAAGTGTCCTATATGGACAAACCAAAGGGCTACAGCCTAATCATTGCCCCTCACCAGCTACCTAAGGGTGATACATTCATCAAAGATATTTTGTCTATTCGTGGTGACACATTCGAGGATGATAAGCGCAGTCAGAACAACAGAACAGGCACCAACTACAGAACACCACGATATGTACAAACGGTGGAAGGACGTCTAGAGCTACCCGAACGCAGACAAATCGCTGAAGTGTACCTTGATAAAGTGGAATTGAACGTCTACGGCTTACAGAAGAATCTCATGCTGATAGACCGTATGATTAGTCACCCACGGTTCGGAATTAACAGTCAATACCTGACTTAAGGCACAAAAAAGGGGGTAAATAGCCAGTTATAGAGTAAGTTACTCAGTAACTGAAAATATACGCCCACCCTCAATAGCTCAATACCTTAATAACAGAGCTTAGGTAACTGACCGGGTTCTATGTGCTCACCGTCCTTATATGCATTGCAAACCAGAGTAACGAAATCGGTTTCGCTTATTCTGCGGTCGATTAAGTCGTTGGCATACAGTCTGCTCACCACACCTAGTGCACCTATTCCTACGGTGAGTGCAGCAATGAAACCCATAGCTTTGTTATAGGACTTATCAAGTACGTCTAGACGCTGTTCTAGAGCACCATTACTTTTGTTGATTGAAGATAGTTGCAGTGATACCCCGTCTATCTTTGCTCCTAATAGTGTTAGCTGAATAATATACTTCTCATCCACAGTCTTGCTGTTATCCTCATTAGCGTACGTACCCATGTTACTTTTCTTTTCACCCTATATACGAAATCAGTTAGTGTTGATAACTACTCTTAGTACAAGGGTAATTGTTAACACTAACTGACGTGGTTATATGTAACAGAAGAAAACATTAAGACTACACGAGTTTAGGGGTATCTACTAAACCAAGATAGTGCTCTTCTATAACTCTAATAGACGTACCAAACGTGTAAGCTGCATCAGCACTATTACCTCCATCATGAATGTAGTTGCTGATAGCCGTATGTCTCAAGCAGTAGGGTTTACGCACTCTCACACCAGCTTCCCTCTGTAATGGTTGCCATTGGTATTTAACGAAGTTAGACCACCCTATATCACCGTATAAGTCCTCCTTCTGTTGGTAGGGGGCTCTAAACAGCCTGAAGTTACGCTCTGATAGATACACCTTCCTTGCTTTCTTGTTCTTAGGCATAGGCTTTATAACGTCACCTACTTTTGATTTAGACACGCTCACAAAGTACTTACCTCTATCCTGTTGGAAGTCAGAAAATAGCAATGCTTTCAACTCACCATTCCTGAAACCACATAGCAACCAAAACTTGAATAGGTGCTCGTATTTTGACTTACTGAATAAATTATTCAATAATTTCTGTTCGTCTAGGGTAAATGGGTCTGGTTTGCCTTTTATCCCTTTCTTTCTGGCTATTCCTTCAATCAAGTCGGGACGTACCGAATGAATGCAGCCACGGTATCTGTTAAAGGAACTAGGGGCTAAGCTCATGCTGTTAAGCCACTTTTCACACTGCTTAGGGGTTTCTAGTTCCTTTTTACCTGATAGCTTACTAAGCAAGGTTTGAGCTGTCTTATCGTCAGACTGTTGACTCTTTAGTTTGAGTAGTTCGACTAGGGCAGTAGGTCTTTTGTAGGTTGACTCTGGCATGTAGTCAGCTATTGAACCAGTCCATAAGCCTAGGGCGATCGCATCATCAATTGACAGTGCAACACGTTCCATGGTGTTCCTGTCTAGAGCATTGCTGTAGGAGCCCCATGTTTTACTGACGTACTTGCGCCGTATAGGGCACAGGAAGCGAATTATGCACCTACCATTGTTGTTGTTTATTCTAATGCCCATCTATGTACTCCTTAGCACCGTCGTAGCTGTTGAAGTGCTTTACGTGTAGACCACTTTGTGAGTAGCAGATACAACGCTTTTTCATGCGCACTACTAGCCACGTACCGAGTACGAGCATGTGACGCCCTTGCCAGATTTCACAAGCCAAGCCATAGGAAGGATGTAGCTTTGGGGATAATTTCACTTCCATTGCTTCCAAGCCTCTCGCTCTGCTGCTGATGCGTTAGGGGCAGGCTGGCAATACCGCCATCTCAAGACCTCCTCAGCCTCATTTCTCCCGTCGATTCGCATCCATACACCCTTAAAGTTCAGGAAGCCTTTACCCTGCTGGTTCTCAGGTGCTTTTGTTGTCTGTATGTAGCACGTCTTTAGTGGCTCTGGCAGTCCATCGGAAACGTCGATAAACATTTCCTGTTTCTGTTCTATTGTCATGACTATTCTCAGTTATTGAATAAGTTACTTAGTAAGCTAGATAAGCCCTAGTTGCATCGTGTCGTGCGCTTTGGGGGCAGCGGTAAGCATGTTAGGTAACTCAGCATAGTGAGTAGGGTTCATCAGCTCATCATGTGTATTGCTGTCGAACCAAGCGCCGTCTTCATCGCAGTAGGCAACGATAGGACTCTCTAGATTGTCAGTGAGTAGAGCCACGTCGATATATGGTTCAGACGTTTCGGGCCCTTCGAGCTTTAGATAATTTCTAGATATTTCGGGGAGTGAGCCAGAACTACTGGTGTTTGGCTGTTGTAGTTGACTGACACGAGAGGCGTATTGCAGGCACAACTTAGTACGCTCTTTCAGTTGCTGCTTCAGCTGCACTTTCTCAGCATGGACATCAGCCACCATTGTTTGATATTCCATAGGAAACGCTGGAGACTTGAGAATGATGTTCCACTCGTTCTCTGCGTCTTCTATCCACACCTCACGGTAGCTACCAAACACTACAGCCATATAGCGATGCCCTTCGTGGGCATGTTTCTCTATTACGACTCCACTTACTTGAGCCCTAGCGTATAGCTCGTATTCTGTCAACCCTGTCGTAATTTCTTGTGACCACTTTTCGTTGTTGGTGGTAGTCATAATCAAGTAATCCTTATGCTGATTTTATGCATCTGTAGCACAAGCTCAGAACTACCGCACAGCAAGGGTTTCGAGAGATGATAACCCTCCATGGGACTACGTAACTTAGTCAGGCTTCTTCCAAGGCCACCGCCACTCAATCGTTGTCCCCATTTCAGTCTTCGCCGAAAATATCAGGTAGCCAATCAGCAACACCACACTACCCGCGAAAATAGCAGTGTCTTGACTCATGCTGGCACCTCCACCACCTTATTTCCGGCCAAACCAAAAGCAGCGTGAACCACGCTTAAAGCCTCAACCCCTTCATCTTCTGCGACCACACAGCTAATCTTGATCTCCGACGTCGCAATCATTTGAATATTGATATCTGCTGCTGACAAAGCCTCAAACATCATCGCCGCAATTCCCGAACGATGAATCATCCCCATTCCTACCACGCTTACTTTTGCGATCGCACTATTTACCAGCACCTCACCACAGCCTAAGTCCTTCGCCGCTGCCTGCAACACATCCCTCGCCAAGGTCGCATCCGCCTGCGCCACCGTACAGGCGATGTCCCGCGTCATCTTCCCCTCATACGGCCGACTCCGCTGCGACTGAATAATCATATCCACGCTAATTCCCCGATCCGCCAGAATCTGAAATATACGAGCCGCCAACCCTGGCTCATCGGGTACGTAGCGAATGGCTAACTGCGCCTGCTTCAGATCCAGCGCGGCGCCTCGAACCGATGGCAAGTCGACACCTGCCGAGGCTTGATCTAGTCGGGCTGGAGAACTCTTGACATCGAAGTGCTTGCATAGGGTAGCGATCGCCTTATCCCCATCCGCCTCATCTACCGTGCAGCTCACCTTTACCTCAGAGGTCGAAATCATCTGAATGTTCACCCCAGCATCCGCCAGCGCCGAAAACATTCCGGCGGCCACCCCAGGCCGACCGATCATCCCCGCACCAGCGATGCTGATTTTAGCGATGCTCCTAGCTGTCTGCACCTCGGCTTCGTCCATAGCCGTTGCCTGAGTGCGCAAAGCAGGCGCGATATGTTCTACAACGCTTTCGGCTTGGGTGAGATGGCGCGATCGCACCGTAAACGCAATATCGTTTGAATTCCCCTCATGAATCGACTGAATCACCAAATCCACATTCAGCGACTGATTTGCCAGCTCACCAAACAGCTGCGCCGCTACCCCAGGCCGATCTGGCACCCGCAATAGCGCCACCTTCGCCTGGTCCGGGTCAAACTCCACCGCATCCACCGGATGCGCAATCTCCAAGCCCTTTAGCGCCCTCGGCTGCGGCGTAGGCGACGTCACCCGCGTCCCCGGTTCATCCGTCCAGCTAGAGCGCACCACCAGCATAATGCCGTAATTTCGCGCAATTTCCACCGCCCGAGGATGCAGCACGCTTGCACCCAGGCTAGCCAGCTCTAGCATCTCATCACAGGTAATCTCTTCCATCAGCTGCGCTTCTGGAATCACCCGAGGATCAGACGTCAAAATTCCCGGCACATCGGTATAAATCTCACATCGATCCGCCTGCATCGCTGCCGCCAACGCTACCGCCGAGGTATCCGACCCGCCGCGTCCCAGCGTCGTAATCTCACCTGAAAGTAGGTTGGCGTCACCGTCTTCTAGGCTGCCGCTCGTGCCCTGAAAGCCCGCCACCACGATTACCTTGCCTTCCGCTAGGTGACGCTTCAAGCGCTTCGTTTTAATATCTAAAATCCGTGCCCGCGTATGCTCCGCCTCAGTCACAATCCCTACCTGTGGACCCGTGAGCGAAATCGCCGCCTGCCCCTGTTCATGCAGGGCCATACTCAGCAGCGCAATCGTCACCTGCTCCCCCGTCGACAGCAGCATATCCATCTCTCGACGGCTTGGATTGCTCGAAATTTCGCCGGCTAGCTGCACCAGTCCATCGGTGCTCTTGCCCATCGCCGACACCACCACAATCACCGAATTCCCAGCTTTCACCGTCGCCTGAATGCGCTGCGCCACCGACTGAATGCGCCCTACATCTCCAACCGACGTACCACCATACTTTTGAACGATAAGCCCCACGATTTTATGCCCTCACATTCACACTTCTCATCACACCATCTCTGCGATGCACTCTGGGATGCATAGTTTCCTAACTTTACAATTTTGCAGCTTTGCCAAGGTGTTACCACCAAACAAACAGCAGGCAAACGACCGTCAAAGACACAATTCAAGCAAATTAGGTTTAATTACTTACTATTTTATTGTCCAAAAATAAATAAATCGGGCACTGTAAACACAGTCACATACAAGACTTTCAGCGTCTGTCCCAACACCACCTGACAAAACAATTTCCCATAAAGTCATCAATAGGTAGTGGCGGAAAACGTGCGCAGAAGATATAAACTTTAGTTAAGTTACGTCGTTCAAATTCAAAATCTGGTTGCTAAACATGACAGCAGTCCTACAGAACCCTCCCGTTTCTACAGCCACAACCACTGAGAAAACATCCGCGAAGCAAGCGCCTCATCATGTTGTAATTGTCGGCGGCGGGTTCGGCGGTCTGTACGCGGCAAAAGCCCTCGGCAAGGCCAATGTCAAAGTCACCCTGATTGACAAGCGCAACTTCCATCTCTTTCAGCCGCTGCTGTATCAGGTCGCAACCGGTGGGCTCTCAGCCGGTGATATTTCATCCCCGCTGCGCTCCGTCCTCAGCAAGCAAAAAAATGTTCGCGTTCTGATGGGCGAAGTCGTCGGCATCGAGCCCACCGCAAAAAATATCCGCCTTAAAAATGGCGAAATGGTTAGCTACGACAACCTAATCATGGCGACGGGCTCTAGCCACCACTACTTCGGCAAAGACGAGTGGTCCGACATTGCCCCTGGGATGAAAACCATTGAAGACGCCCTAGAAGTTCGCCGACGCATTTTCCTCGCCTTTGAAGCAGCTGAGCAAGAAACCGATCCGGCTCGTCGCGAAGCGCTACTCACTTTCTTTATTGTGGGCGGTGGCCCGACAGGTGTAGAGCTTTCTGGCGCACTGGCCGAGCTAGCCTACGAAACCTTGCGCGAAGATTTCCGCAGCATTAACCCCGGTGAAACCAAGGTCGTTTTGCTAGAGGGTATGGACCGAGTACTCCCCCCCTATCCGGGAGATCTATCCGTTGCGGCGAAAAAGTCACTTGAGAAATTAGGCGTAGAGGTTCGTACCAATACGCTAGTAACCAACATTGAAGGTGACACCGTCACGCTGAAAAACGGTGATTCGGAAGAGAAAGTTCAGGCGTTTACCGTGCTGTGGGCGGCGGGTATCAAAGCTTCGCCTATGGGTAAGGCGATCGCAGACCAAACCGGCGCAGAGCTAGACCGCATTGGCCGTATTATCGTTGAGCCAGACCTCAGCGTGCCTGGCTGTCCCGATATTTTCATTGCAGGCGACCTCGCGCACTACGCACACAACAGTGAAAACCCGCTGCCAGGCACAGCCGCAACGGCGATGCAGCAGGGCGAATACCTGGCGGGTGCTATCCAAAAGCGTCTCGCCAACAAAGCCGTCAAACCCTTTGAGTACAAAGACAACGGCAGTATGGCCGTTATTGGTCGTAACGAAGCCGTCGCAGATCTAGGCTTTACCAAGCTTTCTGGATTCCCAGCTTGGATCATCTGGATCTTTGTACACATTTACTACCTCATCGAGTTCGATAATAAGCTACTGGTCATGCTCCAGTGGGGTTGGCACTACTTCACCAGTCAGCGCGGTGCGCGGCTAATTACGGGAGACGATTCTATCCCAGCACTTTCAAAACTCGTCATTGATGAAATGGCACAGGAAAAGAGTAGAAAGGCAAATAGTGCAGAAATGGTTGAAGCGTAAGGCTGCCTGACGACAGGCGAACCAGCTCAGTCTGAAAAAACGAAAATAATAAAAAGCAGCCTCGGGGAATCCAAGGCTGCTTTTTATTATTATGAACGGCTGAAAACAAAACAGAAAAACCGCTGTTCTCAAACGATTAGAATCATAATTTCTGACGTCGTATTAGCGAGCATCCTATTAGCGAGCAATGTAGCCACTGTAGGGCTGAACGCCCGTTTCAGGATACGAATCGTCGTGTGGGCTGAAGATTCTATAAGCAGCCTCTGCCAAAAAGATAAACGCGTCTCTAATCGATTGGAAGAATGTCATGATCTAATCTCCTAATTTCACGGTTTCGTCTAGAACTAACTTGTCTGGGACTGAGCTGCCGCAGCCGTTACAAAGGCCTTAAGAGAGTGCAAAAAAGACCTAACGATTGCACGCATCGGATAGCTTCTCCGATGTTTTTATCTTATGAGCTGTACTAGCGGGTCGACTCAGTTAAAGGGAAATTCTTTACCAGTCTACAAACAGCGACACACATTGCTAAACAAACTGTTGTAGAAGCGGGTGTTCGCCTGGAGGATGTTCGCCTAGATCGTAGAGAGATATAGTAAAGCGGCTTATTTAACAGTTCAGGCATTTCAATCAAGAGAGCCGTTTGCGTAGTTAGTGCCAGGGTAAAACGTAGTCATGATGAGACAACAAGTATTGAAGACGCTCACGCTTGGACTAGGCTCAGTCAGCCTTTTAGCACTAGTTTTTTTTGGGTTTTATCGCTACCGCATGGCACTGAGGCCTGAGCGCACGGCCGAAACGCGATCGCTTTTCCAAGGGGTCACCTACCGCCGCTACGTCAAAACTCAGCCTCGGCCCCTTGTGCTTCACACTGTCGAAATTGATCTCACCGCCCCTGGCATCGATTTCTTCGTCACGCCTTCAGTCCCAACCGATGGCTACAAGCTCTCCGCCGATACCGTCCCAGGCTTCCTCACAAAATACGGCGTACAGGTCGCCATCAACGGCAGCTACTTTGCCCCTCACGAAGTCAATTCACCGCTGCACTACTATCCTCATATAGGCAACGGCGTCCGCTCATTAGGCATCGCCGTATCCAATGGCGATCGCTACTCCAATGCCAAACCCGGCTGGGCCGCACTCTGTATCCTCTCTCTCAGTGACATTCGCATCACTCAAAATGACTGTCCGGCTGAGACGCAACAGGCGATCGCAGGCGACGTCCAGTTCATCAAAAACGGCAAATTCTACGACGGCCTCGCCATTCTCAAAAACTCAACCAAGCTGTATCCGAGGAGTGCGATCGCCATCAACGCCGACAACACCAAGCTCTGGTTCGTTGCCATCGACGGTCGCCAGCCCGGCTACAGCGAAGGCGTCACCCTCGCCGAACTCGCAACCATCCTCACCACAGAGCTAAACGCTGACCGTGCGCTCAACTTCGACGGCGGCGGCTCTACGACACTGGCCATAGGCGACGCAGAGGGGAACCCTGTTTTGCTAAATGCACCCTTTCAAGCACGCGTACCAATGCATACAAGACCCGTTGCCAATCACCTTGGGCTATATGCACAGCCATTAGAAAAACAGTGACACATCATTTTCTATAATGAGGCTTTGCTGGATTTTGAGACGATAGAGAACTTGCTGAAGTGGCTAGAAGAGAATGAGCAGTGAAGCTACCACACCGGAATCTAAGTTGGAATCTGACAGTGGCAAAGTGGCCCTTCTCGGTGCAGGGCCTGGAAGTAGTCAGTATCTCACTGCTGCTGGACTGCAACTACTAAGACAAGCTGATGCGCTCGTGTACGATGCCCTTGTTGACAGCACCTTACTGCAACAGATCTCAACCAACTGCGAGCAATGGCACGTGGGTAAGCGAGGCGGCAGGCCCAGCACCCCGCAAACCGAAATTAATCAGCTTCTTGTCCGTCTATGTCAGGAAGGCAAACAGGTCGTACGGCTAAAGGCGGGCGATCCTTTTATTTTTGGTCGGGCCGCTGCCGAAATTCAGGCACTACAAGCTGCGGATTGCACATTTGAAGTGGTTCCGGGCCTCTCTTCAGCGCTTGTTGCCCCATTACTAGCAGGCGTTCCGCTCACTGACCCAGTGCTGAGTCGAGGGTTTGGAGTTTTCACCGCGCACGATTTGGATGCGCTGGACTGGGAAGCGATCGCACGCCTACAAACCATCGTTCTCCTCATGGGTGGCCGCCACTTACGAGAAATTTGTACTCGCATCCTCTCCCACCAAAAGCGCAGCGACACCCCTATGCTCATCGTCCGCTGGGCCGGTCAGCCACAGCAGAAAATTTGGCAGGGTACACTCCTCAGCCTGCCGCAAATCGTAGGCGCACAAAAGCTATCGCCCTGTGTCATCATCATTGGCGAAGTCGTCGCGCTGCGGCAATATCTTATGCCGCCCCCTATGAGTCGCCCTAGCCTTTCAGGGAAAACAATCCTAGTCACCAGAGCGGCTAGTCAAGCCAGTGAGTTTGGCCAAATGCTGAGCGCACGAGGGGCTAGGGTTGTGGATTTTCCTGCTTTAGAGATTCGTGAACCCGAAAGCTGGGACGCCATGGATAGTGCGATCGCAACTCTCCCCACTTTCGACTGGCTCATCCTCACCTCACCCAACGCCGTCAACTATTTCCTCGACCGACTCATTCAGCAAGGGAAAGACCTGCGCGCTCTTTCCCATCTCAAAATCGCTGTTGTCGGCAAAAAGACCAACAGATTTCTTACCCAGCGCGGCCTCATTGCCGATTTCATTCCGCCTACCTTTATTGCCGACTCGCTCATAGAACATTTTCCTGAAAATCCAGCCAGGCAGAAGCTGCTGTTTCCTCGGGTAGAAAGTGGTGGTCGAGAAGTGCTGGTTAAAGCGATGAGAGCCAAAGGCGCAGAGGTAACCGAAGTCGCCGCTTACGAATCAGCTTGCCCTGATACGCTGCCCCCTGCGGCTAAGAGCGTTTTGGCCAGTCGAGAAGTAGACGCCATTACATTCGCTAGCTCTAAAACGGTGCGTCACTTTGCGCAGATTATGGAAAAGGCATTTGGCAAGGAGTGGGTATCGCTGATGGAAGGCGTTGCGATCGCATCTATCGGCCCTCAAACTTCGCGCGACTGCCGAGAACTATTAGGCCGAGTCACTTTTGAAGCCGAAGAATATACGTTGGGTGGCCTCACAGCAGGGTAAGAACAATGGGCGAAGTCGTAGAAAATACCTCAAAAGAACGGCGTATTATTGGCCTGACTGGTGGCATTGCTACCGGGAAAAGTACCGCATCGGACTATCTTGCTAACAAACACAATCTGCCTGTACTCGACGCTGATGTTTACGCGCGGCAGGCGGTTGAAAAAGGTAGTGAGATTTTGGCTGCGATCGCCCACCGCCATGGGCCCAACATCCTCCTGTCCGATGGCACGCTCAACCGAAAAAACCTCGGCGATATCATCTTTACCAATCCCACCGAAAAAAACTGGCTAGAACAACAAATTCATCCCTACGTCCGCGCGCAGTTTGCTACAAGCGCCGCAACCTATTCGTCCGATCAAACTCTCATCTACGCCATTCCTCTCCTTTTTGAAGCAAACCTCACCCATCTTGTCACAGAAATCTGGGTCGTAACCTGCGCCCATAAGCAACAGCTTCAGCGGCTGATCCATCGCAGCAACCTCACACCAGCACAAGCCCAAATCCGTATCAAGGCTCAAATGCCACTAACAGAGAAATGCGCAAATGCTAGCAATGTTCTAGACAACAGCGGTTCAAAGGAAAATCTATATAAACAAATAGACAGACTTCTTCAGGGTCAAGCCTAAGATTTCTCCCAAACAACAGTCACTGCTTCTGAATCCTCAGCATCAGAACAAATCGCTTCAATCGCGCCTTCCTGGTGACCCAACAGCCCTTTTAAGGTCAGAGCAAAATCAGACTCCAGCAAATCGGTTAACATCAGCACGGCCCCTGTACCTCTAGAAGCCACCAAGTGAAAACATCGCTCAACAAACAGCTGCCCCTGTACAAACTGAGCGCGCCCCCGCCCAGTCACAACCTGATGAGCATACAGCTCACTACGGGCAAAATAATCAGTCATACAGACGTACCGGTCCTGATAGCCAAACCAAGCCTCCGCCACATCAGCATCGCCTTTTGCCAGCGCCTGCTTAGAAGTCTTAAGCGTTTTCTCACTCAGTCCCTTTTGCACAGCCAAATCCTCAGATTGTTGTAAAAACTCAGCGACTGTTGGCTTAAAGGCCCCCCATATAGGCGCACAGGCCACCACATCAAACCCACCTCGTTTTATAACCGCGTTAAAAGAATATCCCCAATGAAAAGGAGAGAACTGTTCTACATCGCTCAGCACCAACGGACGACGATGCGGTTTTCCTATCAGCTGGCTTTCTCGGTATCGAATACCCAACTGCTGGCTCATGTGGCTTAGCAACAGCGTATCGAGCTTATGCTGCGCTCTACTATCTAGGGTCAAAATCTCTTCTCGTAGGAGTGCGGCTCTCGCATAGGGCGGCACGCTGTGAGTCTCGGCGAGGAGCTGCGATCTCGACTGATAATGCTCCAGCGCAATATTCTTCTCACTCAAAATTGTCTGATAGCTATCCGCTGCCAGCGGCTGAAGCAAATTCCCCTGTAGAACGCTATCTGCCCCAGCTTTATTTACCTGATCAAAGCGCTCCTCATCCACCGTAATAAAGCCCATCAGTGCATTGCCCGGCATCACATTGAATTCTAGATCCATCAGCGGCTCTATCAACTCCATGCGCTCAGCAGTCGCTACCAACTGCAATAACAGTTGAAAATGAGCAGAAACAACAACCTCAGGTGTTGCTGCCACACCGTAAAGATTGTTCTTCAAAACTCGCTCTTGAAGATTTTTCAAGAGCGTGGATGAGCCCTCGTCAGAGCGCGCTGCATCATTAGCCGTGACTAGCGCCGAGCGCCATATTTTGAGCTGAGCGTCCTTAGTTTGTTGGATATAGCCTGTCAAAATGCTGAAAATATCCGTCAGCCGCTGATGAAATGCCACCAGCAACTGACCGCTACCGCAGTGAGGATCTAGGATTCGCAGCTCTGGCAAAATCTCTTGGATCAACCGACGACAGACCTGTGAATCAGCAGTAAAAAGAAGATCGGTTAGGGTTTTATCCTGAGCAGCTCGCCCTGAGCTAAGCAAGGCTTTATCACTTACCGAAGTATCTTTATTCTGCTTCTTGTTCCGTACACCAGCAGAGGCAAACACATCTAGGCGATTGAGTAACAGCTGATCTAGGGTGCGATCGCACATCTCCCTGGCCACCTTCGGCGTACACACTACCCCATCTCCTACCCCCCTCTGGTTCATCCAATACTGCGCTAACCAATACCCACTATCCCCACACATCCAAGGATTCAGCGCATCTACACTGGCCTGCTCACTCAGCCAACCCAGCACCGCCTCAATTGCCGAATCTTCAATCGCAATTGAAGCATACTTTTCCTCTAACCAATGCGTATGAAACAGCTGACCTAGAAACGGCACCGTTCCAACCGATTGCTGCAACGCCAGCGGCCGCTCCACCGCTGGTAAAGATAAGCAACGATACAAGGGCTGCAAACACGTCGCAAAAAAGAGATTCTCTCCTTTCTGCATGGCCTCCCCAAACCGCACCTGCAAATACCACGTGTCGCCTGCCAACCAGCCCTTCTGCTGAATCTGCTGAATAAACATCAGTCGCTGCAACGTCAAAACACTATGCATGCGCCGCTGCGCAACGCTATCTATTCCTGTTGTCCCTTTGCACAGCAGCTCTACTAGGCCAGCAAATGTCTCACCGCCTGCGCCCTCGGAAATTGTAGGAAATAAGCCTTGACAACCTTTCGCTAACCGACGTAGCCGATATTGCCACAGCGTGACCGGCGAACCTGCTACATACAGCGCGCTTTCATAGGCCGACTGACACCAAAGACTACGCCGCCCATCTGCTGCAATAAAAATTACCAGGGGCGAAGCCGGCAATCCTCGCTGTAACGCTGTATAAATTTGATGCCGTAGCGCCGGTGCAAAGCGAGTTTTTGCAGTGAGCGACACCTGCCATACCACCACTTCCTCACGTACTGCAATAGGCACACATGGCTGATTTAAGTGTTGGGCAGTAGCTATGTCCTTCGGGGTGTTCCAGCCAAGGGTTTGAGTAAATAGATCGCTAAGATTGTGCGACCGCAGCTGCTCAATCGCCAACCCCAAATCCATCAAGATTCTGCGCTTACCTTGCGCGCGGCTTGTTCATTCGATTGAGCGATCGCATAGTCCCGAAACCGATCCAAATCCGCCTGCAATGTCGACGTTACCACCCGATCCACAAAGGAGCTGCTCATCATCAGCCGCGCCAAAATAGACGGTAGCGCATACGAAATACTCATCTTCACCGTGCTGCCCCCATCCTTATGGCCATAAAACCGAATCGCCCCTCGGTTCGGCAAACCATCCACCGACTCCCATTGAATAATCTGCTGCGGCACTACCTTCACAATCCGCGACAGCCAAGAAAAAGACAGCCCCGTCGTCTCTAGCTTCCACCGTGACAGTGCCGGATCTTCCTCCAGCACCTCTACCGAGTCGATCCACTTCATCCAGTTCGGCATCTGAGAAATATCAGACCACAGCGCCCATACCTCTTCGACAGGCGTGTCTACATCTACATGAACGGTATGCTCTAGCCACTCTGCCATAGGAAAATGCGTGTGAAAATTATTGAGGAACGAAAACAAGGCGCTCTATGTATTTTACTGGTATAGCTAGCGAACGATGCTAAATATATGAAAACATCGTTTTTACACTGGCCAAGCTTCCATTCGCCAAATTTCACTAGCCAACGCTCATTGGCCCAAAGGAGACCGCCACTATGTCCGTTTTATACGTCAGCCCTGTGGGTCAAGACGACAACGAAGGCACCGCCAAGTTTCCCTTTGAAACCATCACTCGGGCACTGGAGCAGGCCAGACCCGGCAACGTGATTCAGCTAGCGCCAGGACTTTACCAGTCGGGCGAGCAGTTTCCCCTTCAGGTACCCGCTGGGGTCACCATCACAGGCGATGCCACCCGCTCAGCCACCATTCAGGGCAGTGGTGATATTAACGGACGCAGGGCCGCTGTAGTGCTGAGCGATCGCGCCCAGGTTCGCGAAGTTACTATCACCAATCCTCAAGGCATCGGCATCCTCACCACAGAAGGCGCAGCCCTCGTCGTCCGCAACCGCCTCATCGACTGCCAAGAGCACGGCACCTTGGTTATGGGCAACGCCCAGCCATTCCTGTCCGAAAATGAATTTGAAGGCAACGGTCTCACCGGCTTAGCCATGGTCGACAGTGCTAAAGGAGAAGTCAGACAAAACCAATTCAACCGCACTGGCGACGGCCTTGCCCTACGCTCCAACGCAGCGCCGCTTGTCATCAACAATCAGTTCACAGACAATCGCTGCGCAATTTTAGTTACCGACACAGCCAGGCCCGTTCTACGACAAAATCAAGCCAAAAACAGCCAGGAAACTGGCCTGTGGACGCAAGATAGCGCCCAACCCGATATCGGTCAGCCTCAAGACCTAGGCGGTAACTGGTTCGAAGGCAAAACCTACGACATCCGCAACGATGCCACAGAGCCCATCGTCACGGCAGGAAACCAGCTCAACCCCACCCGCATCCAAGGCCGCATCGCCTACCTACCCAGCGAAATTCCAGACGAAGCCGCTGTTCCCGCTGTCTTACTCGGCAATGTGGAGCCCGTTGAACGACCAGAGTCACCCACCGAACCGACACAAGACGACACCCTCAGCCTAGATAGCCGCTTCAACGATCTTGTGGGTCACTGGTCCGCACCCTTTGTCGAAGCGCTCGCCGAACAAGGCCTAGTTAAAGGCTTCCTCAGCGGCACCTTTAAGCCTGATAGCCAAGTCACCCGCGCCCAGTTCGCTGCCCTCATTGCCGCAGCCTTCCCGGATGTTGAAGCTATCCGCGCTGGTCAGAGTTTCCCCGATGTCCCTACCGACTTTTGGGCCAGCAAAGCCATCCGCCAAGCCCAAACCCAAGGCTTCATCTCTGGCTTTCCAGATGGGTCCTTTCGTCCCAACGCGCCGCTGACTCGGGTGCAGGCCATCGTCGCCCTCGTTAGCGGCCTCAAGCTCAGTGATGGCCGTTCAGAATCTCTGCTCGTCTACAGCGACAGAGCCCAAATTCCTAGCTACGCGATAGAGCCAGTCGCTGCGGCCACCGAACGGCAACTCGTCGTCAACTACCCCGACCCATACACGCTACGGCCACTCACACCCATTACCCGAGCCGAAACCACAGCTCTCGTCCATCAGGCCCTCGTCGCCACAAATAAAACACCTCGCCTGATCTCACCTTTTATCCCCAATACTGACACCGCTAGTTTCACCGACCTCTCCGCCCGACACTGGGCCGCAGACTACATCGAACCCCTCGTACAGCAAGGTTGGCTCAGCGGCTTCCGCGATGGCTCATTCCGCCCCGACGAACCTATGACCCGTGCGCAATTTGCCGTTTTACTCGTCGGTGCGTTCAATCCTCAGCCCAAACGTCCCCCTGTCAGCTTCCGTGATGTCCCCGACAGCTTCTGGGGCGCAGAAGTCATTCAGCAGGCCTACCGAGCCGATTTCATATCGGGCTTTCCAGACCTCACTTTCGACCCAAACTTTCCACTCACTAAGCTCCAGGCCCTCTTGGCGCTCGTTAGTGGACTGGGGTTACAAACCGTTTCACCACCAGCTTTGGATTCGCTCAAGGTCTACAGCGATCGCACAGACATTCCCAGCTACGCCAAAGATGCGATCGCCTCTGCCACCCAGCTCGCCCTCGTCTTCAACCACCCCCTTGTCAGCGAGCTGCGGCCAAACCGCACTGCTACCCGCGCCGAAGTCTCGGCCATGGTCTACCAGGCCCTCGTCATCGACAAACGCATGCCGCCAGTCTCTTCGCGATATCAGGTCTCTATCTAGTTTCTATCTCAAGGAATTCCACCACCCCCTCGACTAATGCCTCCATAAAATGAGAAACTAAACCATTAATTTATGTAATGAAAAAGAACTATGGCTGAAATGCAATTCGCACGCGGCATAAAAGAAGAGGTCGTCCCCGACGTTCGCATCACCCGCGCCAAAGACCTCTCCGACGCAACTGCAACCTTTTATTTCGATAAGCCAAAAGCACTGGTCGAAGAAGGTGGCGAAGTCACAGGCCTGTACATGGTTGACGAAGAAGGCGAACTCACCACACGCGACGTCAACGGTAAGTTTGTAAACGGCGAGCCTGCCGGTATCGAAGCGGTCTTCGTGATGCGAGGCCAGGACGAGTGGGAACGCTTCATGCGCTTTATGGACCGATACGCCAAAGACAACGGCCTAGGACTCACCAAAAGCTAATTTGGTCAATAACGTCCTCCTATGTCTGCTAGCGATTCTCCCGATAGCCTCAGCCTCGACGCAGCACAACAGCCACATGCCGATACGAATTCTGCTGAGCTGTTACCTGCGCCGTGCTCACAGTGAGTGTGACACCCGCACATCTGCGATAGACACCAGCGGTCAGCTCATGCAGCAGCAGTTGACCGCTGCAGGCCATCGGGTCCATCACTATCAAATCGTTAAGGACGAGCCCACTGACATTGCAGTTATTGTCAAAGCTTTAGCAAAACGCTCAGATATTCAAACAATTCTGCTCAACGGCGGCACCGGCATCGCACCTCGCGACACAACCTACGATGCGATCTCAGCCCTCCTCACCAAAGAACTTCCCGGCTTCGGCGAAGTCTTTCGTCAGCTCAGCTACACCGAAATCGGCTCCCGTGCGATCGCCTCACGCGCGGTTGCTGGGCTCCACAACCGCACCCACATCTTCTCTGTTCCCGGTTCCAGCAAAGCCGTCAAACTGGCCCTAGAAGAACTCATTCTTCCCGAACTACGACATCTCACAGGGCTGCTAAAAGAAGCTGCTCACAAAGGATAAGGAACGGTAAACCGTATACGGTCAAACCGACCGAACCACAATGGTTCGGTGTACTTTCAACACCTGACACCAACAAACCAATCTGCAATTATAGATTTGTTGGCACAAGGCCCCTAATCATGAAAAGACAACAGAAGAAACAACAGAACAGCAACAGCGTCTCAGCCGCACTACATGGCTGGTACCGCCAAGCGCTCAAGCATACAAAATATCGCTGGGTTGTCATTCTAGGAACACTGTTGTATTTGGCTAGCCCCATTGACCTCTCTCCAGATGTATTCCCCATCCTCGGCTGGATTGACGATGGCCTCATTGCTAGCCTGCTCGTCGCCGAAGTGAGCCAGCTCATGACCGAAACGCTCAAGCGCCGCCGCAATTTCAGCACTACAGACAACGCAGTCAAAACTGAAGTTGAAACCGTTGTCGATACAGACAACATCAAAACAATCAACGTCGAGGCCATTTCAGTTAGCTAGCAGACTGCGCTAGCACCTGAATCGATAGGTCTACCTTTCTTAGAAAACCTTCTGTATCGCAGCAGTAGCAGCATATCTGCGATCACCAAAAATCACCCTCAATACTCAATTTAGGAATCAACCATGACTTACATGAACGAATCTCATCTCTCTGCAACAACTTCTACACCAAATACAGAAACTGAACCTTCCACCGTTGAAAAGCTCAAAACGCTCTCGCAAGAAGGCACAGAGCGCAGCAAGCGCATCCTCAGTATTCTTCGTCAGGCTTTCTCAGAAACCCGCGAAGAGTTTCAAGCAGGCCGCACAGTCATCAGCCCACTCGCACAAGAAGTCACGACCGAAGCCGTCTCCACCTTCAAAGAAAAAGGCCAGCAGGCAGCTGACGCTGTCAACAAAGCGTGGAAAGACGAAGCCAGCGCGCCAGACATGACAGACCGGGTCATGGCCTTTATAAAGTCAATGACGCAAGCCGCAAAAGAAAATCTCTTTCCAGTTGTAGAGCAGCAGGTAAAACAGCAGGCTGGCAAGCTAGACGACATCTTAGGTGAGCGCTATGGAGACCAGTACGCCACCTTCAAGGATCGATTTGAGGCCGTTCGTAGCTGGGCTGTTGTCAACGAATCTACAGAGGCAGCTTCTACAGACCAAGCAGGCTCTAGTACCGAGACTTCCAACACCGTCGAAGTCGACATCGTTGAAGTTGAAAGCGAAACCGTGTAGCAGCCGCAAGCTGGCTACAGGTACTAGCGACTGAGACTTCTCCACTTTCCTCACACCAAACTAAGCCCCAACGGAAAAGGCCATACCTTTTCTGTTGGGGCTTTTTCTTTTGTTTAGCAACACCCTGTCAAAGACATCGTTCACTTCTTCTGACCAAACTGCTGCTTCGCTTCTTGGTATACCGCCTCTGTTATTTCAGCAATCTCTCTTTCCCGTGCAAATTTCTCAATCTTCTTACGGGCGGCAGGCCGCACAAAAAAAGGAATTTCCTTCAACATCGCTTCGGCTTCAGCCGTCCACGGCAAAGAACTAGCCATAAAAATTCAATAAGATGGAAACTGTGCAGTAAGCGTATTCTAATGCAAGCAGTCGCTAGCCTGCTAAAACAGGCAAAGCCTCTCCCACATCGTCTATGCTCTCACCGTCCAACCAGTTTTTATCTGCTTCTATCAGAGCGGCCGCTGCGTCTTCAGGCAAAGGCTTGGCAAAATAGTAACCCTGTCCATAGTTACAGCTCAGTTCACGTAATCCCCTCAGCTGCGCCGCCGTTTCGATTCCCTCGGCAATCACATCCATCCCTAGCTGATGACCCAGCGAAATAATCGTCTTCACAATTTCGCCGTCTTCACGCGACTTTTCTTCCATTCGTCCCACAAAAGACTGATCGACCTTTAGAGTGTCTGTCGGCAGCTGATGCAAATAGCTCAGCGAAGAATAGCCCGTACCAAAATCATCCAAACTGAGCTTCAGATTTAGCGCCTTCAGCTTCATCAGCTGATCGATAGTGCCATTAACATCTTCCATCGCTGCACTCTCAGTTAGCTCTAGCTTCAGACACTGACTGTCTAGCTGTGTCTTATCCAAAATATCGGAGACTTCTTCAGTCAGGTTCTCTTGGTTGAACTGCTTAGTCGACAAGTTCACACTTACCATCAAATCTTTAGCACAGGAAAACCGCTGCTGCCAGCCATACATTTGCGCGCAGGCCTCTTCCAAAATCCAGCTGCCCATCGGGACAATCAGCCCTGTCTCCTCTGCGGCGGGGATAAATGAACCCGGTGAAACAAACCCCTGCTGCGGATGCTGCCAGCGAACTAAAGCCTCAAATCCGGACAGCTTCCCCGTTTGTAAATTAATAATCGGCTGGTAGTACAGCAAAAACTCTTGATTATCGATCGCATTTCGCAGCTCAGCTTCTAGCTGAAAGCGTTTCACTGCCTCCGCACGCATACCCGGATCAAAAATTTCATAATGCTCTTTCCCTAGCGCTCTAGCCCTTGCCATCGCCCGATGGGCATCTTGCATCAGCGTTTCAGCCTGGTTGGTCTGATCGCTCTGATTCAAGGCGATACCAATGCTAAAGCTAGTCGTAATCGACTGCCCATTAATATCAAATGGCTCAGCTAGTCTGTTGTACAGCGTATCTGCAACCTTAGTCGCCTGACTCGCTTCAGTGAGGTTGGTGAGCAAAATCGCAAACTCGTCACCGCCAAGTCTCGCTAGACTCGTTCGTACTGGCAAATTTTCTCTGATTCGCTCTGCGGCTTTCATCAAAAGCTGGTCGCCGAAGCGATGCCCAAAGCTCTCGTTGATCGCCTTAAAATGATCCAAATCCAACAGCAAGATGGCGAAAGAAGAGTGAATACTCGCTTGGCTACTTCTTTCCAGCGCTTTCTTCAGCTGCCGAACCAATAGCGCTCTATTCGGCAACCCTGTGAGCGAGTCATAAAACGACTGATGAAATACCTGATAGGTAATCAAAGCGCTACTGGTCAGCACCAAACCCAAAAGGGGCGCAGCAGCAGGAATCCAACCTGTAAGAGCAAACCCTATCAGACAAGTGCCACCTAGGCTAGCAACACTGGCAAGCAAGGCTCCACCTAGCAACACCGAACGTTTCAGCCGCCAAACCAAAAAGCCCCCGGCAAAAGACCAAACCCAAATCCATCCCACTTCCAAACTATCTGGCAAATACCAGAAAATCGGTCTTTCATCTAAGACCGTACTCAGTATTTGGCTGACCATTTGGGCATGCACCAGCACACCTGCCATGACATGCTCATTGTCCTTCTCTGAACTATATGGCGTGTAGAAAAAGTCTTTTTTGCTCGGCGCAGTGACCCCGATTAAAACCACCTTGTCTTCGATCCAGCCAGGATCTACCTCACCAGCCAAGACCTCACTCAGCTTGACTTGGCGAGAAACAATACTCGAAGAACGGTAGTCCAGCAGCATCTGGTAGCTTGAAGGATCGATGTTGTCATATCCTCCTGAGCTAGGCGCTAATGGCAAAAAATCAGTATCACCAATCGATAGCGCATCTTTGTCAATCGCAAGCTGATACCCTTCAGGCTCCAAATATTTCAGACCAAGCTGTAAGGCAAAGGAGTAAAGCTTTTCGTCCCCGAGCGCTGCAAATAGCAAGCTGCGACGCAAAATACCATCGGGATCGATGATGAAGTCATTAAAGCCAACCTGATCGAGCGCGATCGCAGGTGGCGGCGGCACATTGTCATCTTCACTAATGCCAAGACTCTCAATCGCTATAATCTCAGGATTCTGAAGCACTTCACTCAAGGATTCCTTACCCTCACCCTGAGGGATATCCCGATAGATATCAAGCCCAACTGCCCTAGGATTATGGCTTTGAAGCTCATTTAGCAAGTCGGCAATCGTTTGGTCCGACATCGGCCATTCGCTTTGCTCACGAATGTCCTGCTCTGTAATTTCTACCACTAGCAGACGCGGATCGGGTCCTTGGTCTGGCTGTAGCCTCGTCATGTAGTCAAAAGCAAGCAGCTCAAGGGACTGCAAACCACCGAGCTGGCGTAGCGCTACCAGAAGCGCTGTAATCACGATGCTAGCTAGCCAGTAGGGCTGATTTTGCACTCGCTTATAGAGGTTAGTAATTACAGACAAGGGCCCTCCTGGCAGAGGTCGAATGGTTGCGTCATAGTCACAGAATGCCCAGCCGTTTGTAGTTTTGAACCCGTGGTTCAACCCGCACAGTCCAACGCGTATAGATCGAGTCCACACAGCAATCTTGCGGTCTGCTCACGGTCTGGCGGATGGCTGAAGCTGAGGATAAATCCTCACTCAAAACACAGCTCAAAACACAGTAATTCAGTACTGACTAAAAGTCCGAACGGGTAGATAGGGCTGTCGCGTCAACCGTAGGGGTCACTGGGCTCATCTGCCCCAAAACATTGTCAGAAATCTCGGAAGTCAGCCCTGTTGAAGCAAGCAGGTCCGTCCATGCCAACTGAAGATCGGCGTCAGCAAGACCCTGGCGACGCAGGTTGAGCAAAGCGCTCACCTGCTCTTGCCATATGCCAGCAGAGCTGTACAGGACCACTCGCTCTTCTGGGGTCGCTAACATCAACTCATCATTCACAGCTGCCGAGGCTTCAACTCTGCGTACCCAGCCCTGTAAGCCCAACACAGGCGAGCGAGAGCCGTTATTACAGGCAAAAGAAAAAATCCATTTGTAGTTTTCGTCTATCGCCAGTGCTGGTGCTGACGCTGGCAGCTGAAATTCTCTCAAACCTGACTCATCACCTACGTTTACTTGTGTGCTGTACAGCAAATCGTCTGCTTCATTCAATAGCTGAAACTCAACCGCTTTATCACCAACAGTCTCTGGAACGGAGAACCAAAAGGTTGGGTGTGATGCCAGCGTAGTGCCCAGATTGCTGCGAGGCATAATGGAAACCAAAGACTGGTTGAAATCAGAAAAGCAGCTGTCGGCAGGCGGCTCCATGCGGACACCACCGCTGATACGCCTACCTGGCAACCCCTGACGCACATTATCTGTATTGATATTGTCGGCATAGCTAGGTAAACAGAGTCCACCCAACGTAGCTGTAAGGCCAAAAGCGATCGCGGGAAATAATTTGATCGAACCAGTTCTCTTCATAAAACGACTCCTCATGAAACTCATAGACCCTCTCAAATTTTCTGTACAGAGATATCCCTGTAACTGCCGTGACGTTTTGCGCTTTTCAGTCTTAAATTATTTTCGATACGTTGGAGAACTGTAATCTTACGGATGCAGCGAAGTTGCTGCGCTTGCAGTCCAGCCATAGAGTTGAGCCCTGTGATTGAGCCTTTTAATTGAGCCTGTTGGGTGAAGGACCAGCGTGATTCGAGGCACATATACCATCATGCTTTTAGCGATAGATATTGACTGTAGACACTATGGCTGGTGACAATAGGGAAGCGAAAATCACGAAGGAAAGTAACTATGGCCAGTATCCAACCAACCAAAGTACCCAAAATGGACCGGCCTAAGAAAGGATTTAATCAGTATGCAGAGCAGCTAAACGGTAGAGCAGCCATGGTTGGAATAGCTGCTTTGATACTGATAGAGCTGATAACCGGAAAGGGGCTGCTAAGCCTGCTAGGACTCACCTAACGGTTGAGTAGCTTATCATCCAGATAAAAAGCAAAAAAGCCCGCTGAATGAGGAGTTACGCTCATTCAGCGGGCTTTTTTGTAGTGGTTTTATTTAATCAAGCTTCTTCGGCTTCTATCTTGGCGCGAGAATCGCCCCAATACGCGCTGTACACCCATTCTTCTTTGTTCCCTTTATCGATGGTTTTCCAGCGGTAGATAACGTCTTTATTGGGGTTGATGCCAACTTCTAAGAGTTTGGCACCCATGTAATATTCGGTTTGCTTTAGGGTGCGATCGCGGATAAAAGCACTTTCCCGCTTGGGAATCACTTTAGAGATGTGGGCTTGGGTAGGTTTTGCCATAGTGCATCACTTCTTCATCTGTAGCTTTATATTATGCATTCTGACTCATCCGTAAATCTAGAGAGACCATTCTAGATTTATCCCTACACGACTATCGCCTTCGTCTTGAGTACTTTGCCATTCAAAATCGGCTCCGAGCCGCAGATTTTGAGTAATAGCATAGCCAAGATTTAGCTGGGTAATGTTCAGGCTTTCGCTACCACCTACGATCCAAGACTGGTCAAGTGTAATATCAGCAGCGCCCGTTCTAGAAGGAACAAAACGAGCACGTACACCCAGATGGGCACCGTCCACGCTGTAGTCATCGCCCGATTCGGCGTGCCGATAGCCCACGATAGGTGACACGTTAAAGTAGCCGCCTAGCGGCAAAATATAGTAGTGAAGGTCAGCGCCATAAGCTAGGCGATAGTCAGCAGAAGAAGATCCATCTGTAAAATTCTGCTGATAGTCTGCGCTCACCGTTAGCGGCGTATCACCTAAAAAAACATCATCGACAGCCACAACAAATCCACCGGTGCTGTTTGAAGAGGGGAAAAAGGCATAGCCAGCTTGAATACGAGTCGTAAAACTTGGCTCGTTGCGAATATCAGATTGCACATTGGGAATAGACTCTAGCCAACGCTGCAAAACCGGACTTTGCTCTATTACTTCAGGCGTAAGATTGAGCGGCATGGCTGGCTCAGGGACGGGATCGTTCTCTAATTTATCTTCACTGCTCACAGGCTCTGTCGCCGAATCTGTCGCCGAATCTGTTGTTGGTTCTGCCATCTGTTCTATTGCTGGCGGCACCAAAGAAGCATCAGTGACACCTTCGAGTAAATCAGCAGCTTGTGCCGACAGAGGGACTGAAGACCAGGAGAAGGCCATAAGGCCGAGTGAATAGCAAAAAAATTGATATTTCATAGCTCTAGACTATCTTCCCGATCGGTCAAAAGTCAGCCCTTTTCCAGTACAGATGTGCACCTTACTTTAACGAGCAACCACTACAGGAAGCTAAGCGGGTCCACAGGCTCTCCCGAACGACGCACTTCAAAGTGTAGGTGAGGGCCTGTCGAGAGTCCTGTCGTACCAATTGCAGCAATGGTGTCGCCTTTTCTGACCGTGTTTCCTTCGGTGACGTAGAGCCGACTGGCGTGAGCGTACAGAGTAGTGAGGCCATCGCCATGTTCTAGAATCACGGCGTTGCCATAGCCGCCGTACCAGCCAGAAAAGATGACGACGCCTGTTTCAGCGGCGCGAATGGGCGAGCCAGTAGCAGCGCCAAAATCAGTACCTGCGTGAAAGCGACTGTAGCCAAGCACGGGGTGGAAACGACTCCCAAAGTGACTGGTGATGGGTCCGCTGCTGGGGTATACCATTTTGCCAGAAGCTCTGGCCGCACGGAGGGCTTCCTCTCTGGCAATCTTCGCATCGGCAGCATCAGACGCAGCCACACGCTCCAAAATAAGGGATGTGATTTTGTCGGAGTCTTGATCGAGCTGATCAATAGCAGCGGCTAGCGCACCTCGGTTTTCCTTGAGCCTGGTCACTAGGGTAGACTGCTGCTGCATTTGCGTTGTGTATTGGTCACGGCTAACAAGAAGCTGCTGGCGGAGAAGGGCGATCGCATTTTTCTGCTGCTCTACGCCTTGCTGCTGGGCGATGAGTTCTGCCGACTTTTCGTCTAGAGAAATGAGAGTCGCTCTATCTGCTTTGTATACCTGCTTCAGTCGATATCGCCGGTCTAAAAAGTCGTTGAGGTTTTCACTTTGCAGCAACAGCGCCCACCCTTGCGCATTTTGCTGCCGCTGCATGAATTGGAGCCGCCCCACTACAGCAGTTCGAGCCTGCTCATAGTCTTGCTGATTGAGTTCATAGTCCGCCTCTAGCTGGGTAAGGGTTCGCTCAGCTTCAGCTAGCTGATATTCGGTATTGGTAATCCAGACATCTGTACTCTGGATTGTTTTAGAGAGATCGCGTAAGTTTTGGTTTGTCTGCTCTTCGGCCTTACGAAATCGCTGATCGGTCTCGTCATAAACTTTGATTTGCTCGTCGAGCTGGTCGCGCTGTTGCTGTAATTGTTCTAACGAGGGGGATTGAGCCTGCGCAAACTGATGGGATACAACGACTAGTAGCAGACTGAGTGTAAGCGCAATCACACCTAGCAACCGCCACGCCTTTTGTCTGTGCCACTGCCACAAAGCCATGCTACGAACCTGCGTTTTTCTTCAAAAGCTAACGACTAAATGCTTATGAGCGGATTGATGCAACTAGAGCCACCACACCAAAGCCCACAATAATAAGACCAAAGCCCTTACTAGAAATGCTGTTGAACCGAGTCAGGGGCGGCGGGGTGAGCCGACTGCGTAAGTAGGCCACCCCTGACACTAGCACTAGCCACCAAAGCAGCGAGCCCGAAAATACGCCTGAGACAAGCGTTACCGATTGTAGGTAGTCGCTCTGCGTAATACCGAGACCAGCGAAGATTGCAAGGAAGGAGAGAATGGTAGCCGGGTTGGTGAGGGTGAGAACGAGGGTGGTGGTGTAGGCGGAAAGGAGATGAACTGGCGGGGAATTTGGGGTGAGGGGGTGAGAGGGTGAGGGGGTGAGGGCAGACGGTGGAGTCAGAGATTTTGAGAAGAAAGTTTTGAGACCGAGATAACACAGAAAGCAGCCGCCAAGGAGCTGGAGAAGAGTAGTGTAGGTGACTAGGAAGTTGGAAAAGGTGCTAAGCCCAAAGGCAGCGATAGTGCCGTAGAATGCGTCGGCAGTTGCTGCGCCGCAGCCGGAGATGAAGCCGATGACGCGACCTTGGGTAAGCGTACGACGAATTCAGAGAATTCCTAAGGGACCCACTGTGGCTGCGATCGCTTAACCCAAAAGCAGGCCTTTACCGAAAACAAGGGGCAATAACATAGTGAGTTTGTACGGCGAATTTATTTAGAACGAACAAAGCCTTGTCACCCGACACAGATTTACGCAGCAGGACTTGTGCACTCACTTGTGAGCGCTCGAACTTACTGAGCTGAAATCAAATACTGGGATGACCTACTGAGAGGAATCCTCAGAGCTCAAAAGCGGCAGAGCTGTAACCTCTTTTAACGTTCGCAAAGAGATAGTGGTACGGGTTTGAACGATGCCGGGAAGCGCTTTAAGTTCTTCGCTAAGGAGGCGTTCTAGCTCAGCAGTATTGCGGCAGCAAACTCTGAGCAGGTAGTCGCCTTCACCCACGATGTGATGGCAGGACTGAATAGATGAGTTGGCTTGAACGTAGTCGACGAAGGCAGCGCGATGCTGAGGATGACTGAGCGTGACAGTAACAAAGGCGGTGAGCGTAAAGCCAAGCACGTCGGCGTTTAGCTGTGCTGTATAGCCTGCGATAATCCCAGCGTGCTCTAGACGGCGAACGCGATCTGCGATCGCAGGCGCTGAAACACCAAACTCGTCTGCCAACGCGCTCCATTTCACCCGAGCGTTAGCGGTGAGGGCAATTAATATTTTTTCGTCCAAAGTATCAATATTCATAAATTCATTATAATCGCTTTTTAAACGAATTTACATTATTAAATAATCTAAAATCATTATTTCAGATTATTTTTAGGTCAAAAAACAGGAATACGCATTTTTTTATAAATATTTTTAGAAAGTAATCTTAAAGTCGTTTACTCGGTCCTGGCTGCAATCTGGGTAAATAAGAAGGAGATAGGGATACATTTGACACCAGAATTCGATAAAACAACACAGAATAATCCGGGCACTCAGCGCCACCTTTAAGTCCCGACGCAGCATCTACCACCGCCAGCAAAGTTTCTTATGATTGGGCCTCTCACCGCTACGCTTGAACAGATTGATATTCCGGCTGATTGGATCGGCATTAGGGCGATGCAGGAGGTCAGTAGCTGGCGCGCGATGCGCGATGGCCATCCGCAGCAAAATGAACGCGGGCTAAATCAAGGTGCCATGGTAGAAGTCCTGGCCGCAGGACAATTTGGCTACAGTGCAACCAATCGGCTGACGCCTGAGGCTTTGCGAGCAGCCGCACAGCGGGCCTACGACCAGGCAATTGCCAGCAGTCAGTGGGCTATTCACCGTTTTACCCAAGCAGTGCGGCCACCCATAAAAGGCAGCTATCGCTCTCCTTATATAAAGTCGTTCGATAGCTTGGGTGTGGGCGAAATTAATGATTTGCTGCGGCAGCTGTGCGATCGCATCAAGGTATCAGCGGCCGTGGTGCGCACAAGTGCGATCGCACGCACGCACGAAGTCGACACTTGGTTTGTCAGCAGCAATGGCTCCGAGATTCACCAAAAGATAGCCATGGTAGAGAGCCATTTAGGTGCGATCGCTCAAGCCCCCGGCGTCACCCAGTCTCGCACCGACAACGGTTACCTAGCCCGCAGCTACCAAGGCGGCTGGGAGCGATTTACCGAAGATGACCTTTGGGAGCGGGCAACTCGCATTGGAGAGCAGGCCGTTGCGCTGCTAGAAGCGCCAGACTGTCCTACTGAGAGCACCACACTCGTGCTGGCCCCGGACCAAATGATGCTCCAAATTCATGAGAGCGTAGGCCACCCGTTAGAGCTAGATCGCATCTTGGGAGACGAGCGCAACTATGCAGGTGGCAGCTTTGTAAACCCTCAAGACTTTGGCAAGCTTACGTACGGCTCTAAGCTGATGAACATCACCTCTGACACGACCCTCGAAGGTGAACTTGCCAGCTATCAATTTGACGATACCGGCACGCCTTCCGACCGGGAGTATCTAATTCGCGAAGGTGTGTTGCAGCGTGGCATCGGTGGACTAGAAAGTCAGAGCCGACTCAATGTACCAGGGGTAGCCTGCACCCGAGCCTGTAATTGGAACCGCCCAGCAATCGATCGGATGGCCAACATCAACTTAGAGCCCGGAGACACGGACTTTGAGTCGATGATTGGGCAAATAGAAAGTGGTGTATACATGGCGTCCAATCGCTCTTGGTCAATAGATGACCAGCGCCAAAAGTTTCAGTTTGGCTGTGAGTACGCCCGCAAAATTGAGAACGGCCAGCTCACAACACTGCTAAAAAATCCCAACTATCGCGCAACGACCCCGCAGTTTTGGGCTAATCTTTCTCAGGTGGGCGACGGCAAAACCTTAAAAGTGTACGGCACCCCCTATTGCGGGAAAGGCGAACCCAATCAGCTCATTCGAGTGGGTCACGCTTCACCCGTCTGCGCATTCGAGAACATTGAAGTGTTTGGAGGGGCTGAATAATGACACTGCAAACAACAGACACCGAACAAACCAACGACTCATTTTCATCGACTTCCACCAGCACTCAACAGGCAGCGAGCGGCAGCCGGCACTATCAAAAAACCTTTCAGCAGCTTGTAGATGCTATCAATCGCAATATCGGCAGAAATATCGGCAATCAGTCCGATCTGCATTTCACCCTTACCTTGACCGGAGAAGACAGTCAATTTACTCGATTTAGCCAGGTCAAAGTACGGCAAACAGGTCAAGTATGCGCCGGTCAGCTAAGGCTGACGCTGATTACTAGTAAAGAAATCACCAGTGAAGAAATCAGCAGCAAAGACGGTTCGCACGAGAGCAAACGCGATTCCGTGCCCAGTCAAGCAGCTGATGCGAACAAGGCACATCGAACAGCGACAATTACGCTCCCATTCACGGGTAATTTTACCGCCGACTGGAAGGTGATACAGCCAGCTTTGACTCAGCTTCAAGCAGAGCTGCCGCTGCTCCCAATAGACCCGTATGCAGTGCTTCCCACAAAAACACAGGCAACGTCCCAGGCCAGCCATCAAAGTCAAAACCATACCAATGAAGTCCATACTGGCAACCTTCTAGAAGCATCAGCCGTAGCAGAAGCCTTGCTAAACCCAATACGTTCTTCCGCAGAAGAAACCTCGCCAGCACTCGACTTTTCGGGCCTTTATGCGGGCGGGCTATCTTACCGGGCCTATGCTGACTCTGTGGGTAAACGCCACTGGTTTGAAACGCCTTCTTTTACGCTGGACTATTCTCTCTTTGGCAGTCGCCTTCAGCAGGCCGTAAAAGGAACGGTCGCTGGCAAGCATTGGAACCCAGAAAAGTATGAGCAAGATATTGCGGCTGTCGCAGCCCAACTAAAGCTTCTGTCACGCCCAGCCAAAGCGGTTCCCAGGGGAAGCTATCGTACCTACCTAGCACCCGCAGCCGTTGCCGATATTATCGACACTATTATTTGGGGTGGATTGGGGGAAGCCTCCCTTCGCCAGGGCAACAGCGCATTTAGCAAACTAGAGCAAGGAGAGGCCGTACTTTCTGAGCAGTTCTCACTAGAGGAAGATTTTCAGCGCATTGGCATTCCCAGATTTAACAGCAGCGGCGAAATAGCACCTACAAGATTACCTCTCATCCAAAAAGGGCAGTGGGCAAGTTCGCTCATCAACGGGCGCAGTGCCAAAGAGTACGGCAAGGCAAGCAATGGTGCCAACGAAGAAGAAGTCATGCGCGCACCCACTGTGGCACCTGGCACCCTAAAAGAAAAAGACATTTTAGCTGAGCTGGATACCGGTCTATATATTTCTAATTTGCACTATCTCAACTGGAGTGACTTGAATGCAGGCCGAATTACCGGGATGACGCGCTACGCTTGCTTCTGGGTAGAAGCTGGCGAAATCGTCGCCCCAATTGAAAATCTGCGCTTTGATGACGATCTGTACCGCTTTTTGGGAGAAGGGCTCATTGCATTGACCGATCAGCAGACCTTTTTGCCCGCAGTTGGCACGTACGACCGGCGATCTCTGGGCGGCATGTGGGTGCCTGGGATGTTGATCGACCAGTTTCGGTACACGCTTTAGAGAATAAAAAAAGACGGTTTAGAGCTACAGTCGTAACCACCACAGCGCACTCTCTTTTTGTATGGCTTCTGAACAGCGACTGTCTATTTCTGTGAGTGGTGTTTTGATTGTGTTTGCGGCGATCGCATCCGCTATCATCGGCTGGCAGCTGAGGGGATTGCTGCTGCTAGTCATGATCTCTGTTGTGCTTGCTTGCTCTATCGCACCGATTGTCGACTGGGCTGAGCGCTATCGAGTTCCTCGCTGGCTCGGCGCACTCCTCACCTATTTAGCGATTATCAGCACTCTGGTAGGCGTCGTTCTGCTCATTGGTCCAACGGTCCTTGAGCAAATTCAGCTGCTGATTCGTCAGCTGCCGCTGCTGCTACGCAAGGCCGCTACCCAGACAGAAACCTGGGCGCTATCGCTCAACGACAATCGGCCTGACTTTACCACGCAGGTTTTTGACCAGCTCGATGTGCAGGCGATCGCAGCTTGGGCCGTACGCTCTACTCGCCAAGTGGCCCTCCGCTCCTTCACAGTCACAACAGATATTTTGGGCACATTGCTCAGCCTCATCCTGGCAATTTTTATCTCCGGCTACATGCTGGCCGACAGTGACACCCTAACGGCTAATTTCGTAAAGCTCATTCCTCAGCCCTGGGATCAAAAGGTGGCAAAGCAGCTGCCTGAGATTGGCAATCGGATCGGCGGCTATATTCGCGGTCGGCTGATTGTGTCGGCAACATTGGCCGTTGTTACCGGTGTAGGACTGAGCTTTTTGGGGCTACAGGATTTTGCGATTGGTCTGGGTGCGATCGCAGGCGTCACCAATCTCATTCCCTTCCTCGGCCCCATCCTAGGTGCGATTCCAGCCTTGGTCGTTGCTATTCCCCAGGGCGGCTGGCTAGTCCTCTGGGTGATCGTGTTCTACGCCATCATTCAAAATATTGAAACTTACATACTAGATCCGCTACTGGTTGGCTCTTCAGTCGGCGTCCATCCGCTGTACCAGCTGCTGGCTGTACTGGGCGGTACTCAAGTACTTGGCATTATTGGCGCTTTGATAGTGCCACCTTGGGTTGCAGGGGGCGCGGTGCTACTAGAGACACTGTATCTACAGCCCAAGCTAGAAACCGAAAAAGCTCAGCGCCAGGCGCTTCAGCCACAAACCGCAGTTGGGCATCAACAATAACCAACCTTCTCCATAGCATCTCCGTACTGACTTCGGATTTATCCTTATATCTAGCATGTGTGTATTTACCACTAAGTCTCCTGATACGCGCACTTAACGCCTGAAAGAGCACCCTATAATCAAAAGCTGAGTAAAATTGACCGAAATACCAGTCCACTGCCTGGCGTGATTGCTAGCTTTGACAACACTCAGTAAGCAATATATTTACGGTCCTAATCTATAAACTGCCGACACTTATGAATTCATTGTCTCTATGAGCATTGTTATAACCCTGAGCGTTGTGGTCGTAGCCCTTGTGCTCTTTATAGTAGAAAGGTTCCCGGCAGACATTACAGCGCTGGGTGTCATGGTGGCGTTGGTACTGCTCAAGCAAGTCACGCCGCAAGAAGGCATCGCAGGCTTTAGTAACCCAGCGACCATCACCGTGATGGCAATGTTTATTTTGAGTGCGGGCGTTGCCAGAACCGGCATTTTGCAGCAGGCCAGCAACTGGCTGATTCGGTGGGGCGGAAAAACGCTCAGTCGGCAAATTTTTGCCCTGGGATTGATCGTAGGCCCAATGTCTGGATTGGTGAACAATACAGCCGTCGTCTCCGTCTTCTTACCTATCGTCGAAGACTTTTGTCAGCAGCATCGGATCTCACCGTCAAAACTTCTGATGCCCCTTTCTTTCGCAACTATATTAGGTGGAATGATCACTGTCGTAGGGACCTCTACGAGCGTTCTTGCCAGTGGCTTAGCTGCCGATCTTGGATTTGGTGAGTTTTCGCTGTTTCAGTTCACAGGGTTGGGCATCATCACCTTTGTCATTGGACTAGCCTATTTAGCTTTTATCACGCCTTTACTTATGCCCAATCGCCAGGTAGACGATCGCGGCCTGGGGCAAAAGTACGGGATGAAAGACTACGTGAGTGAGGTGGTCATTACCCCGCGCTCTAGCCTAGTAGGTAAAACGCTGCGAGCCAGTCAGCTTCAGAGACGATTTGACGTCGATGTAATGGAAATCATTCGGAACAATACGCACTTTCCTCAGCCACTAGCCGACAAAACGCTAGCCGTCGGCGATATTTTGCTGGCACGCGGAGGCAAACAAGACCTGCTAAAAATCAGAGAGAGCGAGGGGTTAGAAATCCTCCCTGACGTACAGTTTGGTCAGAAATCTTGGCAAGGCGGCATGGGCGAACAAGAAGGCATTGCAGAGGCTCTAGTCATCGCAAACTCCAACCTAGTTGGCTCAACGCTCAAAGACTTGCGGTTTCGACAGCGGTACAACGTGACGGTGCTGGCGATTCGTCGAGGGCAGGAGCTGGTGCGTGATCGCATGGGAAAAGTCCCGCTGCGATTTGGCGATCTGCTGCTGGTACAAGGGCCCAAACAAAGCTTAGTCGGTATGCAAACTAGCCGTAACCTACTCCTCCTAGAGCAGCGAGATCTAGAAACCTTACGCACAGGCAAAGCCTACCTTGCGCTCTTCATTGGACTTGCCGTCGTCGGCGTCGCGGCCACGACCGATTATCCCATTCTGGTTTCTGCCCTAGCAGGTGTCGTCGCCATGGTAATCACAGGCTGTCTTAAGCCTGGCGAACTCTACCAGGCCGTGCGCTGGGACGTGATCTTTTTGCTGGCCTGCTTGATCCCGCTAGGGACTGCCATGCAAAACTCCGGAGCCACTGAATGGCTGGCCAATCAGCTCGTGGCCATAGGCGGAAGTTTATCCGGCTACTGGATGCTTACCGTAATCTACATACTTACTGTGCTGTTAACCGCCGTATTATCGAATAATGCTTCCGTAATTTTGCTGCTACCCATTGGCGTACAGGTCGCAAATGATATAGGCCTAAGTCCCTTGACGGTCATCTTCGTCATCACCTTTGCGGCTTCCAATAGCTTTATGACCCCAATTGGCTACCAAACCAACACCATGGTTTACGGTGCGGGCGGCTACCGCTTTCTAGACTTTCTCAAAGTGGGCGGTCCGCTGAGCTTAATCATGACCATCATCACGCCGCCATTGGCTATATGGCTATATGGAATGTGACTATTCACTACGTGAAGGCTAGCCGCCAACGGCTACGCTCAGCCACCGGCAACATCGGCACCTGAGCCCTGAGCGTAGTCGCTGGCTATGCCTTGCCGCAGGCAATAGGGCGGCTACGCTCAGCTACCTGATAGGGGAACGCTAGTCTAAGTTGATAATACAAATAGGGCCTGCCAGTGCCCTCCATTTGGTAAAACTCGCACATTTGGTTCAAAAAACCGTCGTTCAAAAAGAACGTCATTCAACAGACCGTTAGGAGATCAAAACACATCATGTCATCAGAACAAAAAGGCGCAACCGTCTGGTTTACTGGCCTCAGTGGCGCAGGCAAAACCACCATTAACGATGCTCTCGTTGCAAAATTGCGCGATCGCAACATCAAGATGGAAGTACTGGACGGCGACATTGTTCGCACCAACCTAACGAAGGGACTCACCTTCAGCAAAGAAGACCGGGACACCAATGTGCGTCGCATTGGCTTTGTATGCGACTTGCTCACTCGCAATGGCGTTTTGGTATTAGTCGCGGCGATTTCGCCCTACCGTGAGATTCGCGATGAAGTGCGCGAGCGCATTGGCAACTTTGTAGAAGTGTATGTGAGTGCGCCAGTAGAAGTGTGCGAAGAGCGCGATGTAAAAGGGCTATATGCCAAAGCGCGCACAGGTGAGATTAAGCAGTTCACAGGCATCAGCGATCCCTACGAAGCGCCGCTTAACCCTGAAGTAAACTGCGAGACTCACAAAGAAACGCTTGAGGAAAGTGTAGATAAGGTGATCGCGAAGCTTGAAGAAATGGGCTACTTGCCCACAGCCGTAGCTGCGTAACACTTACCCCGTAGCCTCATACGGTTTTCAATAACAAGTGACCCAGCATTCTTCGATGTCCTGTGAATGCTGGGTCATTGTATGTTTTGCAGTTAACTTTGGGTTTCAGAGAGCCATCAAATCATCTAGTTCTGCGTAGTCGGGTAGGATTGTGTCGATTTGCTTGCCTTTGCGAATGACGACGCGATCGCGCTGTCCCCTTGCCATCAATTCATTAAAGCTCCGCGCTTTAAACACCACCAAATCTGCCGTACCTCCCGCTCGAATTTTGCCTACCCCTTCAAGCCCCATCATGTCAGCCGGGGTAGAGGTAATCGCTGTGGGCCAATCGCCAATGGGATGATCTAAGTGACCGATTCGGGCGGACTGGGTGAATACTTCCAAACCGTCGTGATCGCCGTAAGCGAAGAAAGGGTCTCGGCAAGTATCTGAGGCGATCGCACACTGCACCCCCGCCGCCTTCAGCTCTCGCAAAATCGTCACCCCCCGCTACCGAGGCGTCCTCACCGCTCCATCAGCCGCCTGCCGATCTTGCAAGTACAGATTACACATTGGCAAACTCACAATCGATATATTCGCCGCCTTCACCGCCGCTACCGTTTTCTGTACCACCGAATCCGATTGCACCGACAAACTACAGCAGTGCCCACAGGTAATCTTGCCAGTGAACTGATGACGAACTGCCGCTTCGGCTACAAGCCGCAGTGCAATATCTTCGGGATCTAAGCTTTCATCCGTATGAAAATCCAGATCTAACTGTCTTTCTTGAGCTAACTCAAACACTCGATCGATCTGACAGACAATATCAGGATTCATAAAAGCAACCCCACCCAACACGCCACCTGAGTCAGCGACCAAGTCGGCAAGCTTCTCGCCTTGCAAGGTCAAAAAATAATCCAGCGTCACAAGGCAGACTGCCTGCAAGTGAATTCTGTTAGCCCATTCCTGTTTAAGCTGACGGAATACACCAAAACTAATATCACCCTGAGCATCGAACGAGTCTAAATGGGTCCGAATCGCCTGAGTCCCATGCGCATAGCTGCACCGCAGCCCAAACTCAGCGCGCCGATATACGTCCTCCGCTTGCCACCACCGCGAGCTGTCTTGATGAACAGTCTCTAACGCACCTGCAAACGTCCCATTCGGATTAGGGCTACGAGACCAAATATGCCCCTTATCCAAATGAGTGTGTATATCGACAAAGCAAGGCCAGATAAGCCCGGAGCGAACGTCAACAGCAGGCAAGTTGCCAGGCGAATTGCTACCCGCAGACACCACACGAAGAATCTTGTCACCTTGCACTTCTACATCTACGGCGACAAGATCCTCCTTGTAGGAACCCTGCTGAAAGCGTTCGATCAGCGACTGTCGCAGTGAACCCTCTACCAGCATCGAACTCGGCGTCCGCCCATTTAGCAGCCAATAATGGGAAACATCAGGAATTTGGAGAAAGGAAGTCATGTTCAGAAGTCATGTTCGTAGGAGCAGTAGAGAAAGGCTACTCGCGCAGCTTTGGCGAGTAGAAGCACTCGGCATTGAACCCATTGACAGCTAAAACCAAATTAAGTATTGGGTTAGTGAGCTTAGGAAGAAGTCATCGATTTCTCAACCCATTCCATAACCTGATTGCCTAAGCGAACGCCATCTAAACGATCAACCTCACGGATTCCCGTTGGGCTCGTAACGTTTACTTCTGTCAAATACCCGCCAATAATATCGATGCCGACAAAAATCAAACCATCTTTGCGCAGCGAAGGTGCCACCTGCTGACAAATTTCCAAATCGCGCGCGGTCAGTTCCGTTTTGTCACTGCGCCCACCAACGGCCATGTTGCCACGAAATTCTTTACCGGTGGGAACGCGATTGACTGCACCGATGGGATCGCCGTTAAGCATAATGACGCGTTTGTCACCGTCTTTGGCCGCAGGCAGGTAAGCCTGCACCATCACGGGTTCTTTGCCCTGGTAGGTACTGACTTCCACAATGGAGTTGAAGTTGCGATCGCTTCCTTCCAAAAACAAAATCCCCTCACCACCCTTACCACCCAGGGGCTTCAGCACACCCGATCCCCAGCGCTCCACCGCCTGGCGAATCACCTGCTTATCGGCGCTAACGATCGTCTCAGGAATAGCCTTAGTGAACTGCAAGGCGTACATCTTCTCGTTGGCAGCCCGCAAGCCCGCTGGTGAGTTAATCACCTGGGTTTTCTGAGAATCAACGTAATCCAAGATGTAGGTGACGTATAAATAGGGCACCGTCACAGGCGGGTCTTGACGCATAAAGACTGCGTCCATCTCTTCTAGCGGCTGCCATTGTGGCTCACCTAAGGTGTACCAGTCAGGTTCACTCACCCAGCAATCGCCAGCTTGCACGACAGGCTTCATCTTGACTGACTGCAACCATCCATAGGCGCGGCTCTCTATTACGCCAAGGCGATCGCACTGTGTGATGAAAACCTCATGACCCAGAACCTGGGCCGATTCCATCATTGCCACACTAGTATCATGACCTGGGTCCAACCGCTCAATAGGGTCGATGATGAACGCTACTTTCAAAAGAACTCTCCTAAAAAATTGAAGCTTGCAAAAACCTGACAGACCAAAGCGGCCGTAATCGTACTGACTAAACGAAGCAAAATCCGGGAGATTACGGACATACAGTGTTAAATACTTGCCGTACTTCCTTAAATCTTTACTACCTCTACATCCCAGTCCTTATATACGCAAGCTATGTTGTAACCATATCGAAGAAGAAACCGCAGTCCAAACGTGAGGCGAGCAAAGGAAAAGGCATGATAACAAGGTCTTTTTCTTACCTATAAATGGCTCAATACTGTGCCAATCCAAATTGGGTAACATTACCGATTCGCCAGCTTGTCTGGGCTCACTAATGTAAGCGGTAGCTAGGGTGAGAGGAAATTACGCATGTTTATCAAAATAATACAGGCCACTACCATAACGTTAGCTTTGTACGCTTTGCTGGGTCTTAATACGCTGAAAACAAATGCCGCAGGCGAAACGGTTGAGCCGGCTGAAGTCATTGTTGCCTTGAAGCAGGCACTGAAAGCATCGCCTTACAAATCTACGCCTGGTCGCTAAATTTAGCCATCAAATCTTGCCCCATACAAGAGTAACAGCGGCAAGAGTAACAGCAGCAAGAGCAATTGCCAGCAAGAGCAATTGCCAGCAAAAAAGCGCACCTCCCTGCCGGAGTGCGCTTTTTTACGTCTGAGTATTAATGTCTTGCAGGAAAGCTAGGAAGGGAGGCCAAATCACTTACCAGGAAATGTTTGGTTTGCTTGCTCTACACACCTCTGCACTTTCACCAGCCCATCAGCTTTAGCAGCTAAATCGACACAGCAAAGAGTTACCCTGCTGCCAGCATAGAAGGTAAAAAGCTAGGTGCATAGGACTCAAGCACTCGCCCGGTCTTTGTGCAAGAAACCATCAAGTAGTCGCATCTAGAGCACTGTGTACGCATTGTGTCGGTATCGTGCGAATGATATCGCTCTGCGGAACTACCACAGGTAGGGCAATGAACCCTTTGAACAGTTGTAGAAACAGCCGTCTTATTTTCTCCACTTGTTGATAGAAATGACTCTAAAAGTGACTTAACTGGTTTTTTGTGGGCCTTCATAGTTCTTAAAATACTGATGACATTACTCAAAGGTCGATGATGATACTGCACCAATGCTGCCGCGCTGTCTTTACACTTAGCATTGGCGTTCTGGGCGCAAAATCACTTCCGACCGACTTGTTTATTATGACAATTAGGGTGGGCTTCGCCAAGGGCCCAAAAGACTGAGAAAAGTCGGGGATCGCCCACTATGAAGTCGATCCCCGAACAACTCAAACACAGGACTGCTCAAGCTTTGATAAGTATTTATGCCTTCTACATCAGAAGAGGGAGTTCAAGTTTTGCCCTCTAAATATGACTACAAATAAAGGTTTGCTTCAGATTTCATCGCTTCAATTATTATGATTCTCAATGTTTGTTCATCATGAGTCTTTTTCAAATATAAAGAAGAGTTTAGTTTCTGAGTTTTGGAATCTTTTTTGTATCCAATGTGACAGTTTGAGAAGTCACTATTACAAGAACTTTTTTAGCTCATAAATTGAACGCTTTCTCAATGCGTAAAGAAAACAAATAGGTATCAGTAAATACACTAGGAAGACAACCTATTCAAAACAAATAAAATAGGTCTTTCGCGATCTTTTCGATTATCAGCGCTTTTCTTACAAGCAAAAACCGACTGAGAAAGCATTCAAGCCCAGTATTGCGATAAGACGATAGGTGTTGAGTAAGGAAGCTTTGCCATCGCCAACGCAGCTACTTAAGAGGCAGCAGACGGGTGAAAATAGTCGTAGATTTGCTGGGCGAGCTGGGGGCCAATACCATCGACTTGCTCTAGCTGCTGAGTTGAGGCTTCGCGGATATAGTCGATAGAACGAAAGTTGGCTAGGAGCTGCTTACGGCGATGATGACCAAGGCCAGGGATGTCTTCTAAGCGCGATCGCCGCATTCTGGCAGTTCTCTTTTTGCGATGGAAGCTGACTGCAAATCGATGGGCTTCGTCTCGCAGTCGCCGCAGCAACATAACGCCTGGCTGCTCAGAATCTGTATGTAGAGGCTGCTTTTCACCAGGGAGAAAAATCTCTTCACGTTTCTTGGCCAAGCTAACAACGCGTAGCTCACCGAGCAAGTTCATATCTTCTAGTTCGGCAACCACCGCCGACAACTGCCCTTTTCCCCCATCAATCATCACCAAATCTGGCCAGTCCGAATTGCCGACTCGCTGCTTGCTAGGGTCTTCTGCATATCGGCGAAAGCGACGGCGAATGACTTCGGCCATACTGGCAAAGTCGTCAGAGTGACCGCTGGTGACTGTAGGGTCTTTGATCTTGTAAGTGCGGTAGTGCTGCTTGGCTGGTAGGCCGTCGACAAATACCACCTGAGAGGCGACGGCATCGGAGCCCTGCACATGCGAGATGTCATAGCCTTCAATGCGCTTCGGCGGACCGGGCAAGTCGGCGAGCTCGGAAAGGTCTTCCATCGCTTGATTGTTGCGGTCGGCAAATCGCTGAGTGCGGGCGAGTTCGTACTGTGCATTACGCTCGACCATTTCTACCAGCTCAGCCTTCATTTGGCGCTGCGGCATTTCTATGGTGACCTTACGGCCTTTTTCGGTAGTCAGAAACTCTGCGAGCATCTCGCTTTCAGGGAGCGGATGCTGCACCAAGATTTCAGCCGGGATTTCGACTGGGTCTACCAGTCGGTAGTGCTCTTCTAGCACGCGCTGTAAAATTTCACCGGGAGTACCGGACTCAGCGTCGGCGACAAAGCCCAGACGACCCACCAGCCGACCGGCACGAATTTGAAACAGCTGAACGCAGGCATGCTGATCGTCGGCAGAAAGGGCGATCGCATCGCGAGAAATGGTGTCGTCAGGCAAAGCTACTTTTTGATGCGCACCTAGGGTTTCTAAGCCTTTAACCTGGTCGCGAATTAAGGCAGCTTTTTCAAAGTCGAGATCTTCTGACGCCTTCATCATTTTTTCGGTCAGCATGTCGATCAGCTCGTGCGATCGCCCCTGAAACACCATCGCCACGCGCTGCACAATCTTGTGATAGTCCTCAGAGGTAATCATCTGCTGGCATACCCCTGGACACTGACCAATGTCGTAATTCAGGCAAGGGCGATCTTTAAACAGCGGCTGGCGTCTTTGGCGCAGCGGAAACACACGCTTAGCAATTTGCAGCGTTCGGCGCAGCAGTCCCGTATCGACATAGGGGCCGTAGTAGCGATTTTTGGCATTGTTGCGCCGCTTGCGCGTGATAAAAATTCGAGGATAGTCCTCTGACCAAGTAATGCAGAGATACGGATACTTCTTATCGTCTTTAAGCAGCACATTGAAGTGAGGCTGATGCTGCTTGATGAGGTTCGCTTCTAGCGCCAGCGCTTCCGCTTCGGTATCGGTAACAATAATTTCAATATCGGCCACACTGCGAACCATCGTAGCGATACGCGGCGTGTGGTGATGCGCCCCATCACGAAAATAAGCGCGCACCCGATTGCGCAGACTTTTGGACTTACCGATGTAGAGAATTTGGTCAGTCTCATCTTTCATGAAATAGACACCCGGCTCCTGGGGGATCTCTTTCAAACGATTTTCGAGCCGATCGGGATCTTGGAGTAGGGTTTTCACTTGCAGTAAGGCTTCTGGGGGCGAGACAGTAAAGACCTAAAGGATAAAAAGGGGTGCTGGAGAACTAGCCAACGACCTGTTAACAGAACCGTTTATTCAACATATCCACTCAATATTTTAGAGGGTGCTTTTGATATAGCAAGTGTTGTCTTCGGTAAAACCTCGGTACGGAGAATGACTTTATACATTTTCGGCTTTATGCACAGTTCATAAAGTCGAAAATGTATGCTAATCGGTACATAACTATATTATGAGATTTTTCTTTGCCAGAGACTTCCAGAAGAGCAAAAAATGAGCAGAAGTATTGTAATCAATGTCATTCACTAAATCATCACTTATGGCAGAGCATCCATACAGCCATAAAAAGTAAGCTTACAAAACCAACATAGTAGCTCAAAATCACTTTAGAAAAATCAGCATAATCAAGAAGATTCGGTAGGCGTATTGCCACATTACCCGTATTTAGCCGATGATCAGAGGTATAAGTTAATACTGCGTTTGAGGATTCCTCTTTCCAAAAGAGGGCATAAGCGCTGCCTAATTTCTATTTCCTGAAAACTGTGAACACCCAAGAATTTGAAACGCAATATCAAGAGTCAGTCGGTAAAATTTTGAACGATCTACAGTCAATGGCGATTATCTCTAACCGACTAGAATCTAGCATTGTAGAAGTGGGCACCTCAGTGCAAAACCTCAATAAAATGGTAGAAGACTATATGAAAAGTCAGCCCAGCGACGGCTCCATACAGGGAAACGCAAGAGAAGGAAACACCACAGAATCATAGAAGTGCTAACCGTCGATTTGCTAGCTGCCGATCTGCCAACTACCGGTTTGTGGCGCTACCGCAGCGAAGCCTTGACCGCATAAGACGATGACGGTATGGGCTTTTGTGCCGGGCTTTTTAGCTTCATCAGCTCAGCAACCGCACTACTGAGTTCCGCAGGCAACATTGGCTTTGTAAGGTAGGCGTTGGCACCAGAGCGGTAGGCTTTTTGTTTGTCACTCACTAGGCTGTAACCACTCACTACCAAAATCGCTAGCCGACTTGCCCAACGAGGGTGCGATCGCAGCTGTTCAATCACGCTAAACCCATCCAGAAAGGGCATTTTGAGATTGAGAATTAGCACGTGCGGATCAAAATCCGCTAGGCTCTCTAATATTTTTTGCTCGTCTGCCAGGGGAAAAACTCGATAGCCACACTGCTCCAGATAATCGGCAAACAGAATGCGATTACTGTAGTCGTTTTCCAAAATTAGAACTCGGCCTGGTTGCGGGCACGAAGAGGACATCATAGGGGTGTGGCATCGACTCCGTCTTATTGCCGACAAGCCATATCAAGTTGATACATTATGTGCGCTTAATCATAGAAAAGCGCGCATACAGATCACAGAAAACTAACTTGTTTATACTTTCTTCAGATTCCCTGCGATAAAATCCCCAATCTTTTGGGCAGCGAGCACCAAAATTTCGGGAGAATGTACCAAGGCAAATCGAACATAGCCCTCGCCAGATGGTCCAAATCCACGACCGGGAGCAAGCGCAACCCCGGTCTCAGCAACTAGTTCACGGCAAAAGCGAATGGAATCGCCTGCCCAGCCGTGGGGTAAATCCTGAGGCAATTTGGCCCAGATATACATTGTGGCGCTTGGCGTAGGCACAGACCAACCGATGGCGTTGAGCGCTGTGATGACAGCGTTGCGACGCCCCGCAAAAGTATCCACCATGTGAGCAACGCAGTCTTGCGGACCGGTAAGCGCAGCGATCGCACCCCGCAAAATCCCTCGATACTGATTAAAATCCACCGTTGCCTTCACCTGGCGCAGCGCTTTTATCAATTCAGCATTACCAATAGCGTAAGCCGCTCTAAATCCGCCCATGTTGTAGGACTTAGAGAGTGAAAAGAACTCTATCGACACCGATTTGTCGCGGTCGGCTTGCAGGACAGAAGGCGCGGGCTCACCGTCGAAGCACAAGTCTGTGTAGGGGAAATCGTGAACCAAGGCAATATTGTGCTGCTGACAAAAGGTGACGGCCTCTGTAAAAAATGAGAGCGATGCACTGGCCGCCGTCGGATTGTGAGGGTAGCTGAGCACCATCATGCGAGACTTTGCCAGCACGGCTGAAGGAATATCGGCCAGCACAGGGAGAAAGTCGTTCTCAGCCAGAAGAGGCATGGCATGAATAGTGCCACCCGCGAGATATACGCCGCCTGAATGGGAGGGATAGCCAGGATCGCATAGCAAAGCCACATCACCAGGATTCAGTACGGCCAAAGGCAAGTGAGCCGTGCCTTCTTGGGAACCGATTAGCGGCACCACTTCCGTATCTGGATCGACAGCGATGCCAAATTTGTTCTCGTACCACTGAGCGGCGGCGACCCGGAAGTCTCGGGTGCTGTTGAATAGGGTGTAGCCGTGGGTGTCTGGATCTTGGAGAGCGGCAGCGATCGCATCCAAAACATGGTCAGGCGTCGGCAGATCCGAGGAACCCAAAGACAGGTCGATGATGGATTTTCCAGCTGCGATCGCACTTGCTTTCGCACTGTCCATATCTGCGAAAACATTAGTCTGTAAGGGAGCCAGGCGATCAGCGATTTGCATAGTTTGGGAAAGGAGAGATTAGCAGAGAGTAAATGAAGAACCCCGCTCGAATATTCATTCAAGCGGGGCAGAAATCCGTAGGATGGGCGTCTCGCCTGTCCAAACCCAGACAGAAATTAGAGGCAAGCATGACAGCCAAGATGGCTATCGCACCAGTGTAACGGCAAGAATATTACAGATTGTCTAGCTCAGTCTTTAGAGCTTCTAGCTCAGCATCAACGGCGGCATCTTGTGGAGCTGCCGCAGGCGTAGCCGCTGGTGTATCAGCAGCAGGCAATGCTTCTTGCGCAGGCGATGAACCGCCTAGCATTTGGGCCTTCATCGCCTCTAGCTCGTAGTCAACGTCGCTTCCAGACTCTAGAGAAGCAAACTGACTTTCTAGATCCGCACCGGCCAATTCAGCAGCAGCTTGGCCACTGGCTTCCATTTGCAGCACTTTCTCTTCCATTCGCTCAAAAGCACCCATGGCACTGCTGGTACCCAGCGTACCGACGCTCTTTTGCAGCTGTTCGTTCGCCTTTGCCGCACTGGCGCGAGCTTTTAGCATGTCCTTCTTCGTCTTCGCTTCAGAAATCTTGCTCTCTAATGCAATCAGCTGACGCTTGAGCGTATCTACCGAGGCGGCCTGCTGATCCAGCTGAGATTTGAGCCCGGTTGAAGTTTCGGTGTAGGTCTTTTTGCGAACGAGTGCTTCGCGAGCGAGGTCTTCTTCACCTTTTTGCAGGGCAAGCTGAGCCCTCTGCTGCCACTGACCAGCGGCAGATTGAGCCTTGTCGGCCTGCTGCTGCACCCGCTTTTGAGATGCGATCGCTTTAGCCACGGCCTGACGCATCTGCACCAGGTCTTCTTGCATGTCGATAATGGCCTGATCCAGGATCTTTTCAGGATCTTCAGCGGAGCTTACCGCCGCATTTAGATTAGAGCGCACTACTCGGCTAACGCGATCAAACAGTCCCATGTTGTTTTTTCCTCAAATCTTTGGCAGGTGGCCGTTCGGGTTAATAGTTACAGTATATACAGCAGGCTTGATAAATCAGTGATGTCAGATGTGAGAGATTACCTCACTGACACAAAAACTAGCCTTAGAAATTTACCAGTGGCCATTGTTTGAATATAGTTACTGGATTGAATATAGTTACTGGATTACTCAAAAGATACCGTAGGAAGTCAGATGATTCCCGATCTTTTATCATTTTTTTGACAAGGCGCTGGGCAAAGCGTGAATCGGTAAAATGTGAGGCTGTAAAGCGTCTAGAGAAACCCCTGCTTTGTAGGCCGCGATCGCACCTACTGCTTCTAGATAAGTATTAACGGCGATCGCTTGGATCCCCAATTCTTCCGGATTCACAGCCATCGCCGTTGTGTTCTCCCCTACGGCAATCACCTGCGCCGCACTCTGAGCCAAACTCATCACCGCGCTCCCACCAAACGCAGTCGCTGGGACAATGACTGTATCTACATCACCAGCGGTGATAGCACCCGAAGTCATTACAGGGACTTGAGACGGCGAGGTTGATGACGTATCTATAAATTGAGGCGCACGGCTAAGGCCAGCCAACACACAAGAAAGAAAGGTATACCCAATTTCTTCGGCGGCTGAGCGAGGCGAGACCTGAGTATCTAGCGGTAGGGGAGATAGTGCTGGAGCATGGGCGCAAGGAATTTTGAAGGTACGCACAACGAGATGACTGATAATGGCCTCTGCACCCGCTAGCGGGTCGACACCTTTGCCTTGACGGTAGGCATCTAGGGCTTCTGAGCCTTCGTCGTCGGGGAAGCGAGCGATCACTGCGATCGCCCGCACTTTAGCGTCCACATACAGCCGTTCAGCTGCGCGCAGCAGGCTTCCAGGATTCGCCAGAGTGCCCCAAGAAGCGCCTGACTCAGTGGTCTTCAAGGTCACGCCTAGCGGCATGTCCGTCACAATATGCGCTTTTACATCTAGGCCCAAGGTCGCTCTAGCAGCGTCTGCGACCTGCAAATGCCGCCAGCGCAGCTCATCTTCTACACCTTTATCGAGGACCAAGCCAATAGAATTTTGATGCACTGGATTGAGCTGCCAGCGACCTGCCGCAAACTGGTCGAGACCGTAGCCTTCGACATAGTAGGCGTTGTCCATGGGCCAGTACAGCTGCGCCCCGTTTAGCACGTTGGGATGGGTAATCAGCCGATCGCTCACGCTCGCCAGGGTGCGGGCAATCGGTAAGGCATCACCGGCATAGCCACCCATCGCTGCACCGATTCCCGTAGGAACGATTAAGACAGTGGTATGCGTTTTTTTGATAAATGACATTATGTCAGTGTCGTGACGACGGCTTCTACGTGGGCCGTTTGGTTGGCAGAATTGACGTGGGTGATGGCCCAGCGAAGGGGAGAGCCATAGGCGGTAAGTTCGGATTCTATGTGCGATCGCAAAGCATCCGACTTCAACACATCAGAACCCGGTATCGCCGTTCGCAGTTGACTAGGGGGTGCCTGCAACGAAATATCTAACGTGATGAGCTTAGTTTGCATCTCCTTGAATCTCTCTGAATCTATGCTGCGAGCAAAAACCTACGAGCCTAGCTGGGCTGCCCAAACTGACGAGCATAAACCTCATCTTCCTTCTCTGTTTCCAGCTTCAAATTTGACGTCGCGAAAGCAACACACAATAGCGCATAGCCATCCGCCTGTAGCTCAGGGCTCACACCCATGCCATCTTCTTGGTTCACCGTGCCTTCAGTCACCAGCGCTGCACAAGTGGTGCACACCCCCGCGCTGCAAGAAAACGGCAAGTCTAGCCCTGACGCCTGAAGCGAATCCAAAATAGGCTTATCGTCAGGGATTTCAACCGTATGTGTCGTTCCCTGGTGAAGCACTTCAGCGGTAAACGTATTTGCCATCTTCTCTGTCATCTTCAAAGCGTTGATTAAATAGAACGTGTGAGTGAGCAGCAGCCCAAACGCCTAAATAGCGATGGGACTAGCCTTTCAGAGTCTCACGTCAACAGCGACTCGATCAAGCGACCTGGCCGGGGAAAGCACGATCAAACTCTTCAAGCAAGTCATCAATTTCTTCCAAAGCCTGGTTGATATCAATGCGCAGAGTGCCGATACCTGGCTGCTCTAGCAAACGCAATAGCGACTGACGCTTAGAGCGAATCAGTTCAATCCTGGTTTGAAGTGCTGAAAATTCCATATCCAAGGCGTCTCCGAGATGAGTTACATTTCTTTATAGAGCTATTACATAACAGGATAGTCACATATGGGACACACCGCATCTGCGCCTGTGCCTATTCTGATTATCTTTTTCGGCACATTCCGACTCCTTATTTACGCCCTCTGTCAACCCAAATTTGAAACTATGCGCAAGATTCCCCTCGGTACTGTCCTCCTCGTTGTCGGGGGAATTCTCACTGCCCTAGGCTTCTACGCCTACGCTAACGAAAACGCTACTTTGAACCTGGTAGGGTTCTTCTACGGCGTACCCATTTTGCTCGGCGGCTTAGCCCTACGCGCTGCCGAGCTAGAGCCTGTTCCTTACACACAGCCCACCAGCGAGGCCGTTGTCGCCCTGCGTGACCAGGCCACCCAAACTCAAACCCAGGTGCGCAAAGACGTCACCCGCTACCGCTACGGACAAGAAGCACATTTAGATGAAACGCTGGAGCGTCTTGGCCTTAGCCCAAATGACACACAGCGCCCTGTACTTTCTGGCCTGCACGAAGAGCAGCGTGATGGCGCTTACACCCTCGTTCTAGAATTCGATTCGCCCTACATTGAATTTGAAAAGTGGGAGGAGAAGCAGCCTAAGATTGAAGCTTTCTTTGGTCCTGGGATCAAGGCAGAAGTAAGCCAATCCGGAGAGAAAAAAGTGGCTGTAGCGATGAAGGCAATGATTGCTTAGTCACTTTTCCAGTCGTACCGCGTACCACTGCACCGACTCACCGGGTGCCACTTCAAATTCGCAGTGAGTTTCCATCAAGTATTTGGCCTGCGCTTCGGCGGAGGCCAATTTTTGTAACGATCGCGGTAGCTCACCTTCGTAGGCCGCAATCACCTCCTGCAATTTTTCTAGCAGCTCGGGCGGTGTCAGAAACGTCTCAACGGCGTCTGGCGTGAGGAAAACAAACATTTCCTCGCTGTACATCATGGAATCGGCCATAACAGCTCACAAAAAAGAACAGAAAACAAAATGTTTACGAACATTGAATTATGTGATCACAATGATTCCTTTTTGTGAAATCTACATCCTTAAATGTGATTCAAGCGTGATCACAGTGTTAGAATTTTGACATAAACCCCACAATCCCGACCGGATTACCGGGGTTTGTGATTCTGAACTCGCCGCGCACGCAATATTCTATCTCTCCTACCGATTTCCCCATGGTTCAAACGCCGGTTCAAACGCCCGTTCAACTCACCGAAAAAAAGGTTTCTAAGCTCGAAGGCATCAAAGAGCGCAGCCAGTTTCTGCGGGAACCCGTGGCGACTGAGCTAAAGGAAGACACCACCCACTTCACCGAAGCGGGCGTTCAAATCCTCAAGTTTCACGGCTCTTACCAGCAGTACAACCGCGACGACGTTGTGCGGGGGCAAGAGAAGCCCTACTCCATGATGCTCCGCCTGCGCAATCCTGGCGGCTACATTCCCCCCGAGCTATACCTCACCCTTGATGACATCTCAAATAAATACGGCAACGGCACTATCCGTGCCACCACCCGCCAAGCCTTCCAGCTGCACGGCATTCTTAAAAAGAACCTGAAAGCCACGCTGGCAGACATTATCAACAGCATGGGCTCCACCCTAGGTGCCTGCGGCGATCTTAGCCGCAACGTCATGGCACCCCCCGCACCCTACAAAAACAAGCCTGAGTATGTCATCGCGCGTAAATACGCCACAAACATTGCTGACCTACTCACGCCACAGACACCTGCCTACTATGAAGTATGGCTAGACGGCGAAAAAGCTATCACCACTGAAGAAGATCCATCGGTAGTCGCAGCTCGCAAAGGTGGCCGAGTCAGCACCGATTTTGAAACATCTATCGAGCCGATTTATAACACTTACTACCTGCCGCGCAAATTCAAGTGTGCAGTCACTGTCCCTGGTGATAACTCTGTCGATGCCTATACTCAGGACATCACGTTTGTTGTTATCACTGACGATAACAACGAGCTGCAAGGATTCAACGTTATGGCTGGCGGTGGCATGGGCCGTACGCACAACAAATCGGAGACTTTTGCACGGGTTGCCGATCATATTGGCTATGTCGACAAAGACGATGTCTATGACCTGGCCAAAGCGATCGTATTCACGCAAAGAGACTATGGTGAGCGCTACAACCGTCGCCTAGCTCGAATGAAATACCTCGTACATGAGTGGGGCCTGCCGAAGTTTATTGCTGAAGTTGAAAAGAGATTTGGGAAGAAGCTAGAGCCTTACAAAGCGCTACCCGCGTGGAAGTTTGAAGACTATTTGGGCTGGCACGAGCAGGGGGACGGGAAGCTGTTTGTAGGCGTGCACGTTCGCAATGGGCGGGTGCACAATCAAGGCAAGCTACGGAATAAAGCCGCACTCAAAGAGATTGTTGAAACGTTCAAAATCTCGATGCGAGTAACGCCTAACCAAAGCGTAATTCTGTGTGACATCAACCCAGAAGATAAAGCTGCGATTCAGGCAATTCTAGACCGTGACGGCATCACTCCCGACAGCAAAGTAGATTCACTAGAACGCTATGCTATGGCCTGCCCAGCGTTGCCGACCTGTGGCCTGGCAGTTACTGAGTCAGAGCGGATTATTCCTAGCATGCTGCTACGGATTCGTAAGCTGCTCAATAAGCTAGGGCTCAAAAACGAAACATTTGTTACTCGGATGACGGGTTGCCCTAACGGCTGCGCTCGTCCGTACATGGCTGAACTTGGTTTTGTTGGTCAAGCGCCAAAGAGCTATCAGTTGTGGCTTGGTGGCTGCCCAAATCAGACTCGGCTGGCGCGTCCCTACATGGAGAAGCTGCACGAAGATAATTTGGAGAAAGCGCTGGAGCCGTTGTTTGCTTGCTTTAAGCAGAATCGAAATGAAGGGGAGAGCTTTGGTGATTTTTGCGATCGCTACACCTTTGAAACCCTTCGCACGTTCAGTGAAACCTACGAGCCGGTCAAAGCAGTCGGCTCAGGCCGTCGCCGAAACCGAGTGGGCATGACCGATGACCTCTTCACTAAGCTCAAAGCGAAAGCCGCTGCCGACGGTGTGAGTATGGCAGACGCGCTAGAGTCTGTGATTGGCGATCGCCTCGGCTAAAAATGAGTTATCTCTCATGAAGTAAAACAACTAGCACTCTGACTACATGTGTAATCAGAGTGCTAGTTGTAAAAAGGAAAACTCTATTACTTAATGTCGAATTTCTTATTTCTTACGAATAGTTTTAGAGCATCAGCATCAGGAGCAACGCGGAAAACTTGTAATACATCAACGGACGCTCCTGGAAACAGCTGATCACCATTAGAGCCTAAACCTTTAGACTCAGCCCACGTATCAACGACTATCGACTCCGTAAGGTCTTCGATAGTATCGTATTCGCGTTCCTGTGAATCAACAAGATTAAAGTCTGTAAAGAAAGTATTGCCTGAATCAGAGCCGGTATTAGATAAAGTCATGTAAACCACAACTAACTTGCCACCTTTTGCCTCGACAGGATCAGTAAACTGATTATCGCTAGGAATGTAATCTACGACTTCACTGCCTGTGACTACAATCGAACGATCACCAGAGATCGCACTTTCAGAGTTGAGAGCGATAGTATCACTTTCTCTAGAAGCATCTGATGATGCGTCGAGAGATGGATTAGTTTGGTCAGCTTGAACTTCTTGAGGTCCATCACTATTGCCAACAAAAAGGCCTACCATGAGCAGTAGGCCGAATAAGCCACCGCCAAGCATCAAACATCCTTTTAAAAATTTCATCATGTAGTAGTCCTTATGTCTCAATCGGCCAGCCAACCGTAGTTTCTAGCCATTAATGCTCATTTTTCTTTAATGAGCGTATAGACATTATCAAGAGACCTGTAGAAGAGATGTGATCTAGAGACGTATAAAGAGGGATTCATACGTTTTTGACAGGTACACAAACAAAGCACACAAACCTATCCAGAAAGTTTGAGTTCAGTTTATTTAGAGAGCAGAAATAAGAGAAAACCATACATAGAATCACAATCCAACCTCGAATGAAACGTATTCAGAAACGTAAAGAACTAATTCATACTGGCCGAGATTTTTTTCTTCGGAAAGGGTTCAACGCAACGGGATTAAGCGATGTTTTGACAACAGCTGACGTTCCTAAAGGTTCTTTCTACTACTACTTTGAAAGCAAAGAAGACTTTGGGCTTGCCATTGTTGAAGCTGTTGACAGTGAATATCAGCAGACATTAGCAACCACGGTAGGAAATGAAAAGCTCCCGCCCTTAGAAAGACTCAACAGCTATTTTGAAGTTGGCATTGCAGAGATGGAGGCGAATGGCTGTGAGACGGGTTGCCTTATTGGCAATTTAGCTCAGGAGCTAGCAGCGCAGAATGAGGTGTTTCGAGATCGCCTCAACCAAATCCTTACCAGCTGGGAAACCTATTTCACAACTTGCATAGAAGCCACCTACGACTCAGGCGACCTTCCACAAAAAACAGATGCACAAAGCTTAGCGAGATTCATCCTTTCTGGCTGGCAAGGCGCGATGCTAAGAGCCAAAGTCATTCGCTCACCTGAACCACTACGAACTTTCATCAAAATACTATTTGAGCACGTTTTCAACACGCCTATCCCCAGCAAATCTATCGCTGGTTAGATTTCACAGTCGTCGGTTAATCATGGTGTGTATAGTTATAGACGACTGGTCTACTATTTTCAAAAGGTACCGTTCGCAGACGTTTTCCACAATTTAATGGCAGTCCTTATCTTCTCGACAGCGAGCTTACCACCGCCGATTTCCACCTTAATTCCTATCTTTTTTTACATCGCTAAACCCCCTCAGTTCGATGCTGTCACTGCCGAAACGCCAAAGCTCAAAGACTGGTAGAGACGTGTGCAAACCCTAGATAGCGTCAAAGAAATCTGCGGCTAAAATCTGCGGCGATATGGGCGCTTACGCTTCTTAGATCTACAACAACAATTCACCTATGACTAATTCAACAAACGTTCCACACTTGCTCAACCATTACAAAATGGGCGTTCTCGCGCTAAAAAATCGCGTTGTTATGCCACCGATGACCCGTGGCCGCGCGGGAGAGGACAGAGTGCCTAACGCACTCATGGCCGAATACTACGCTCAACGAGCAGGCGCTGGGTTGATCATTTCAGAAGGCACGGCTCCTTCCAAGCAAGGCAACGGCTGGGTTCACGCCCCTGGCATCTACAACGAAGCACAAGTAGAAGGCTGGAAACAGGTTACAGAAGCCGTCCATAACAGCGGCGCACCTATTTTTGTACAGCTATGGCACACCGGCAGAGCTTCCCACAGCAGCCTTCAAGAAAATGGCCAGCTGCCCGTTGCACCGTCTGCAATTAAGATTGAAGGCTCTGAGGCACATACCGCCGACGGAAAACAACCTTACGAAATCCCCAGAGCATTAGAAACAGAAGAGATTCCAGGCGTTGTAGAAGACTATCGAAAAGCCGCTGAAAATGCGAAAGCAGCCGGCTTCGACGGGGTAGAAATTCACGGTGCTAACGGCTACTTAATAGCCGAATTTTTACAGTCAAAAACAAACCAGCGCACCGACCAATACGGCGGCAGCTTAGAGAACCGCTATCGCTTTCTGAAAGAGATTATTGAAGCGGTCATGACCGTGTGGCCAGCCAATCGCATCGGCGTCAGGCTATCGCCCAACGGAGCATTCAACGATATGGGCTCACCCGACTACCGGGAAACCTACACCTACATTGCGCAGCAGCTTAACGACTACGGTCTGGCATATTTGCATATCATGGACGGCTTGTCATTTGGATTTCATGAGCTGGGAGAGCCGATGACACTAGCCGAATTTAGGCAGGTGTTTGACGGAACAATTATTGGCAACTGCGGCTATGACCGAGAAGATGGGGAGAAGGCGATCGCAGCTGGCAACGCAGACCTCATTGCCTACGGTCGTCCATACATCAGCACACCCGATCTGGTTGATCGCTTTGCCAACAACCAACCGCTAAACCCAGACGCCCCTCAAGAAACCTGGTACAGCCCAGGGCCAGAAGGCTACACCGACTATCCCACCTACGAAAAATCAGAAGTCGCCGCATAAGCTGAGAATCAAAAGGAGTAGCACGGTCATAGGGGATGTCTACAGGCATCCCCTATGATCTTTAAACAGCGCCCTATATCTGTAGACTCGTGAAATTCAAAAGCACTCCTAATCGCTGCATCCAAGTAGAAGACCAAGAAATTTGGATCAGCCGCAGCGTCACCGTTCTACCGGTGCTCTTCTTCATTAGCAAAGGAATTCAATACGTACCGCTCGGCCTACGCGGCAACGACCTACCCGAAGGTGTCGGGCAATGGGGCCTGCCCGGCGGCTACCTCGACTACGACGAAACCGCAACAGGCGCGGTCTATCGAGAAGTGTGGGAAGAACTCGGCCTCGATATTCCAAAGCTCACACAAGAATTTCGATTTGAGGGCAACCTAGAGCAGCCCTATGAGGTCTACAGCCAACCCCTGCGCCGACAAAATGTCACGCTAAAGTACGCCCTCATGTTCCATCTAGATCAAGCAGAACTCCCCCAGCTCGACCCCCAAGTTTCTCAAGGCGAAGTTGTAGAAGCTCGCTGGTTCCCAGTCACCGAAGCTATAGAGATGTCTCTCGCCTTCAACCATCACGAAGTCATGCAGGATTGTCTACAAAGCTACTACCGCATCGATAGCCTCAAAAGCTAAGCGCCTTCTTCACCAGCAGCATGTCCTTCTGATACATTTAAAGGCTGTGCCGTTGCTTCTCTCCTCTACATGCCACAGGTTTCTCAGCTCTACATTGCACCCGGACAATCTGTGCAGTTCCGTGCAGTCACTTGGCGGCAGTACAAGAAGGTCTTAGAAGACTTATCACCTCACCGCGCTATAAGGCTCGCCTATAACAACGGGAAACTGATTATGATGCGATCGCACGCCAAACAAGAAGACGACAAAGAGATAATCAGCGACCTGATCAAAGCGCTCCTCGAAGAACTCTCCATCGACTTTCGCTCATTCGGCTCCACCACCTTTGAACGCCGCTCCGACCTCAAAGCCATTGAGCCCGACCAATGCTTTTACATTCAAAACGAGAAAGCCATTCGAGATAAACGCCAAATAGATCTCAAAAAAGACCCTGCGCCTGACTTGGCGATAGAGATAGATGCAGAAGCACGCAGCCATCCTGACATTTACGCAGCCTTTGGCGTTTCTGAACTCTGGCAATTCAACCAAACCGAACTCTCGATTCATCAGCTACGCGCAGGCCGATATCAAACCGTAGAAGAAAGCTCTCACTTCCCCGACCTACCGATAAAAGATTTGCTGCCCTATTGCCTAGAACAAAGCCGAACACTGGGCAGAAACGTGGTCATAAGAGACTTTCGGCGATGGGTCAGAGATACCCAGCAACGGCTGAGTGAGCCATCGGCGGATGTCTCTATATAACTTGGCTAATAATACGTAGCGAATTCACTTTCCCGATGGAAATAAATGAGCTAGAGGTTTCTACGATGCCTGCCACTGAGCTACATATTCTCGCAGTGCTTGATTGATAGTGGCTTGATAGCTTTCGTCTTGAGTGCATCGCGCTTCAAAACAAGCGACTAAGTCAGCATCCAAACTGATCAGAACTTGCTGCTGTGATGGCTGATAGAACACACCTCGTTTGGCATTATCCCAGTCGCGAACTTCAGGAATCTCATCTGTCTGAATTTGCTCGTCTGGCAAGTTGGCCAAAGCATCGACCTCTAGCTGTAGTTCTGAGGGTATGGGGTTAAAACGTTCCTTCTTCATAGGCTTTCCTTTCGTAAGCAGTTGCCTTACGAGCGCTAATAATACGTCCAGTCGTTTCGTCTGTCTCAGAGCGAGATTTAGGCCAAGTGTGCACTACTAGTATAATCTGCCCGCCGATAAGACCAATGGTTTGATAACGTTCCTCGTCGGGGTAAACATCTAAACGAGTTAATGCTAACGGATCATGAAAAACGTACTGAGCGGCTTCCAAGCTCAAACCATGCTTGCGCTTATTGCCTTTGTTCTTATCGTCGTTCCAAACCCAACGCAACGCCTGCAATCCCTACAGCTACGGTTACACAACTATGTATTTGCGAGTGTGACTTGTCAAGAAATAAGGTATCAGCCTGGCCCCAAGCCCGAAAGAAAAAATTACTGGGGTAGCCAACTGCTCGCGGGGCTCAAGCTCAAACATAAGCCAACGAAGAAAAAGAGACCTAGCCCTGGGCAAATAAACCTATGGGAAGACTGGCAACCTTGCATAGATGAAGTGCATAAGATCGCGAAAACGTTTGTGCTCGCCAACTGCCTTAATCCTGACTTTTCCGCTGAAAAGTTCTTGGATACAACCTAATCGCTGGTACCAGGTATCGGATCGCGAAAAGCCCCATGGTTTCGTGAAAACAGCGGTCATAATAAATTTATGAGGAGAGCTGAACCGCTTATAGGTTACACTTTACAAGTCTGGATGCGAGAGAATAAACTAAAGATTTTAGTAGTAACAGTAGTACCCCAAAAAGACGATTTAACAGTAGTACCAAGCCTAGGTAGGTGTCCCCTAGGGGACTCCAGATTGTACCGTAATTCTTTCCTCCATCCACTCAATTTGAAGAATTGACTAAAAGCCTCCCTACGATACTTGCCATCAGGCACACCACCACATTCTAGGTACAATTCTTTCTGCACACTAAAGCCAAACTTACCACCGCTGTGTTTTACCCACAGCCCATCAATCGCCTTCAGCGGCTCACAGGGAAAGTTCAGCAATTCTTCTGAACTAAACCACTGTCCCTCTTCCTTACCCACTTCCGTAATCATCAACCGATACGTTTCCTGGTCCGCCTCTTTCCACTGCCCAGTTTGCAGGTAGCGCTCCAAGTCTGCATAGCGCGCATCTTGCAACTGCTCACTCAAGTTCCCTAGCTCCGCCCGCAGCCCATCATCCACCCGCTTTGTCGTCTGCTGCAAGCAAGCATAGGCCAAATCATGATTGCCCTGCCGCATCGCCTCTCGAATCAATCGACTCGGCTTCTTCGTCTTCCCCGCATACAGCAAAATCGTCGCCTTCCACCAGTCTTCCGTTAGGTGCTCATACAACACACGCTCTCGCTCACGTGGCTCCGCCGCAAGGTATGCCGCCGCGAGATATTCCTGAAAGCTCAAATGCGCAAACTCATACTCATCTTCCTGCTGCACAATCAGCTCACTAATGCGCACCACATCTCTCAAGAATTCTCTCGCATCTACCGCTTCATCCTGCTCAGCCAGCGCACTCTCAATCTCTCGCAATAGCACATCACGCCCCACCCGCTTCACCACCTGCTGCATCATACTCACAGCCACTTTTCCCAACACTGACTGCGGCTCAAACTCAAGTAAAACTGTATCCAAGCGTCGATCTCTCGGTCTTGCCTTCAGCTGTAGCGTACAAATCTCCCCATACAAATCCACCCGCCGCTTCGGCAACGCCGCGCCCGGATACAGCCGATGAAACGTCGCAATCATATTCAATAACAGCGGATTCTTCGCCAAATCCTTCAGCTCTTGCTCATTCTCTATCTGCGCTAAAAGCTCACTGGCAGCCGCAGCCGCCACCTTCTTCACCTCTGGCGTATCCCGCCGAGTCTTCAGCTTCTCCTGGCACAAATACCAACTTTCAACAAACCTTCGACGCTGCGCATCATCAAACGGCTGCACCCACATCGGCATCGCCAGTGACAGCCGATCCGCCGAATCTTGTTCCTTATACGCCTTTGGCCGAGAGGTCACCACAAAAACAGATCTCCCATACTGCCGCATCTGTTCATTCAGCCACTTCGCTACCGCAGGCCGCTCCTGCCTTGGCACCTCATCAAATCCATCAAACATCACTAGCGCTCTACCTCGCTGCAACAAATCCGTTGCCCAGTTCGGCGGCAACGGCTGCAGCCGATGAGCCTCCGGCAAGCTCGGAATATGATGCTGATTTATCAACACTGGCAACATCAGCGACGCATCTTGCAGTATCTGCTTCCGATACTTGCGCAACACCAGCAGCACCGGCACCAGCTTCGGCGCACCCTGCGGCACCTCACCAATGCCGTACCGATATGCCACATGCTTCAAGAGCGTCGTTTTGCCATAGCCACCCCACGCCAAAATCGCCAGCTGCCGAAAAGGCTTTCGCCGTTTCGACTCCGCCAGCAAACTCCAAATAGTCTGCTTCGCAAATCCTTCAGCGCCTAGCGGCATCTCTGCAGCCTGATCCAGCTGTCTCTCAAATCCTGGCAAGCTCGCACTGCCATCAATTTGCAGCTCCACAAAAATATCCTTCAGCAGCGGCTCAAAAATCCCATCCCGCTGCGCCATCCCCTCCGCCCGCAGCGACTCACAATCCGACGCCTGACAGAGCAAATACCGCCCTTCAAATCCGCTAGCAGCCGTGATGGCCCGCTGCGTCACCTCACCAAAAGCTTCACCTACACCGCCTATTGCCTCACCGACTTGATCAGCTGTTTCTAAATTTTTCTCATGAAGCGGCTTCAGCATCCTGGCACCGTAAGACGTCCCAGCCCCAATCAAAAAAGAAACAATTGCCTTACCAGCGCTGTCATTTGCCAACAGCTGCCAAAAGGCTACCCCACTGCCAACAGCCACGCCGCCCGGCTTCAAAACTTGGCGAATGACTTCCGAGATCTGGTCTCCCAGGGGCGGTTGATGATTTGGAGACTGAGTCATGGCAAGCAATTGACAACAGGAACGATTCAACCTTCTCACACCAAGCTGCGATCGCTCAGCCAAATTCAATACTTGTAAACTTAGAAAACAAACTTTCTAGACAGTAAAACTCGCGACTACATTGACAGCCATCATTGCTACCGACTCTACTACTAGCGCAAATTACAAGACATCTGCGAGTCTTTCGACTTCGTAGCAAACCAGTGCAGCATCAACACCCTTACTCTGAAATTTGATGCTGACCTACGACATATTAATTGGCAGATGACGCAATCTATATCGACCATCTTCAATAGTCACCAAAGCACCAGACTCTAGCTCATCCTTACAATCTGAAAGGACAGACAGCAACCGAGCTGAAACGAAATCAGGAAACGTCTTCTTGAGTCGGAAGATAATTGTGCTCGGTAAAATTTCTACTGACGCCGCCAGTAAATCGGCAAAATCCAGATCAAACGTCAAGATCACCCGACCTTCTTTGCAAGCTTTCTCTAAAATCTCAGCATCTCTCATCCGAAACAAGCCCTCTTCAGAAATATGAATAGCATCGTATCCCTGATTTTTCAAAACTTCTACCGTCTGAGGAGACACGCCCATATCTGCCAAAAACTTCATGCAGCACTATCTAACTGATAAACCTCTTCACTCGCTAGAAAGGCGGCATATTGTAAACAAGCCAATATATCTTCTTCTTCTAGGTATGGATAAGCCTCCAATATCTCTAAAAAAGACATCTTGTTAGCCAATAAGCTAAGCACTAACGACACCGTAACCCGTATATCCCTTATACAGGCCCGCCCGCCCATCACTTCAGGGTCAAAAGTAACTCGCTCAAACATTGTTGTTGTTGGATACCTCTATCACTTCACTACGCCAGCAATCTCTATAGCTCAGCACTACTTCAGTAATTTCTAGTTTACAACCTTAAAAACAAAGCCCCTCAGCAATACTGAGAGGCTTCATTCTATTCATTCAAGTTGCGGATTAAAACGGTTAGCCGAATCGACTAGACGTTGACGCAATCAAGAAGGCCGCATAAGTCAGGACATAACCAATGGTGAAATGTGCCAAACCGACCAAACGAGCCTGAACGATGGACAGTGCAACAGGCTTGTCCTTCCAGCGAACCAGGTTAGCGAGTGGCGTACGCTCATGAGCCCAAACAATGGTCTCAATGAGTTCTTGCCAATAACCACGCCAGGAGATGAGGAACATGAATCCAGTTGCCCAGACCAGGTGTCCAAAGAGGAACATCCAAGCCCAAACAGCCAGGTTATTCATCCCGTAGGGGTTGTAACCGTTAATCAGCTGAGAAGAGTTCAACCAGAGATAGTCGCGCAGCCAGCCCATGAGATAGTTCGAACTCTCATTAAACTGGGCAACGTTGCCACTCCAGATGGACAAATGCTTCCAGTGCCAGTAGAAGGTCACCCAACCAATCGTGTTGAGCATCCAGAACATAGCGAGGTAGAACGAATCCCATGCAGAGATGTCGCAAGTACCGCCACGGCCAGGGCCGTCGCAAGGGAAGCTGTAGCCGAAGTCCTTCTTGTCGGGCATGAGCTTAGAACCGCGAGCATCCAACGCACCTTTGACCAAAATCAAAGTAGTGGTGTGGAGACCGAGTGCGATCGCATGGTGAACCAAGAAGTCACCAGGCCCAATTGCCAAGAACAAGGAGTTGCTACCGCTATTAATCGCATCCATCCAACCCGGCAGCCAAACACCACCTGCGGCAGCACTTGCCATGCTGTCAGAGTTAGAAAGGAGCGTATCAAAGCCGTAGAGTGCCTTACCAGAAGCGGCCTGCACCCACTGTGCGAACACAGGCTCGACCAGAATCTGCTTCTCAGGGGTACCAAACGCAACCACTACATCGTTATGGACGTAGAGACCGAGCGTGTGGAAACCGAGGAACAGAGAGACCCAGCTGAGGTGGGAGATAATCGCTTCTTTGTGGTCGAGCACCCGTGCAAGCACGTTGTTCTCGTTCGCCGCAGGATCGTAATCCCGAATCAAGAAGATTGCACCGTGTGCAAACGCGCCCATCATGATGAAGCCAGCAATGTACTGGTGATGGGTGTATAGCGCTGCCTGAGTGGTGTAGTCCTTAGCCATGAAAGCATAAGGAGGCAGGGCATACATGTGCTGAGCCACTAGAGACGTAACAACGCCTAGAGAAGCTAGCGCCAACGCGAGCTGGAAGTGCAGCGAATTGTTCAGCGTATCGTAGAGACCTTTGTGGCCCGCGCCCAAGTCACCAGGGGTACCATCGGGAGGGGTATGAGTGTTCAAGATCTCTTTGATGCTGTGACCAATACCGAAGTTTGTCCGGTACATGTGGCCAGCCACGATGAAGATAACCGCGATCGCCAAGTGGTGATGCGCCATATCCGTCAACCAGAGAGACTCTGTCTGAGGATGGAAGCCACCCAAGAAGGTAAGAATCGCATCGCCAGCACCGGTAGAGGTGCCGAACACATGACCTGCCGTATCAGGGTTCTGAGCGTAAACGCCCCAGTTACCTGTGAAGAACGGCTTCAAGCCTGCGGGGTGAGGCTTAATCGACATGAAGTTACTCCAGCCGACATGCACACCGCGAGACTCAGGAATCGCCACGTGAACCAAGTGACCGGTCCAAGCCAAGGAGCTAACACCGAACAAACCAGCCAAGTGGTGGTTTAGACGAGATTCAGCATTCTTGAACCAGGACAAGCTAGGACGGAATTTGGGCTGAAGGTGTAGCCAACCTGCAAACAGCATCACTGCTGCGAAAATCAACAGACCAACTGCGCCGCCGTATAGGTCAGCGTTTGTGCGCATACCGATGGTGTACCACCAGTGATACACACCTGAGTAAGCAATGTTAACCGGGCTAGAAGAACCAGCCTGAGAGAACGCATCTACTGCGGGTTGACCAAAGTGAGGATCCCAAATCGCGTGAGCGATGGGTTTCACATTGAGCGGGTCAGAGACCCACTGTGGGAAGTTGCCTTGCCAAGCGACATGGAACAGGTTGCCAGAAGTCCAGAGGAAGATGATTGCCAAATGACCGAAGTGAGAAGCGAAGATCTTTTGATAAAGATTCTCCTCTGTCATCCCGTCGTGGCTTTCAAAGTCATGAGCTGTGGCAATCCCATACCAGATCCGACGCGTGGTTGGATCTTGTGCGAGGTCTTGGCTAAATTTCGGGAATTTAGTTGCCATACGTTTTATGTTTCCTCCGCGCTCCTTAACCTACTGATAACATTCGAGCCAGGAAGAACGCCCATGTGGTGGCGATCCCTCCTAGGAGGTAGTGAGCGACGCCCACTGCCCGACCTTGCGTGATGCTCAGTGCGCGAGGCTGAATAGCCGGTGCTACTTTCAGCTTGTTGTGAGCCCAAACAATAGACTCAATCAGCTCCTGCCAGTAGCCGCGACCACTAAAGAGGAACATCAGGCTGAAGGCCCAGATGAAGTGGGCACCCAAGAACATCAAGCCGTAAGCCGACAGAGCCGAACCGTAGGTATTGATGACCTGAGAAGCTTGCGCCCACAGGAAGTCGCGCAGCCAACCGTTAATAGTGGTTGCACTTGCGGCAAAGTTACCGCCGGTGATGTGAGAAACCGTGCCGTTGTCCGAGACGGTGCCCCATACATCCGACTGCATCTTCCAACTGAAGTGGAAAATCACAATCGAAATAGAGTTGTACATCCAGAACAAGCCCAGGAACACGTGGTCCCAAGCCGATACTTGGCAAGTGCCGCCACGACCGGGGCCGTCGCAAGGGAACCGGAAGCCCAGCTCACTCTTGTCAGGAACAAGGCGAGAGTTACGAGCGTACAGCACACCCTTAAGCAGGATGAGTACGGTCACGTGAATGGTAAACGCGTGAATGTGGTGAACCATGAAGTCAGCGGTGCCAAGGGTAATCGGCATCATCGCGACTTTGCCGCCTACGGCAACGACGTCGCCGCCGAATGCGTAGCTAGCAGGTGCCAATGCCTGAGGCGCAGTGCCACCGACCGAAGTCGCAGCAGTGTGCAGGCCTTGAATCCACTGAGCAAAGATAGGCTGAAGCTGAATCGCCGTGTCCGAGAACATGTCTTGGGGACGGCCAAGCGCTTGCATGGTGTCGTTGTGAATGTAGAGCCCAAAGCTATGGAAGCCGAGGAAAATACAAACCCAGTTGAGGTGAGAAATGATAGCGTCGCGGACTCGCAGTACGCGGTCGAGCACGTTGTCCACATGCTTGGCAGGATCGTAGTCACGGATAAGTGCGATCGCACCGTGTGCTCCAGCACCCACAACCATAAATCCACCAATCCACATGTGATGAGTGAATAGCGACAGCTGAGTGCCGTAGTCGGTTGCGATGTAGGGGTATGGAGGCATTGCATACATGTGCTGAGCCACAATAATTGTGACCGAGCCACCCAGCGCGAGGTTAATCGCTAACTGAGCATGCCAGGAGTTCACGAGGAACTCATACATACCAACGTGGCCTTCACCACCAAACAGAAGGGGATCGCCTTTTTGACCATCCAAAATCTCTTTGAGACTATGACCAATACCCCAGTTGGTACGGTACATATGACCAGCCACCAAGAACATCACGGCAATTGCCAGGTGATGGTGGGCCATATCAGTCATCCAAAGACCACCAGTAGTGGGGTTCAACCCACCTTTGAAGGTAAGGAAGTCAGAGTAAGCTGCCCAGTTCAGCGTGAAGAAAGGCTTGAGCCCCTGCGCAAAACTAGGATAAAGCTCAGCCATGAATGCCTTGTCAAACAAGAACTCATGGGGCAATGGGATGTCCCCAGGCGCAACGCCTGAGTCCAACAGCTTATTAATAGGAGCGGCAACGTGAATTTGGTGACCCGCCCAAGACAGGGAGCCCAAACCAAACAAAACGGCCAAGTGATGGTTCAGCATCGATTCCACATTCTGGAACCACTCCAACTTGGGAGCAGCCTTGTGATAGTGAAACCAGCCTGCGAACAGCATCAAAGCAGCCATCACCAAACCGCCAATCGCGGTGGCATATAGCTGCGTTTCGTTGGTGATACCGGAAGCACGCCACATCTGGAAAAGACCAGACGTAATTTGAATTCCGTGGAAGCCGCCACCAACATCAGCATTCAAAATTTCTTGACCGAATACAGGCCAAACAACTTGAGCACTGGGCTTGATAGCCGTTGGATTAGACATCCAAGCTTCTTAGTTGGAAAAGCGCGCGCCATGGAAATACATGCCACTCAGCCAGATGAACACTACGGCCAGATGACCAAAGTGCGCACTAAAGATTTTACGAGATACATCTTCTAGGTCACTGGTATGACTGTCGAAGTCGTGAGCGTCAGCGTGAAGGTTCCAAATCCAAGTGGTAGTTTTGGGTCCCCTAGCCAAAGTCCGATCAAAATGACCTGGCTTCGCCCACTTCTCAAAAGAAGTAGGGGTAGGGTTCTTATCAACCACAACCTTGGCTTTGGTGGCCTCCCGCTCGCGCGGGGTAGTTGTCATGGAGACTCTCCTCTCTAGACAGAGAAAGAACGGGCTTTGCTGCAGAAGAAATTAGGTCAGCGCTATGCAAGCAATTTACTTAATCCCAACACAAGCAAAGGAATGTTCTCACGTATTATAGTCACGCTTTTGGCTCTGTATAACGGGCAGTTAACAATAGTTCAACCAGCGGAAAACCTGATTTCACAAGGTCTCGAAGGCTATGACATACAGGGCAAACGAAGGGGAAGCACCCGACTTTAACAAATTGAAATATTTCGATGTATTTACCCTTCCCGACACTTCTTTTTGGCCTGCTTCGACACAACAATAGACATTCTTTTGCCTTTTTTATAGAGCAACTCGACTAGGACTTAAAGTTATGTACTGTTTTGATAACTTTTATCTTTAAAGCAATCTTTTTAGTAATTGGCAATATGCAAGAGTGGGGCGCGATCCCTTGTTCCTTTCTCTTCAATTCGTGCGAGATCTCCACATTTATCTTCAACATCAATCAATCCGGGGACAGCCGTCCCATATGATCAGGTGATAACTTTTTACCTCGTTTCGGTATGGGTATCCCTTTGACGTTGATAAAAACGCTTACCCAGCAGAGTTGGCGAAAGCGGCTAGCCACCCTAGTCATTGGCGGACTGCTGAGTTTTTGTCTGTGGGGGTGTGCCAATAGAAGCCAAAGCGTTCGCCTTGTAGAGCTGCCCGATATTCCGACGGGCACCGAAGTTCGCCGACTCAGTGGCTCTGTGAGCGAAGTGGCCTCACCGGCAGTCTTCCTAGATCTAGCAGTGCTAAGTGACCAGTATCAGCCAGAGATTACGATTAAAATGCCGAAAGCTAATCAAGTTATCGACACAGACAAAATTGAAGTCAAGCTGAAATTAAAAGGACTCTCCATATATAAGGATGACTCTCTGGGGTTGGGGCCCCATCTTCAAATCATTCTCGATCAGCGGCCGGCCAGATCAGTCTATGACTTAGAAGATGTAGTCATGCTTGAGAACCTGGCACCGGGCAGCCATACGCTACAGGTTGTGGCAGTCAATCCTTGGGGAGAAAGTTTTAAGAATGAAACCGCTTATGCGCGCACCACGTTTCATGTGTTTGCCAATACGGGTGAAAATACGCCAGATCCCGATCAACCTCTGTTGACCTATCTCGAACCACAAGGGACGTATGGAGCAGAACCTGTACTGCTCGATTTTTATCTCAACAATGCGCCACTGCACCAAATCGCACAGGAAAGCACAAGCGACGATATTATCGATTGGCAAATTCGCTGCACCATCAACGGTCAGAGCTTTGTATTTGACCAATGGCAACCGATCTATTTGAAAGGTTTGAAGCCAGGAAAAAACTGGGTTCAGCTCGCGCTGATTGATAGGCAGGGTAATTCGATCGAAAACGTCTTTAACAACACAGTACACACACTTATTTACGATCCAAACCAGCGAGATAATCTAAGCAAAATTGTCAGGGGAGAGCTTCCACTTGAAAAGATTGGACAGATTGTCGATGCGAGTTACGAACCACCGGCTATTGAGATTGAGGCAGAAAACGAATCAGTCGATTCGACAGAAGCAACTGATACAGAAGAAACTGATACAGAAGAAACTGATACACCTGAGCTGACTGAAGACGCGGGAGACAAGGACACAGACAGTGAAAAGGCAGACATCATTGAACGTTCAGAAATCGAATCTACAGCGGAACCAGCGTTTGAGCCCAACAACACCGATAAGGGCCGAACCCTTGAAGAAGAAGAAGAAGAAGAAGAAAAAGCAATAGACCAAGCACCGAAGCCACAGCCTGGCACGGAAAAAACCGAAGACGAAAAAACAGAAAACCCCGACCGAAAAGTTCTGGATGCGGGAGAACTACAATCCTCTCAAGGCGACGCAGAATCGAACGAATCAGACCCAACAGAGCCACTGGATGCTGAAACAATAAAGCCATCTGTTACGGAGACAGTAGAACCATCGGAGATTGAGGTTGATCAAAGCTCACTTCGTAACCAGGTAAATAAAGCTACAGACCCACCCAGTGAAACAGATGGGAACCTGTTCTCTCGATGGATCGACAAAACGAAAAACTTGTTTCAAAAGTCCGCTGCGTCAACTCCGTTGGATAAGCCTTCTAAGCCGCTGCTGATTGAGGAATTGCCTGTGATTGTTGAGGAACAAGCCGGGCCGGACTTACCGGAAACAAAACAAAACACCAAAGTGGAAACAGAAATAGAACCAGAAACAGAAGCAACTAATTCACAGGAGAACCTAGAAATTTTGGTAGACGATCTTCTTGAGCCAGAAGATGAGCCAGGGGATGAGGCAGAAGATGAAACGCTGATAGAAAGAAGGATTGAGATAGAGGGGGTTGAGATAGAAGGCACTGAAACGGAAGAAACTGAGACAGAAGAAGCAGATCTCTTTGAGACCTTTATCGTCCCCGAAACACTGAACGCGCCAGCGCGTGAGTCAGAGAACGTTATGGCACCTTTAGCACCGTAGAGGTAGCACCACAGAAAAAAGGCTACGCCTGATTGAGATCACAAAAAAGAGGAATGCAACCTACCCCAAACATCATATTTGGGAAAAATAAAATCGAGTATGCATCAGTCTATTTAGGATCCTTCGCTGCCTAGCATCGAAAGAGCGACAGGCGCTGCATCTCAACTCCTGTATTAGCTTGATCCATATGTTTAAAGTAGCCGTAGGACATGGTATTGATCCCGATTCTTTGGGCGCGATCGCAGAAGCCATAGAACAGTGCCAGCAAACGCTCGCAGGCGATATCCCTCAGGCTGGCATTTTAGTCGCTGCGATCGACTTCGACCACGCCAGCATTTTGAAATATGTCCGGCAGGTCTATCCAGATCTCATCCTAGTCGGCGGTACTAGCGTCGGAGAAATGTCCTCTACTATGGGCTTTCAGGAAGACTCTCTATCGCTGATGCTCTTTTGCTCAGATGAGGTTACCTTTAGTGCTGGTATGGGGCGAGGCGTTAGCAAGGACACTGCCGCCGCCGCTACCGCCGCGATTGAAACAGCGACCACAACTCATCAGCACGCGGTATCAGATATAAAACTCTGCTACACCCTATGCGAAGGACTCGCCGTTGATGGTGCCGACTTAGTAACCAGCCTACGCCACGCAACCGGGCAAAGGGTTCCTATATTTGGCGGGCTCACAGGCGACGATTATCGATTCGAGCATACCTACCAGTTTTTCGGCACAGACGTTCTAGAGGATACTGTCGTTGTCCTCACCTTCTTTGGCAAGCTCAAAGTATCCTTTGGCGTAGGCACCGGACAAAAGCCTATAGGAAAAAAAGCGATCGCCACCAAATCAATCGGCAACACACTTTACGAAATCGACGAAAAGCCCACCAAAAGATTCTACGAACCTTACTTTGGAGAGCAAGAAGTCAGGCTGTACAGCGGGACTACTTTTTCAGGGCCACTGGCCGTATACGAACCTGGCGCGCACAACTTTTATGTGAGAACACCTACTGGCGAAAGTAACGGCGACGGCAGCGTCGACTACTTTGGCAGCATTCCCGAAGGCTCCACCCTACAAATTACCGATAGCGACTGCGAAAGTCTCATCCAGTCTGCGCAGGATGCCTTCAGCAAAGCCAAGTTTGCCTATCCTGGAACCACGCCCAGCGCCGTGATCATGAATTCTTGCGTATCCCGCATGAAGAACCTAGGAACACAAGTCGACCAAGAACACCAGGTCATTGCCGACATTGCAGGAAAAGACTTACCAAACATGGGCTTTTATGCATACGGCGAAATTAGTCCTTTCACTCGTTCAGAGGGCTCCCACTTTCACAACGAAACATTTACTGCTCTGTTGATAGGAACATAATCCCTTGACTTCACTTCACCTAAACGAGCGTTCAGCCCATACTCAAACAGACACTCAACCCGTGCAGTTGGGAGAGCCCACGTCTCAAAGCAGCGTCCAAACGCTACAGAAAGAAATTCAATCATTGGCCAGAGCAAACCGGATCTTGCAAAAGCAACTCGATAGATCCGAGCGCACCCGTAACGAAATGGAGACCGGTAATCAACGACGGGCCCATATCCTCAGAAAGGCCCTAGAAGAGGCTGAAACCTACAGCCAAAACCTGGCCGTAGCCAAAGCGGAACTGACTCGACTCAACCAGCAGCTAGAAAACAAAATAGAGATAGAAAGTGCCGCACTCAGTGAGGCCACCGACCATCTACAGCAGGCAAAAGTGAGAATAGCCAACAGCGAAAAGTTCTCGACCTTAGGAGAACTCGTCGCCGGCGTTGCCCACGAAATTAACAACCCCATCAGCTGTATTACAAGCAATGTCAAATTTGTACATGAGTACAGCGATCAGCTCCTAGAGCACATTGCACTCCAGCAAAAAGCGATCGCAGATCAACAAACCACCATCCGTCCTACACACCTAGCTGAAATAGAAGAACATATCGAAGAGATTGACCTTGACTACATCGAAGAAGACTTACCAAAGTTAATAGAATCGATGCAAACCAGCGGCAGTCGCATTAAAGCCATCAGCCAATCACTACGCACCTTTGCGCGCGCTGACACCGCCCAACAGCAAATGTACAATCTGCACGAGGGCTTAGATGGCACACTGCTCATCTTGCGACACCGCCTAAAGGCATTGGGCACACGCAAAGCTATCACCATCTACAAAAACTATGGTCAGGTGCCCCCCATCAGCTGCTATCCCGGACAAATCAATCAGGCTTTCATGAATATTTTGGCGAATGCAATTGATGCGATGGAAGAAGGTGAAAAGCCCTCGGGTGCACCCGAAATCAGCATTCAAACAGAGAGGGTCGCAAACCAAGTTGTTGTCACTATCGCAGACAATGCAGGCGGTATGCCGCCGCAGGTTCAGGCCCATATTTTTGAAAGCCAATTCACAACCAAGAGTGCCGGGAAGGGGACTGGACTAGGCCTTTCCATCGCGCACCAAATCGTCACAGATACTCATCGGGGCAATATTAGTTGCACCTCTGTATTGGGCAAAGGAACCACCTTTCAAATCACGCTGCCCACATGAAGTAGCCGCATTGAAGTGTCCGTATTAAGAACGCGCGCTCAAGCGGGAAATCTATAAGTAAGCTAAGCGTCCTACTAACCCGCCTTAACCATCCCACCGCCTACGCTTCCATACCCAAGGAAAAACACATAGGTCCAGTGCGCCCACTGTAGTCGCCTATTCGGCCTTTCAATATAGCGCCAATAAAGCAATTAATACAGCTCTCAAAGGTATAACTTGCGTGAATCAGCAGACGACTAATTTTATTCTCATTGTTGATGACAACCCAACTAACCTCGCCGTCTTAGCCCAAACGCTAAAGGGCGGAGGCCATCAGGTCCGCGTTGCCATCAGTGGAGAGAATGCCCTCAAGCAAATCGCTCAATCCCAGCCGGTCCTCATCTTGCTAGATGTGATGATGCCGGGCATTGATGGATTTGAAACCTGTAGGCAGCTAAAGGCCGATCCAGAAACGGCCAATATTCCTGTCATTTTTATGACGGCGCTGATGGACAGGGAGCAAAAGGTAACTGGGCTAAAGCTAGGCGCGGTTGACTATATTACTAAGCCTTTTCAAGAAGAAGAAATTTTGGCTCGCGTCAGCGTTCATCAGCAAAATAGTGAGCTGCTGCGATCGCTACAAGCTAGAAACCGTGACCTTGAAAAAGAAATCACCAAACGCGAGCGCTCAGAAGTCCTCAACCGTAAGCTAGAGAACTGCATTGAGGTCAGCACAGCCGTCTTGAGTGAAGCGTCTGACTATTTTCAGCAGGCACAAGAAAAGGTTGAAAAGCACGAAAAGCTCTCGGCCCTAGGTGAACTGGTCGCCGGGGTCGCCCACGAAATTAATAATCCCATTGGCTGCATTACCAACAATGTGGAATTCGTAGCAGAGCACACACAACAGCTGATCGATCATATTGCGTGCTATCAGGCGCTGCTAGCGGCCAACCGCGACAGTATTCGTCCACCCGATTTAGAAAAAGTAGAACAGCACGCCCAAAATATCGATCTTGACTACATTGTTGAAGATTTTCCGGCGCTGATTGAGTCGATGGCGACGAGCGGCGATCGCATCCAAGCCATCAGCCAATCGCTACGCACTTTCGCTCGCAGCGACACCACCTACAAGCAGCCCTACAACCTCAACGAAGGACTAGATGGCACGCTGCTTATTTTGCGACATCGGCTAAAAGGAAACGGTGATTGCGAAGACATCACCGTCAACAAAAACTACGCCGAGCTGCCCGAAATTAACTGCCACCCTGGCCAAATTAATCAGGTCTTTATGAACATCTTGGCCAATGCCATTGATGCCATGGACTCAGGGCTGTCTCCCTCTGGGCCACCAGAAATCTCAGTGACTACCGCAGCCAAAGACGATCAAGTCATCATCACTATTGTCGATAACGCGGGCGGCATGCCAGCAAGCATTCAAGAAAGAATTTTTGAAAGCCAGTTTACGACCAAATCCGCAGGCAAAGGCACAGGGCTTGGGCTTTCCATCGCTCACCAAATCGTGACCGAAGTGCACGATGGCACAATTGACTGTGCCTCTGTTGTTGGCGACGGCACAACCTTTAGCATTACGCTGCCCATTGATGAAGCCTAGGGATAGGCTGTATTCAAGCTTAGGTTTAGGCGCAGCGCTACAAATCACATGATTCAGGCTTTAGATCTCGCTCCATCAAAGCTTCTACCGCAGCCTGCGGCGTGATGCGATCGCTGAGCAATCGGTCAACCTGTCGCGAAATCGGCGCAAGAATTCCCTCACGGTTGGCAATATCTATCAGGACGTGGGCCGTATTCACCCCTTCAGCCGTGCCGCCAAGACCGGCTAGCACTTGCTCCAGCGTTTTGCCCTGCGCCAAACCGTAGCCCACTCGGTAGTTACGGCTGAGCTGACTACTACAGGTGGCCAGCATATCGCCCAAGCCGCTGAGACCGTAGAACGTTTCTACCTCAGCGGCGCCTAAGCGCATACCGATGCGAATGACTTCGGGCAGCGCGCGGGTGATAAGCGCCGATTTGGCATTGGTCCCCAGCTTAAGGCCATCACAGACACCGACAGCGATCGCAATCACGTTTTTGAGGGTGCCACCCAGTTCCGCACCCAACGGATCTGAGCTGGTATACACCCGGAACTGCTCTGAAGAAAATAGTCGCTGCACAACGGTGGCCGCCGATGCATCAGCGCTGGCAAGAACAGTTGCCGCCGGCAGCCCTTGCTCGATTTCTTGCGACAGATTGGGCCCGGAGAGAACGGTGATCGCGTGCCCTGGAAAAACAGATGAAAAAATCTGTGAAGGCGTTTGTGTCGTTGCCGGATCGAGCCCTTTAGTCGCCGTCACAATAATGGCTTGCTCAGCAATATCGCACTGACTCAGCCGCTGCGCGATAGACGCAACCCCCTTCATAGAAATGGCTGACAAAATAACATCCGCGCGATCTGTTGCGTCAGCAAGAGAAAGCTCCCCAGAGCGCGACCACGTTTTCACCTGATGGCCGTTGTTTTTTGCCAGTTTAGCTAGCGCTGTTCCCCAGGCCCCCTGGCCCAACACACTAAGTAATAAGGGCTTGGGCATTAAAGATGTAGGCGCTGTGGAGGCCAGTGGTGAAACAGACATCGTCATCGAGACCGACATGTTGCCGGGTTCCTAGAAAGCAGGCGTTTGCTGCTTTAGCGTACCGTAAGTAGCGGCTAGCCCCAGTGACAGGCCCATTGCGATCACCTAAAGACACAATCTAAAAGAGCCAGCCTATGTTCATGTAACCTAAAACCCATCAATTGAAATAAAAGTAAGTAAAAACAAGGGCGCATACATCAATTCTTCATACCGACTTGCCCGTAATAATTCGCCATCAGTTAATAACCAAAAGCCATAGAGGTCGCTACATAGGGAAAAACCAAGCTTTTTACTTTGTTAGATTCTTTTAATAATTGGCTCTAGGCGACGTCACAAAACTTCTCAAAGTGCTACACTTTTTTAATAATTGCAGAGAGCAAACAAAGAAAATCTCCGCGCTACAAGGCACTTCTACCGAGCATCTGGCTAATTGCTAGAACAGACGCGAAGGCAGATCGAGGTTTTTTCGTTCGGCATTTTGTGCTCATAGCGATCGCCGGATGCATCCGGCGAGCGCGAGTTACTTTGCCTGTTGTTATGTAAAGCTTATGGCCCATGTGCTGTTCCGCAGCAAAGTGACCAAAGCTATAGTCGTTTTGGTGGGATCTCACAGATAAATGGAAGGGAAACTCAGAGAACTGATTGGCAAGCCTGGCGTTTGGCTTTACATTCAAAGCAGCAGTGGTTGGTTTAAGAACGTTGAAATTTTGGAAGTAGGCGACAACATGCTCACTTTCCGCTACGAGTCTGAATCGGATACTGAGCGGAAGGTTTGGGAAAAGACAACCCGCGTAGACAACGTCTCAGAAATTGAGGTGCGTCTGGTCGTGGTTCCTAAAGTTAACAACCCTCAGCTAGCTGACATTCGCGGTCAGCTCTCCAAGCTACTACAAAAGGAAAGCAGCCCCGAAATTGACGACCGGATGCGCTAAAGCTTGCTCTTTTTGAGTTGTGCAGGTGAACAAAGAGGCTGCGCAGGTGAACAAAAAAGTTGAACAAAATCGCGCTGCTACTTCGACCAATACAGTCATTTATAGCTGACACTTCAATGTTAGCGAATGCAGGCTTATTCCCTAGGGAATAGCCTGTTTTTTTGCGCTCTACTTTTGCGACCTAATTGCGCCCTAGTATGGAGATCTCATCTACACTGACTATCAACAATCACGCACACAAGGAGTAAATGAATGGGCAAACGAAGCGGGATCTTTTTTGCGATCGCAGCTGTCATTATGACGGTGATTATATGGGGTAACCCTGTCACTCGCTTCAGGGCAGCACTGTTACCCGAGATCCCGGTGATCACCCCTGCGAATCTCTCCTTTGCCGATCTTGAACTCAACGTTGAAAGTGAGCGACTAATGGCTCATGTCAACGCAGTATCACAGCTAAGATCGACCCCCGCGCAAAAAGAACCGATTCGCCAGTACATCGTGGAACAGCTAGAAGGTTATGGCTTTTCTCCAGTGGAAAAACGCTATGTACATCCAGAAACAGGCGCACCCGAAACAGGTGGGGTAAATATCATTGCTGACTTGCCAGGTAGCAATCCCAATGCTGGAACACTGGTTTTGGGTGCACACTACGATGGGACCGAGGGGTCGCCAGGAGCCGATGACAATGGCAGTGCGATCGCTACCCTGCTCGAAGCAGCTCGCCTATTGGGAGCACTGCCGCCATCTGATCCGGTCATCGGGAGCCCAGCAGAAGAACCTGGAGAGCTAAGGACAGTGAGCCCGTTTCCTACGGCGCTAAAGCTTGTCTTTTTCGATCAAGAAGAGCGCCAGCCCGACGGCACTGGGCTGCTAGGCAGCCTTGCATTCACCCAAGCAACCAACAATATTGAAGATGTCAAAGGCGCAATCATTCTGGATATGGTTGGATACGCCTGCCGTACGGCCGGTTGCCAGAAATATCCGCAGGGATTACCGCTGCAAACCGTTCCAGAAACTGGCGAATTCTTAGCAGTGCTGGGCCTATCAACCCATACCGAGTTAATCGGGGCTTTTATGGGCTCTGCGCAGAGCAACTGGCCACTGGTACTCAGCTTGCCTATTCCCAAAACTACCCTCAGGTTATTTCCTGACCTCATGCGTAGCGACCATGCGCCCTTTTGGGAAAAAGATATTCCCGCTGTCTTCGTCACAGATACCGCCAACTTTCGCAACGCAAACTACCACACCGCTAGAGATACCCCCGACACGCTGGACGTTTCATTTTTTAGAGGGAGCGCGCAGCATGTTGTAAATGCAACAATGACGATGCTCAGCCAAGGCGAGATGCTCAGCCAAGGCAAATAGGGCAGATGGATAGAACAATCAGACGGCACTAGCGCTTTTCTGTCGCTCAGCTTCTAGGTAGGCAAAAACGCTTTTATCACCGATGTCGGGAGGTATGGGCTGAATGACTTTGCGAATCGCGAAGATGGCAAAGAGGACAGACCAAGCAAGTAGCATGTTTTGCTCTGTGGTGACAGAAAGCGCACCGGCCATATGGCCCAGCAGCAAGCCGGGCACCAGCACAACCAAAAATTTAGTTTCTAGCCGGTTGAAACAAAAAGCCTCTTTGAAAAAGATGCCGGTTAGCGCAGCGAAGGTGAAGCCAATACCCAGTATGGTCAATGGCTGCTGATAGGCGGTTAAAGCTAAAGGCGTAGGGTATCGCAGCGTGATCGCCAGACTGGCAACACCCCCAATCGCCCAAAATAGCTGAAGCGCACGGTGCAAGGGGCGCACATAGATATGAATTTTGAAAAGGCTCAGGCCGAGTCCTAGCCACAGCAGTGCATAGCCAATGGTGGCAGCAATCGGTGTGAGCGTAGGGGCAAAGAAGAGCGTTGTCGCTGCGATCGCAAAACTGCCCGCAGCAACGGCCAAACCCGCCCTGTAGAGGATGACTTCAGTGCGATCGCTATCCTCAATCGTAAATGTCCCAAACTGACCTTCGTATACTTCAGTCATCGATTCTGTCATACTCAAACGCTCCTAGATATTGACAAATATAATCACGATAAAGTCTTTGTGCTCTGCTGACATACCGGTGGCTGAGCGTAGTCGAACGTCACCAGCGATACCGATCACGACCCTTGGCAAACAGACCCAAAAGCGGCGCTAAAATCGCGCCAAAAATAAAACCACCGGCATGGGCCCAATAGGCAACACCGCCTGCTCCCATATCGGCAGGCGCGCCTAAGCTCATCGCGCTATAAAAGGCCTGCTGAACAAACCACCATCCTAGAAAGAAAATCGCTGGAATGCGAAACGTCGTAAACAGAATAAACAGCGGAATCAGCGTCACAATTTTCGCTCTGGGGAAGCGGATAATGTACGCACCCATAATCCCAGCGACCGCGCCACTAGCGCCCAAAGTTGGGACAACAGAAACCGGGTCAAAAAACCACTGCGATAGGCCCGCCAACACACCACACATCAAGTAAAAGAACAAAAACTTCACTGGGCCCAGCTGATCTTCAATGTTGTTACCAAACACCCAAAGATAAAGCATGTTACCGCCCACATGTAGCCAGCCACCATGCAAAAACTGAGACGAAATCAGGGTAAACCACTCACGCTCAGCAACAACACTCACCGCTCCAGTAGAGCCACCCCCAAAAGAAGCCGTCAGCTCAGCTGGGACAATCGCCCATTGATTAAAGAACTGTTGTAATGCGTCTGGGCTCAGGGTTATTTCATGCAAAAAAATAACAACATTGAGGACTAGCAAAGCGTAGACCACAACAGGCGTTGTACTGGTGGGGTTGTCATCGCGAATGGGAACCACAGTATCTCTCAGAAAAAGTCAGAAAAAAGGTGGAAGAAAGGTAGCAGAAGCCAGTAGTTCTCTCATTCTAAAGGGAGCGTTCGCTAGAGACCACAACACCCCACTTGAATTAATATATTGAGCCCTTGCTTCATTCATATACTGAGCCCTTGCTTCATTCATATACTGAGCCCTTACTTCGGGTCTACATAAGCTCAGGCCAAGAAAGGACGCCAGCATCTGCATCGAGGTGCGCTGGTAACCCCACTGGCAGCGCGGCATTGTCACCGTCATGACCAAAAGGTAGGCCAGACACGATGGGAATATTCAGGTCGCTAAGGCGATCGCGCATCACTGCCGCTATGCTCAGTGTCGGCTTCAATGGCTCTGGCTCCCAGCCACTAAATCGCCCCAGTGCAATACCGCAAACCTGCTGCAACTTTCCCATTGAGCGCCACTGCGTCAGCATCCGATCTAGTCGATAGGGCGCTTCACCCACATCTTCAAACGCCAAAATCACGTCAGTCAGTGCTGGCTCGGCAGCAGTGCCCAGCAGATGCGTTGCCACACACAAATTTCCTGGAAATAATACACCTGTCGCAGAACCACCACAGCCTAATGTGGCCCAGCCTTGACCTTCAAGCGGCACAATCTTATGCTGCTCTACCCAGTCAAACAGCCGAGTCTGAGACCAGTAAGGCTCATCCGCGAGGGTTGTTAGCACTGGGCCATGAACCCCACCCAGCACGCCTAGCTTCGCCTGGCTCCACAGCAGACTCGTAATATCAGAAAATCCGATTAGCCACTTGGGCGGCTGAGCCTCACTCACGGTCGGCCAGGCCCAATTTTCTAAAAGCCGAGCCCCCCCGTAACCACCCCGCGAGCACAGAATCGCCTTGCACTCAGGATTGCTCAACGCCACCATTAGCTGCTGCCGACGCTGCTCATCGCGCCCGGCCAAATATCCCCAGCGATCGTCGTAACCCTCACATAGGTGCAACCGGTAGCCACGCTGTCGCCAAACGTCTAACCCCTGTTCAAACTTATCCGACGACCGGAGACCACCACTGGGTGAAATGACACAGAGCAAGTCACCAGGAACAAGCGGTGGCGGTAGCAGAACATTCACTTGGGATTTATCACCTGATAGTCGATAGCATCCATCTTCAAAGTATCAATATTCAATAGCATTAAGCTCGCCGAAGTTATTGACCTGATAGGCCTCGCCTACATAGCCCGTTCTATCGAACATGATTTGGTGAATGTACTTATCTAGCTCGTACTCACTAGAGAAGCGATCGCGATAATAGGCCTTAATGTCTTCTTCTACGCCGAGCGTTTGCAGGCGGTCGTGCAGCGCCTGACGATCACCCGCAAAGTAAGCGGTTCGCGCTGGGGTATCGTTCCAAAACTTATTGATAATCCGGTAGGGCACACCGGCAAAGGTGACCTGCTCTTGAATAAATAAATTGGTCCAAATCAGGCCACCAGCGACCAAAAAAATCGCGACCCCGGCCATAGAACGTCGCAATAACACTTCATGAGAGTGCTCAGCATTTAGACGCTGATGAAGTCGGCTCGGCACAGCATGGCGACGCTGCAAAGTATCGAAAAAAGTGCGATCACGCGACCCGTAGCGCTTCAATCGCCGCTGCAAACGACTTCCTTTCGGCAGCATGGTAGAAACAGACCCTAGCCTTGGCTTGCGCTTCGGCAGCCAATGAACAATTAGGCTCAGCGGCCAAGCATATTTTTTCTTGTAGTGAGGCAAGCGTGCCATAAAGCAAAAAAGCGCAGAGAACCGAAAGCGGATAACTAAGCAGAGTATGACTGGAAAGAAACTTTGCCACGCTGATAAAAAGAATACAGAGCAGCTCGATATCAACAGACACCTTTGGCACAAAGTTTGTGCCCGTTCCACTATAGAACAACGATTATCGTTTTATATAAGTCTTAAGATACTGACAGCCACAGGCTATGAGTTATGGCTGATACTACTCATTTTGTCCAAATTCGCCTGCATAGTTTGCCGCAGTTCGGCAGCCAGTCGATCGACCGTGCCAGAGCGATCGCGCCGATAGTCCGATAAATAGGCCTTTAGATTGAGCGGCTCGCCCACATCAAAGCAGGCCTGACGCGGCGCTTTGGGATGCGCATCGACCAGGTGAAACACCTCCCGTTCTAGGCGAGTCAAGGTATCCAAAAACCGCTCTGGCGTGGGGGCTTCAGCCACATAGCCATCATAGATTGCATCAAAATTTAGCAGCCGAATCGTATCCCAGTACACGTCCTGTGGCTTCAGCTGATTTGGGCCTAGCAGCACCGTATTTTGCTTCGCACTTGGGTCTACGTCCGAACCATCGTCCACTAGGTCCAAATCTTCGAGTAGTGCCTGCACCTTATACACCCGCTCACGCACCGGCAAATTCTCACTGGGCTCGATAGAAAACGCCGATTCGCACTTTTTAATAAATATCTGGCGCAGCCGGTCAATTCGCTGATTCCAGTCCAACACGCCATCATCGGACAAATTGGCGTCTGATAGGTTGGCCTCATTCTCAATTTGCAAAATTACTCGGTTTGCTATCTGACGCAGCCGCTGATAGTCATCTAGCGGACGGTCATCTGGCGGATAGTCATCTAGCTGATAGTCATCTGGCGGATAGTCATCTAAGCTATCTGTCGAAATTTTCAGCTCGTCCTCTAACCGGCGCAGCATGTCTTCAATCACCTGCTGCATCGACTGCCGATAGCGGTACTTCAGCACCAGTGGCACCACATACACATCGGGAATGCTCTCTGGCGAGTCGGCTTTTTTGGCCAGTTGAGCCAATACCGACATCGGCAGCTGAATCGCACCCGAGCGAAACGGCATAATCGTGTCGTTTTGGTAGGAGCAGCCGCCTTCTGGAAAAATCACCAGGCGACACTGCGGCTGCTTGAGGATGGTGAGCGATTGGCTGATGCTGGCGCGATCGCCCAGCCCCCGACGAATGGAATAGCAGCCCAACCGCTGAATAAACCAACCGAGCCATCCTTTAAAGGCCTCGTAAGCCACAATGTAGTGAAACAGCTGGCCCAAGCGAGCCGACAGCACAAATAGCGTAATCCCATCTTCCATCGTGGGATGATTACACACATACACCACCCGCGCATTCTCCACGCTGCGCATTTTAGCGATCGCCTCATCTGAGACAGATACGCGCACCTTGTACAAAATTCGTCCCAGTGGATAGCTAATGCTCTGCACCAGCCGAGCCATCAGCGGCTTTTGCTTTGGCGGGAAAAAAGTGGGGCCCGAAGAGGCTTCCTTACCGGCAGCAGCACCAGCGGAACGGGCAGACGATGGAGAGTCAGCGGCCATAAAATATGCGCAGGTATCTGTGACCTATAATATAGCCGCCCATATTCCCAATATTAGGCCTCTGCAAAATTCAGCTTCTACAGAGATTAGCCTTCTACAAAAACAGCGAATCCTTGCGATTAACCGCGCCCAAACTCAGTAGATTTGAAAATTGCAAATGGCTCAGGCCTTTAACCCCTTCAATTTCTATGTTTTCGTAGGGGCGCTCAGGCTGAATCAACGACGTAAACACAGGCAAACGATGCGCAGATACGGGGCCATTCTCGCGTAGCGCAATCAGCTCACTCAAGTCACACAGGCGAATCGTTTCATCTAGGCCACCGCTGATAATCGAGCGGCCATCTGGGCTGAAGGCCACAGCGCGAATACCGCCCGCCAAGCCAGAATAGGATTGAAACCTCAGCTTGAGACAGGCTTTCTCTGGCGTTTGCAAATCCCACAGGTACACCAGCGGATCTTCACCGCCTGCAGCTAAGTAACGCCCGTCAGGGCTAAACGCAACTGCCTTTATGCCCAGCTCTGGCTGGGTAAAGCGGTGGCTCATTTCACCACTGTCCATGTCCCACAAAATCACTGTGGTGTCATCGCTGCCGCTAGCGACCAGCTCGCCGTTAGGACTGTATGCCACGGAACAAATGCGGTGGTCGTGCACGGCCAATGAACGAGAAACACCCTCTTTTCGATCCCAGCAGCGCACAATTTTGTCATCGCCGCCACTAACGAGGTAGCGGCTATTAATCGGATCGAAGCACACAGAATGAATCCAGTGAGTGCTGTATTTCAGCGACTTTAGGCAAAATCCAGAGGCCGTATTCCAAATGCGAATGGTGCAGTCGTCGCCGCTACTCGCCAAAAATCGCCCGCGCTGGCTAAACGCAACGGTCCTCACCCAGCTAGTGTGCTCGGCAAATGTCATCAGACACTGGCCTGTGTTGGCATCCCATAGACAAATCGTATGGTCGTCGCTGGCAGTGGCGATTCGAGCATTCTGGGGATCAACTGCGATCGCCCAAATCCGACCCTGGTGCATCGAAAAAGTCGCCTTGCGCTCACCACTCACCCGGCTCCACACTGCCAAATCCCGACCATCGCCCGCACTCACAATGTGCTGCTCACCCAAAAAGCTAACCGCACGAATGCCGTTGGTGTAACCGCGATAAGTCCTCACCGCCCGAGCCTTCACGCGAATAGCCGCGCTATTTGCACCGCCATTTGAACTTGCGACGTCGTTTGAATCGGCAACGTCGTTTGAATCGGTAACATCATTTGAGCCCGCATCCGCTACTGTTTCATCTGCCGGAGCCAAAATAGGCATCCCCGAGAGGGCATCTGATAGCTGGCGTTCGCTGATATGAACCTGCCATAGCATCAACATTTGCTTATCACCGCCTGCCGCAAGCATGAGCTTATTGCCCTGCTGCTGAAACGCCACAGACCAAATCCGACTGCTGTGTGTAGAGACCGTTTCGATCAGCTGTTGGGTTTTAAGATCCCAAAGCCGAACCTGGCAGTCGTCT
>JBHJIY010000012.1:0-4938 GCA_050042985.1 Phormidesmis sp. | reverse complement strand
GTAGTGCGAGTCGGCTTTTGCTTTATCAGCAAACGGACTTTTCTCTAGCAGGCGTCTTTGCTGCCAAATAGGACTGCGACAGTTTTGAAGATGATGACGATGTCAGCCCACAGTGACCACCGCTTTTGATAGTCAAGATCCATAGCGACGATTTCCTCGAAATCTTTGACGCTAGATCGACCGCTGGTTTGCCATTTGCCCGTGATGCCTGGTTTCACAGCTAGGCGCTGCCAGTGGGGAGGTTCGTACTCAGCGACTTCGTTCATGACGGGTGGGCGAGTCCCTACTAGGCTCATGTCGCCTTTCAGCACGTTCCAAAACTGAGGCAGCTCATCTAAGCTAGTGCGGCGTAGAAATTTGCCAATAGGCGTGATGCGAGGGGCATCTCCGTTCTTAAAAATGAGGCCGCTGGCTTCGTTTTTGACGGTATGCTTCAGCGCTTCGGCGTTGGGCATCATGGAGCGAAATTTCCAGATGCGGAAAGGTTTGCCTCTGTAGCCGTAGCGAATTTGGCTGAAGAAGAGAGGGCCACCGTCTTTTTTGACTGCGATCGCAATGGGTAACATAACCGCCGCGACGATAGTGAGCCCTACGAGTGCGCCGACAATGTCCATAATCCTTTTGGGGCCGCTGGCCGCCGCTGGTAAAGGAGAGCCCCAGCGAAACGTAAGCGCGGTGCGATCGACGAGTCGACTTTTTTCCAGCTCTTGCCTGCTTTTATAGTCTGCCTTGCTAGATTGAGCAGGCTTTTTTCTTCTTAAAGGGAGGGTGACCATAGCCCATTTCTCTTCATATCGTTCGTTCAACAGCCCTAGCGCATCCGCGAGCTGAGCCCATCATATGAAGACTCACTTCTCACTCGGTGGTTTCCATGAGAGGCTTCTTACAATCTTTGGGTTTTTCGCTAATCGTATGAAGTTAGACGCCTTACGTAATGAAAAATCCTGTTATGTCGACCGCACACCTACGTAATTTCTCGTAGACTGCGTAATTTTACTTTACGTAGGATTGCTCAACTCAGTCGCTGCTGGTCTTCAGCATATTGTCGTACAGCTGGTGTGCCAGGCTGAGCTTGCTGCCGTGCGGGACTTCGATAGCTGCACCTTTGAAGGCGCTGCTGTCTCTGATTGCTTTCTTACCTATATGACTTTGCCCAGTAGATGGACTGCTTGATAGCTGTTTGGAAAGTAAGATAACTGCTTTGTTATCTGCTGTGCCAAATCCGCTGCCGGGTTGATCAATCGGGTTAGCAACAATCGCGTCGAGCTGTTTGCGCTTGAGTTTTTCTAGTGCGGGAGGAATGATGTCGCCCGTTTGTGCCGCGAAGCCGATGATACGCTGCTGACTCGATTTTTGGACTGAAAGCTGGGCGACAATATCTGGGACTGTTTCTAGTGGTAGTGGATTGGGGAGATCTTTTTTAGGGAGTTTGCCGGGCGCGATCGCAGTAGGCCGCAGGTCGGCAACGGCTGCCGACATAATAATCCAGTGAGCGCTAGAGGCATGGCTTAGCATGGCGGCTTCCATTTCTGTAGCGGTGGTGACTGCGATGCGCTCTGCCTCGTCTGGGACAGTGTCTACCAATGTCTCTGTTAATGGACCGTGAACTAGGGTAACTTTCGCCCCTCGATGCTGGGCTGCTTGCGCTAAGGCAATGCCCATCCGACCAGTGGCCGGATTGCCGATAAACCGCACTGAATCGATAAACTCGCGGGTACTGCCGGTGCTAATTAAGAGGTGCTTGCCTTTGAGGTCGCGTCTGCCTTGGGTATGAAGGAGCGATCGCACGTAGGGCACAATCTCTGCGGGTTCGGCCATGCGGCCTGTGCCAACGCGATCGCACGCTAGCCTGCCTGCTGCTGGCCCTACCGTATGCATCCGCAGGTTACTTTCACAAAGCTGCCGCCAGTTGCGCTGCACAGGTACTTGCTGCCACATGTCGGTATTCATCGCTGGGGCGAGTAAAACTGGGCAGGTAGAGGCCAGTACTGTATTTGTCAGTAAGTTATCTGCGAGGCCGTGGGCTAGCTTCCCCAGAGTATTGGCGCTCAGCGGCGCAATGACAAAGACATCGGCCCATTCTCCCAGCTCAATATGTAGCGGTCTGCCGTGCTGCGCCGACCAAAAGTCGTCGTCTGTGTATACCGCGTGGCGTGAAAGGGCGGCAAAGGTCAGCGCTGACACAAAGCTTTGGGCCTGACGGGTCATTAACACACGAACCTCCACGCCAGCTTTTGCCAGGGTAGAGGTGACTTCACAAACTTTGTAGGCGGCAATGCCGCCGGTAATGCCAATAAGGACGTTCACTAAAGGACGTTCTTCCCTAAATGTTTTTCCACTAGTTTTTCCACTAAAGGTTAAGTGCTGTAGACCTTAAGACTCATCAAAGGCTTCTAGGTCGAGCAAATGCATGTAGGGTTCTACCAGTTCAGAGCGCTGAAAGGCGACTGCTCTGAGTCGGTGCCAATCTTGAAGTCCGGCAAAAGGCGTATCGTATTCGTCTTGTTCCAGTCTTTGGGCGAGTTCGGCCACGTCGTCTGGCGTCATCTGTGCAATTTCTTGGGTAGAGATGTGCTCAGGGCTTTGTTGAGGGGTAGGATTTTCCTTGATTCCAGATGGATGTTGATTTGTGGATGACATCATTGCCCTTTCCCTACCTGTAGTGACAATTGGTGAGCAGCTGGTTCATAAGCAGCTGAATCTTTAGTGTAAAGGCTGTGTAGGCAACCGTTGTTCTTGCCAGTGTGAAAAGTTTAGAGAGCTAAACAAATCACAATGTACGTATTTAGCGTAAGCGTTCTTGCGTTACGGTTCCCCTTTTGAAGGGGAACCAGATTGCTCGGCGCAGAATTGGCTGGCGACTTTGAGTGCTTCTAGGGAGACTTCGTGGCCCATGTCAAACTCTTGGTAGGTGACGCTGAGGCCTTGGCTTTCTAGCTGAGTTTTGGTGTCTTGGGCTTTGGCTAGCGGGACGACGGGGTCTTGTCTGCCGTGTAGGAGTAGTACTGGACGCGGGGTAACGCAGGGTGCAATGAGGGCATGGCTGTAGCTGCTCAAAATCATCATGGCGGCGAGCGGTAGCTGCGGGCCGACGTCTAGGGTCATCGCGCCGCCTTGTGAGAAGCCGCCCATGATGGTTTTTTCGAGCGGGATGCCGGTTTGCTCGGGGAGTGATTTCATCCAGGCTGTGAGTCTTTTTCGACTTTCTTGCAGGTCAGCTTGAGCGTTGAAATCGTGCGATCGCTGAAAATCGTAGTTAGCTGGAAAGCTATACCAGGCGAGCCCACCCGGCACCATGCCATGGTCAAAAGGTGCGTCGGGCAGCAGTGCTCGCGCTGGTGCACTGATCATATTGATCGCTTCAATCAATCCAGCGACGTCGCGAGCATTCGCACCCCAGCCATGCAAAAGCACGATTAGCCGTTCATCAGCTCCTTCCGGCGTAATCGCAATCGCATTCAACCCATCCACCGGAGCCGCACTACTCACCATCAACCATCTCCTATAAAAAACAAAGCCATCATATTATCCCCTCACCCTTTCTCCTCCTCACCCATAATTACCTTCTCACTATCCACCGGCTGCAAAGTGCGTTTAGGTGGCTGAGCGTAGCCATAACGCCAAAGGCGTGGCAAAGCCAAGACACAGTCTTGCCGTAGGCAATAGTCCACACCGACTGATACCCTTTAAACCTTGCCCTTTTACCAAGTTCCACTGACCTATGCCCCGTCTCGCCCTGCTGAGTGTTTCAGATAAAGCTGGTTTAGTTGAGTTAGCGCGATCGCTCACCGAAGACCTGGATTTTGAAATCGTCAGCAGTGGCGGCACAGCCAAAGCTATCAGCGATGCAGGCATTCCCGTGACGAAAGTATCTGACTACACAGGGTCACCCGAAATTTTGGGTGGGCGGGTAAAAACGCTGCACCCCAAGGTGCACGGTGGAATATTGGCTCGGCCTGACCAAGTGGCCGATGAAAGAGACCTCGATGACAACGGGATTCGTCCGTTTGACTTGGTGGTGGTGAATCTGTATCCATTTGAGCAAACCATTGCTAAGCCAGATGTAACGCTAGCCGAAGCAATAGAAAAAATCGATATCGGTGGGCCAACGATGATTCGCGCCGCCGCTAAGAATCACAAATACCTGACGGTACTGTGTAATCCAGCCCAGTATGAAGGCTACGTGGAAGCGGCAAAAGCAAATGACGGCGTGCCGCCGATGGCATTTCGGGCGCAGTGCGCGCGCGAGGCCTTTTGGCATACGGCGAATTATGACTGTGCGATCGCACAAGCGCTGACTAGTCAGTTCGCGCAGTCCCTCACACAAACAGAGGCTGCTGCTGATATGTCTACTAACTATGCGGTCGGCGGCGCGCTCAAGCAGACCTTACGTTATGGCGAAAATCCTCACCAGGCCGCAGGCTGGTATCAAAGTGGCGCGGTTGCTACTGGCTGGGCCGCTGCCGAACAATTGCAGGGTAAGGCACTCAGCTACAACAATCTTGTCGATCTCGAAGCCGCCCGCCGCATCATTGCCGAATTCCCAAGTGATGATAAGCCTGCCGCCGCCGTGCTTAAGCACACGAACCCCTGCGGTGTGTCCTTTGCTGACTCGTTTTCAACGGCCTATCAGCAAGCTTTCGATGCAGACAATATTTCAGCTTTCGGCGGTATCGTTGCTTTGAATCAATCAATTGATGCGGCAACTGCCGAAGCGCTAACCGGTACGTTCTTAGAATGTGTCGTGGCACCAGGGTGTGATGACGCAGCCAAAGAAATTTTGAGCAAGAAGAAAAATCTGCGAATTTTGGTTTTGCCAGACCTGTTAGAGGGCCCGAAGCAAACCGTGAGAGTCATTGCCGGTGGCTTTCTCTCTCAAGACTCAGATGATTTGCGCGAAGACCCGAATCAGTGGACCATTCCAACCACGCTTAAACC
>JBHJIY010000011.1:0-49909 GCA_050042985.1 Phormidesmis sp. | reverse complement strand
AGGGCCGGTTGAACTCAGCCTCTGCGTGTCTAGCCCGACCTACTACAAGGGTATCGAGCAGGAAATCATTAAGGAGATGGCCAAGCTAGACGAGGGCTTTAGTTTTGAGGGCCATAAGTATTCGGTGCTGCTTGATAAGGTTGCTGGTTTTCAAGAGGGCATGGGAGCGTAACATATTTACAGCTTTGTAGCATATTGCCAAACGACATGGGGTTGCCTTGAATCGTATTCAGGCTGTAAATATGTTACGCTTCCGCGCTCGGATGGCAGCGCGAGTGGTGCGAATCACGGCCCTAGTAGACCAATGATAGCGATTTGAAAATCGACTCAGAGAACTCGCTGACTTGATGGGCGTATGTTCTGGTAGCGCATGACCTTGTGCCGCCAAAAACAATCCTAGAACTGCTTTTAGACTGGCTTTTTGATAGACACTAGGCATCAGAGAAATTAGGCTATACACTAGCGTTTGGGCGTGTCGAAGCATGGTTCTAATCACCGTCTTCTAAATTTTTTCTACGCCCTTTTTTTCAGATTTTGGCCCGCTACGCAACCCCTAATGAGAATGGTGCAAGATGTGAGCTAAACATCATGGGGTAAATTTTTTCTACGCACTATTGACTCTCATCATGACTGACAGTTTCCTAAGAACTACACCATCAATAAAAATAGCTGGACGAGTAGCTGTGTGCGGTCTAACGGTTTGGAAATACACCCAGACGCGCCGTGCCATTTTGCCTTAAGCCGTTGCCACCAAGTTGATTGAGGCGCAAGCAGGAGGATAGGGGTAGTGCGAAAAGTAGGACTTTTACGAAGGCGATCGCACACCTGAAATCCATTGAGCCCAGGCATAGAAAGCGTCACTAAAATAATATCGGGTGTGTGAGTTGTGAGGTCGGTAAGCGCGACGATAGGGTCGTCTACTGAAATAATAGAGAAGATGGTGTGATCCAAATACTCGTGAAGGTGGCACAGCGTAGAAAAGTCATTTTCAATGCAGGCAATTGTGCAGGTCAGTGATGCTTTTTCTGACGAGGGCTGTTCTATCAGCGGGTGGTTCTGTTCTATGTAGGCGAGATTGTTTGACACGGCTGATTCAGTGGATAGTTTGTTCTGAGGGTTACCTTTCTCAAGATAATCGGAGCGCTGAGCTGAGTTTGCTGTCTGCATGCCTGCGTATGCAAGCATTAAACCGTTGGATGAGCGAGCTGTATGGGTTTGAGATTGATGAATTTGAGGTTGATGAGTGGGTGCACTTCGCCTAAAGAGCTGACCTAGCCACTGAGGCAGATTTGATAAGCGCTGCTGCAAATCTGCCATATAGGTAAAACAAACAGGAACAACAACAAGCGTTAGTAGGGTTGCTGTAGAAAATCCACCGATAACTGCGATCGCCATTGGACTACGCACTTCTCCGCCTGCGCCTATTTCTAAGGTAATCGGAACCATGCCAGCAACTGTTGAAGTAGAAGTCATTAAAATGGGGCGCATTCGAGTGATGCCGGACTGGATAGCAGCCTGCTTGAGCGATAGCCCCTGTTGATGGGCCTGAAGCGCGTAGTCGACTAGCAAAATAGAGTTTTTAGTCACCAATCCCATCAACAGAACAATGCCAATCAGGGCGTACAGATCGAGGGGTTTGTTAGCTAGCAGCAGCGCTAGAAATGTGCCCCCAACGCTCAAAGGCAGTGACGACATGACAGCCAGCGGATAGATAAAACTGTTGTAGAGCAGCACGAGCACCGCGTAAATCATAAGGATGGCGGTGGAGAGTGCCAGGGTAAACCGCTTAAACACATCTTGCAAAATATCGGCATCGCCTGTGGTCTGCTCAGAGATTTCGGGCGGCAGCGTCTGTAGCGCAGGTAGTGCATAAACAGCCTCTAGCGCTTGACCTAAGGTGATGTTGTTCAAATTTGCGCTGATAGTGACTTGGCGCTCACGGTCGAAACGAGTGATTTCGGCGGGGCCACCGCCAATAGTAATATCAGCGACCGCAGAGAGCGGTACCAGCTGCTGCTTTGTGCTCTCTATTTTTAAATTTGATAGTACCTGCAACTGGGAGCGAAATTTGCGGGCGAGACGAACGCGAATAGGAATTTGGCGATCGCCTACGTCAATTTCAGGTAGGTTAGCATCGGTGTCACCGAGCGTTGCTAGGGTGGCAGTTGTTGCAATATCGCGTAGCTGAATGCCTTGATCAACCGCCTGCTGAGGGTTCGGAATGATCAGCAACTCTGGCCGCACTAGCCCTGTGCTGGTACTCACTTCTACTAGGCCAGTAAGCTGCCGCATCTGCTGAGCGACTTGGCTAGCCATCTGAGTTAGGCTCGCGGCATCCGCACTTTTGAGTACGATGTTCAGCGCTTTATCACTACCGCTGGCGCTTTGACTGTCGAAGCTAGAGCGCAGATTGGGTAGGGTTTGCAGCTGTTGGCGAACCTGTTGTTCAAAGGCTTGTCGAGAGATACGACGCTGTGGCTTTAGCCGGATGACAACATCGGCAGTATCGGTCTGCTGGTCGACATAGATGCTCTCTACAGCTGGATGAGTAAGAATGCGATCGCTCAGTAGCCCAGTTACGCTAGCTGCTTTTTTAAAGGAGGTTCCCGGCGGTAGCTCTAGCGAGAGATGAGATAGATCCGTATTGCCTGCGCCGTAAAGTCCGGTAGGGAGGCGAGGGATAAGAGTAAGGCTGGCGAGGAAAATGGCGATGGCTAGGGTGAGGGTGACGAGGCGATGGTGGAGGGCTACGTGGAGGAGTGTGTGGTAGGGTGAGATTCGGCTCTGCTCCGCTGCCAGAAGATTAGGCCGTTTAGCCACTGAGGAGATAGGTAAGGAATCGGTGGAAAGTTCTGGATTGACTGGCTTTAGGAGTTTTGAGGCTAGTAGTGGGGTGATGAGCCGAGCCACTAGGGTGGAGAACATAGTGGAAACGGCTACTGTGACGCCAAACGGTTTGAAGAACTGTCCGGGGATGCCGCCCATGAAGGCGACAGGAATAAAGACGGCGACGATAGTGGCGGTGGTGGTAACCACCGCGAGACCCACTTCTGCTGAGGAGTCGAGGGCGGCTTGGGTAGGCGTTTTGCCCTTGGAAATGTGGCGTTCAATGTTTTCGATTTCAACAATGGCGTCGTCTACAAGATTTCCCACCGCGAGCGTTAGCGCCAGTAAGGTCATGCTGTTGAGCGAATAGCCCAAGGCGTTGATAACGATAAAGGTAGGGATAATAGAGAGCGGCAGGGCGGCAGCGGTAATTAGGGTAGTTCGCCAGTTTTTTAAGAAGAAGCCGACGACGGCAACGGCTAACAGTGAACCGAGGATGAGCGCTTCGATGCTGGCGCGGTAGGCTTCGCGGACATCGGTGGCGCGGGTGAAGATCAGCTTCAATTGAATGTCTTCTGGCAGGGTGCTTTCTTCTATGCGGGCGATCGCAGCTTTCACACCTTCTTCTACACTTACCAGCAGGCTGCCATTGCTACGAAAGACCGCGAAGGAGATAACCGGCTGATTGTTTACGGTGGCTGACTGCCGCCTATCAGCAAAGCCGTCAGTCACCTGGGCTAGGGTCTGTAGCGGTACGCTTTTGCCGGTAGGTAGAACAATCTCCAAGCTGTTGAGCGCAGCTATACCGGCTGCTGCATCAGGAAATTCCCCCAATACTCGAATACTTTGTTCCTGTCCGCCAACTTCAGATCGGCCACCCGGCAAGTTAAGGTTAAAGTCTTGAACCTGTCTGTTGATCCGCGCGGCACTGACGCCGTAGGCATCGAGCTGATAGGGATCTAGATCAACTCGAATTTCTCGGTCTACACCGCCGATACGGCGAACCTCGGCGACGCCTTTTACAGCCATAATCTCAGGCGCAATCGTCAGATCTACCCAGTTGCTAAGCGCCTCGACTGAGCGCTGATCGGACCTGATGGCATAGGTAAGCACTGCGCCATCGTCATAGCGCAGCTTCTGAATAGTCATCGACTCTGCGTAGGGGGTAAGCTCTTCGCGAATGCGATCTAGGGCAATGCGAACTTCATCTAGGGTGTTGTCGCTATCTGCTTCTAGGGCAAAGCGCACGTTGGTATACGCTTGACCGTCAGAGATGCCAGAGTAAATCTCTTCTACGTCGCTGAGCCCTGCAACAGCATCTTCTACTTTGCGCGTAAACTGAGCTTCTAGCTCTTCTGGGCCAGCGCCTGAATAGGTGGTTTTAATCGTGACATAAGGTAAATCGATGTTGGGATTAGCATCAATACCCAGCTGCAAAAAACCAGAGATGCCTGCCAAGGTCAGCACCAAAAACAGCACCAAGGTAGGCACCGGGCGACGAATAGACCAGCTAGAGGCATTGAAATTCATAAATCGCCAACCGTTGTGACCAGATCGCCTGCCTGTAGGTAGGTAGCCCCGGCTACCACGACTTGGCTGCCCGTCGTTAGCCCCGATAAAATCTCAACTTGGTTGGCTTGTTTGTTATAACCGTCTGCTACTTCAACAATATTTTCCTGTACGCGGCTAGCACCGTTAGCTTGGTCATTTGTTGAAAAGACGACAAACCGGCCATCCGACTGCGCAATCACCGCCGCCGCCGGTACAACAATACTTTGCCGCCGATCGGTAATAATTTCAGCCTGCAAAAACATACCCGAACGCAGACGATCAGGCCGCTCAGGTAAAGTGACCTTGACAGTTGCCTGACGGCTCTGCGCATCTAGAACAGGATCGATGGCGTAGACGCGACCGCTAATGGCCTCGCTCGTAGGCACGGTATTAGGTCCGGCAGTAGGCACAGTCGTGCGGTCAGTGGTACGAATATGAACCGGCGTACCTACGGTGATTTGTTCGAGCTGAGCCTGAGAAGGATTGAGAGCCAATGTCAGCTGGTGCGCTTCAATTAGACTGTAAATCGGCGAGCCTACATTTACCGCATCTCCGATGCTTGTAAGCCTCTCAGCGACGGTACCTGCCACAGGTGCAGTGATTGTTGTTTGTGCTAGCAGCGCTTCTGTTCTATTGATGTCGGCAGCCTTGCTGGCAATGTTGGCTTGGGCGCTTTCTATTTTACTGAGCGTCACTGCGACCTGCTGGCGAGCACTCAGCGCTTGAACTTGGCGATCGCCCAACTGTTCTTGACTGATGGCTCCCGACTCAAACAGGCTACTGTAGCGATTTACATCGACTATTGCAGCCTGGTGTAGCACCTGAGCCTGGGTAAGAACTGCCGTTTGCTGTTGAACCTCGGTTTTAGCCTGCGCTAGGTTGGCCTTTACCTGTTCGAGCTGAGCGCGTAAAACGCTGCTGTCGAGCACCGCGAGCACTTGACCGGCTTCTACTCGATCGCCCGCTTCTACGCGCATCTCCATAATTTGCAGCCCATTCACTGGCGGCGTTACCCGCACTAGGTTTTTGGGGACCACTGTGCCAGTGAGCGTAAAAGAGTCTTCGATCGCTGCTAGTTCAGCAGTGTGGAGAGAAACGCTCTGGATTGCGTTATTATTGGCTGCCACCGCCTCGGGCTCTGGCATCGGCGCTATTGGCCATAGCGTCTGTGAATGGTTATCTATCCAATAGCGTCCGCCTGCTAGCGCTGTCAGAACCGCAATTAGAATCGCTGTACTACCTCTAGAACCAAAATCGAAACCGGGGAATGCACGGAGAAAGGTGCCTGCCTTGCCCAGCAAAGAAGGACGATGTCGTGGTTTGGTCAGTTGTTTTAGATCTTTCACGAATACTCCCTTTGCTAAGCTTTTTCCGAATTAGAACAGAATAGGTTTGAGGGAAGGGCGATTAAGTTACAGGCTTACTGTTAACAACGCTGTCGCCCTCATTCTAAATCCCTCTCTCGGTGAGAGAGGGCCTTTGAATCCGGTGCCCTCTCCCACCGGGAGAGGGTAATCAAGATTTTATTGGACGACAGATTCTCTAAACAAACTCAAAGATGCTGCGATCGCTCAGCTCAATATCTTCGGCCTTCTCAACAACGCCAACTAGATCGCCCTGATGGAAAATCGCAGTTCCTTTCTTTAATCCAGAAACGTTGGTTCCTAAGCTGTAGCTACCTGCGCTGCCGCTTAAGCGAATGCGATCGCCCTCATCCACATCAAAATCTTTAATCAGTGCATAGTCGCTGTTGCCATTGCCCTGATAAAAGACACCGTTGCTACTGCCTAGTACAAACAAATCGCTGCCATCTTCGCCTTTCAGCTCATCAAACTCGCCACCTCCGAGCAGGCCATCGCCTACACCAGAGAGAATATCTGCGCCTTTTCCACCTTTGAGCTCATCGTCGCCGGTGCCGCCATAGAGTGCGTCATTACCATCTTTACCCTCCAGCTTGTCATCGCCAGCCATGCCGTACATAACGTCGTTACCGTCTTCTCCCTTCAGCTTGTCATCACCGGCCATGCCGTACATAACGTCGTTACCGTCTTCTCCCTTCATATCATCTTTTTTATCGCTGCCGGTGATGACGTTAGAGGCAGTATTGCCGTCTTGCAGCCGCTTCACGAGTTCATCGGTGAAAGAGCCTTCAAGCTTGGGATCAAAGATTTCTGTGAGGCTAGCGCCGAGATCGCCGTAGTCGAGTACACCTAACCCTGTTGTTAGAATGTTGTCTCCATCTGGCAAATCGCTGTTGCTGGCAAAAGTTCTTCCCCCGTCTGTCACAGAAATACTGGCAGCACCTGAGATAGCGTCAAGTCCATCTTTGTCTTTACCAACAAATTTATCGAGTTTACCTTTCTCATCGTCTAGCCGGGCGACCCAGCCATCGATGGTTTTTCCTGGACCGTTGCCAATAGCACCCTCAGTAACGCCTGTAACAATTACGTTGCCAGCGTTGTCAACAGCGACACCAGTAGCATAATCAGTTTTCTCTTTGGTGCCGATTTGAGTGATCCATTCCTCGTTTAAATTGGCATCGAGCTTGGCGACAAAAGCATCGCTGTCATCTCCTTTTGTACTGCCGCCATTGCCGAATTTTTTGTTGTTCGTATAGCCGGTAAGGTATACGTTGTCGCTGCTGTCGATAGTTAGGTCACTGTAATATTGACCATCGTCAGTGTCAGTACCTAGAATTTTGGTAGCTAGCTGCTCGCCATTACTAGCCGCAAATTTAGAGACAAATACGTCGTAAGAGTCGGGGGAGGGAAGATTGAGGTTTCCATTTGTGCCCAGGTTTCCAGTCGTCCAACCCGATACGATGACATTGCCTTGGCTATCGGTATCGACGGCCCAGCCAAAGTCCAATCCGCCATTGACGTTACCAAACTGAGTGACCCACTCCACTTCGTTGTTGGTGTTGACCTTTGAAATCCAGGCATCGTACTTGAGTAAGTCTCGGCCAGGGTCAGATTCTTTGACGAGGCCTTGGGTCCAGCCAACGAGGTAGGCATTGCCCTCGGCATCGACAGCCATGTCGTAGCTTTCATCGAAAAAGGGCGTCAGCTCTCTGATAAATTCGGGAAAGAAATTGCCGTTTGCCAGAGCTTCTTGATTATCGGGATTGTCGGGATCGATGACGCCAGTGATTTGAACGATTGGCTCCTCTAAGTTGGCCGTGTCAGCGTCGAATACGGCTAACCACGAGTCGTCTTCCACTGTGAAATCTAGGAAGGGATTAAACCCGTTGAATGGGCTGGCATTGAAAGGTGCGCCGGTTGCGGGGTTAATTGCCGTATTGTCATGAATGGCCAGACCAGACACATAGACCTTACCGTCGTTAACATCTAGACCAAAGGCAGAGTTGGAGAAGGTGGGTGGGCCGAACGATGCGCCAGCGTTGAACTGTTTGCCCCATACTAAACTGCCGTTGCTAGCGCTGAGCTTTGCTACCCAGGCGTCTGTTGTCTCTGCCTGCGTAGGACCAAACAGGCTTCCAGAGGTGTTGCCTGAAATGTTGACGCCGCCGCTCTCATCGGTGACAATTTCAAAAGCATCTTCGCTTCGAGCTGAGCCATGCTGTTTTTTCCACCGTAAGCGGCCGTTATTGTTGTACTTAGCAACGAAGATGTCTCCTGCGCCTTTATTGACACCGCCGAGAGAGCCATTTGTAGAGCCCACTACGTAAATGTTGCCAAAGCTATCAATCGTTGTATTTTGGCTAAGATCAAATCCTTCTGTGCCCAGCCGGACAATATCTTTATCGCCTTTGTCTTTGCCTTTATCACCCACAAAGTCGAAGACGTCTTTATCATCTAGCTCGTAGTCTTGCTCATCGGTAGAAACGATGAATCCGACTAGATCGGGGATTCCTTCTCCATCTTCGCCATTGTAGAAGATAGCTTCGCCACTAAAAGGTTGGGAAACACCTTCTACGTCTAAATCGTTGACCTCTATGAGGCTGTAGTCCTTTTTATCTCCTGATAGCTGAATGATGTCTTGACCCGGCCCGAAGTCGTAGATAATGGCAAACTCGTTGGCACCAAGAGGATTGCTGCCTAGCAGATTGAAGGGATTAGGATCCGTATAAAACGCGCCGCTTTCATCTCCTAGAATGTAGCGATCGCGCCCTAGCGAAGGAATATCGCTTTCTAAAATACCGAGCGGCGACCCTTCGATGATTCCCAACGTAACGGCAAACTCTTCTGGAGAGTTATCAAACAAATCACCGAACATAACGTCGATGTTGGTTTCAGGGTAAACCGCAGTGGGATCGAAGGGAAAGAGCACATCATTACCGGCCCTAGCAAAAATGAACTCGAACTCAGCAGTCGTAGAGCCGCCGACTAAATCGCTAGCAGGTGTGAGGAGAGAGACGCTAAAATTTTCTTCCATTTTTACTTTGTGACCCAATGGGTTTTACGAATGATTGGTGAGGTGAATGGCAGGGCACCAGTAGTGAAGACCTAAAAAGTATGGTGGTTGTTTCCCAACACTTTACTTTTCTCCATACTATTTACATACTTTTTGGGAAATGGGCTGAAAATGAACTAAATCTGGCTAAAACCATTAAGGAGATAGAGTTTCTGCGATGAGATACACTTCTATTTATGTCTAAAAGGCTTCCTAGGCAGATATTCTGGCAACCCTTTTCTACACAGAATCATACATTATTATGGATTATTGCAGACGGCGATTGTCTTTTTTATGGATCGCATATACCGATACTGCGATGACAAGCCGCTACAAAAAGAAAAACACAAAGCCGAGGCACAGCGTGGCATTATTCACGGGAATGAAAAAGTTGTCGGTTCCCCTAGGGGCTACTAGTTCGGTCCCAGTTGTGAGGGTAGATATTCCAAGCGCCAAGGCGTACCAGGACAGCGACAGCCGATAGCCATAAGTCACAAGCAGCAAAGGCACTAAACTGCCCAAGAAAACCGCCAGCGTTCCCAGCAGAGATTTTCGATTGATCTGACCGATGCCCCAAACCCGCAGCTTTTGCTTACCCCACGTGCTCCCAATCAGTTCGCCGAGTGCATCTCCAATGGTGAGTGGTAGAAAGACAAAAAAGGAGAACAAAACGAGGTCTGTTGGATCGCTGACGTTTTGGCGAGCGACCTGATCTATGATGGCGAGCGGAATTAGGCTGAGAAACGAACAGCGGGCAGCAAACAGATTTTTACGGCCGTAAATGCCGTCTCGGATGCGGCTAGATGCACCGTACATGAGCCAGGCTAAGCCAAAGACTTTGTTGGATGAGTAGCTGATGGAGCTCAGCATCAGAATAAAAATTTGGTAGAGGAAGGTGGCAATTAGGGCTACTTCAGTATCTTTTACGATGAAGTTCAGCACGGCTAGCTGCCAGAAACCGGCAACAATATGCAGCAGCTTGCGAGAAAGGCCGTCTATTGTTCTAAGGCGGCGATCGCCATAGCGAGCAATAAGATAGTCTAAGTCAAAGCGCCGAGTGCGATTAGAGAAAACGATCTGGCGCTCCTGTCTGGACATGCCTACTTGGACCATCAGCTGCCATTTTACCCAGGCGAATAAAGGGTAAAGGAGCACTAGCTCAACAGCGAAGATGGTCAGATACATAGATAAGGCTGTGGTCGTCAGCGAGAGTAACGGGAGGGGCATTGTTCTATCTAAAAATTTATTAGACGTTTTTGAAAGACGTGTTGAGCAGCTTTATCAATCCGGTTGCCTGGGAGGTCGCACATACCTCCAGCTCAGCCCAGCGGCGATAAAGAGGGCGATTGCCCCCGTCCAGATAACGCTGTGCATCCCTGCCATAAAAGATTGTTGAATAGCTGCTTCTAGCTGATTTAAAGAGAGGACTGCACCGTTTTCTTCAAAGGAGGACATTAGCTGTGTGGGCCGTGTGCTGCCGTGTGCGATCGCTTCAGCCAAAATTGCCTGCTTCACGTCAGTACCAAGCCCAGCCTCAGCCAGCACTTTTGCCAGGCGACCGCCCATGGCATGGGTAAAGAGCGCGCCTTGAACCGCAATGCCTAGCGCTCCACCAACCCTTGTGCTGGTATTCATCAGCGCGGCAGCTAGGCCGGACTGGTGAATCGGTAAGCTGCTCATACCAAAGGCTGTCAAAGGAGACAATGTGAAACCCGCGCCAAAGCCAACCAGTACCAGCTGGAAAACTAAGTGGCTAAAAGGTGTTTCAGCCTGTACTTGGCTAAATGAGATGATTGCTACACCAGCGAGCAAAAATCCTGCTGTGATCGTATGACGCCAGCCGAGCCGGGCTAAAAAGTAGCCAGAAACAATCGATGCAAAAATAAAGGTGGCATTGAGCGGTAAAAATCTTAGTCCAGCGTCGGTTGCTGAATAGCCTTGAATTTGCTGTAAGAACAAACTAAACAGAAACATTAGACTGATTAGCATAAAGAACAGCAGGGCATTGGCGATAAAGGCAGTAGCAATCGCTGGCTGAGAGAACAAGCGTAGCGGCAGCAGTGGCCAAGCACTGACAGATTCAACTTTGAAAAAGGTAATCATACTGCCTAAGCTCACCAGTCCTAGCATCCATCCAGACAGCCCGCTTACCGTACCCCCCATCAGAAAGGTTATAAAGCTAGCGAGCGCCACAGCGCTTAGCAGCATTCCTGGCCAATCCAGCTGCTCAGGACTAATCTGATGCTGTTGCAGTTCTCGCGTAGGGACTGCTCGCACCGTTAGCCATAACGTAACCATGCCCAGCGGCACATTCAAAAAAAAGATACTCCGCCAGCCCAGCGTATCTACCAGCACACCACCCAGCACTGGCCCCACAATGAGAGCTAACCCAGAAACCCCCGACCAAACACCAATGGCTTTCGTTCTCTCTTTTTGATTGGGATAGGCATCCGACAAAATGGCCAACGAACCCGGCAGTAGCGCAGCCGCCCCCACACCCTGAAGCAGCCGAGCTGCAATAAGTATTTGCCCGTTGGCTGCTAGCCCTGCTAGTACAGAGCCTAAGATAAAAACAACTAGCCCCGCCAGAAAAATTCGCCTGCGCCCATAAACATCTGCCAGCATACCCGCAGACATCACCAAACAGGCAATCGGCAAAAAGTACGCATTGAGTACCCACTGCAAACCTTCTACGGATAGTGCTAGGTCAGTTTGCAGGATAGGCAAAGCTAAGTTCACCACCGTATCGTCTAGCGCAGCCACTGCTAGTGCCAAACACATGGCGATTAGGGTCAGGCTTTGTCTCCTGTGGATGTCAAGCCGCTGTTGATTGGCTGAGAGGGTAGATAGTGGCTGCATGAGAGGGATTTAGAGACTACAATGTGGTTGAAACGGGGATGCTGTTAAGTTGCGTCTTTCTGGAATCTTTCAATCTCTTTTGAATGAGATCGACAACCTCAAAGATAGCCCTGTTTTCTAGCGCGATCGCGGCCTGACGATAGCGTTTTAGAGTAGAAGGTAAGAGAAACTGCTCTACCGCTTTACGAATCTGCTTGAAGCTTTTTAGAACAATTCCGACGTGGTTGTCTTCTACCCATTTTCCGTTGTAGCGTTCGTGGATTAAGGTCGCCGCGCCGCATTCTGTAATGACGGGCAAGTCCATCACCAGCGCTTCACTGAGGCTGCCAGGTCCAGGCTTGCCAATGAAGAAATCTGCCAGCTGCATGTAGTAAGGAACGTCTTCTGTAAAGTCCACCACTGCACGCTTTTGCTTGCCAGGAAGCTGCTGCAAAGTCGTTGCGATTTCCCGATTGCGACCACATAAAAAGATGAGCTGTAAGTCTGAGTAATAACGCTCTAATCGCTTGGCAATGTCGAGCATGGTCTTCGAGCCATTGCCGCCGAAAATGACAATGCCAGTGAGTCGATTGGGATCGAGCCCCAGCTTCTGACGCTCGGCGGCAATATCTAAGGGCGGACGCTGATAAAATTTGGGATGAACCACCATTCCCGACGCTGACATAATTTTGTCTGGCTGAAGCCCTAACTCATGAGCCTGCTCGACAGCTCTTTGAGAGCCACAAACTGTGTGAGTATCAGCTTCGGGCTCTAGCCAAAAAGCCGGGGGATAGTCGGCAAGGTCGGTCATGACCGTGATATAGGGCGCATTGGGCTTTGCTCGGTGCAAGCTCTCTGGCAGCCCTTTGTTGTAAAGCGGCATAAATGACACCACTAGGTCGGGCTGCTGTTCGTGCCAGTGCTGCTCAAAAAACTCACAGCCCGCTTCGTAGTTGAGCTTCATCATGTACTTATTCAGGCGCATTTTAAACGGCCAGAGCCAAGTCCAGCCATTTTTTTGCATTAGGTTGTAAAGATCATGACCGCTGATGCCAAACATCTCATAGGCGTTTTGAATTTTGTTTTGCTGGCTCAGGCGGGTGACAATGTCATCTGTGTCGGTCACTTGAAATTCCCAAGGGAGGTTCTGTTGTTCTGCGATCGCCTTAAGAGCTCGGTAGGCAGCGTAGTGACCACCGCCGCCCTGACCCGTCACAACGTTAATTCTATATTTGAGCTTGTCTTTTGACTGAGGTGAGTGCTTGTTTTTTATCATGATCTGCATAGCTCCGACTGATTAGATAACCATTAGCGAGTGGAATAGAAGACTTTATGGCTGAGACTCTATAGCTGAGAGTCTGTGGTAAAAAAACGATCCAAGCTGGGATTGGCAAACAGCCTGTTGGGATCCCAGCGATCGCGCAGCTCAACAAAATCTGCCCATCGTTCGTAGCGAGCCTGGACATAGGCAGGAGCTGCCTGAATTTCTTTTCCCCAGTGGCTGCGAAAGTTAAACGGTGCAAGTAAATCAACGATCTCTCTAAAAAACGCTCCGCTGTAGGGATATTCGCAAAAGTCAAACCAGCAGACGGGCTCACTATAGGCAGGGCTGAGCCAAAAAGGTTCTGCTGCGGCAACTCGAAGCCGAATAAAGATATTGGGATAGCAGCGAGTCTGCCGGAAGTGCTGACGGAGGGCCTGCAAAACAGCGGGAGCCTGCGAGTAGGGCACCGCAATCTCCATGTTATGAAGCGAAATAGGATCGTAATAGGCATGCTCTAGCGCCGTGAAAATATGGTCGCTGCGATCGCATTGATAAACGGGATAAATATTGTCCTCGTGATGCCTAAACATCAAATACTGTAGCCACTGAAAATGTGGCTTTTGAAAGAGGGCCAGCATCTGTTTGAGAATTTGAGTTTTTACTCGGCGCGTTATTGTTCTCGTAGCGGTGTCCGCTGTTGACTGAGAAAAAATGCTGGAAACAGCGCTCTCGCTCCTGGCAAAGTTCATCGTCAGTACTTGCATCCGGTCTGTTATGGGAACATACTTCACATCTACATATTGGTTGTTGCGATGAATGGAATCGAACTGAGTAACAAAGTCATCTGCCGAAAGCGCCTGACGGGTTGCTGCTAACCAAAATGCCGGAACGCAAGCAAAGGTAACGGTAGAGATAACGCCGAGCAAGCCCATAGAAATCGCTGCTGCATCGAATTCGGCGTCTGTTGGGCAAAGGGTGATAACGCTACCGTCAGCGCGAACCAAGCGCAGCCGCCGAATGTAGCCGCTGAGACTGGGGTGATGGTAGGAGCCACCGTGCGTACCTGTGGAGATAGCGCCGGAGACTGTTTGGAGTGCGATCGCACTCACAATTGGCAAAGCTAATCCGCGCTGTGCGAGCTGTTTGTTCAGCGCGGCTAGGGTCATCCCTGCTTGCACAGTCACCTCCTGTGCTTCAACTTCTATCAGGCGGTTGTAGCGCTCCAACACAAGACAAACACCGGTTGTGGCAAAAATTGGCTCGTAGGAATGCATAACGCCGATTGCTCTGATCGGCAAATTTTTCGCGGCGGCTGCGCTTACCGCTGAAACGATGTCAGCCTCACAGTTTGCGAATACAATCCGTGCTGGCGAGAACTGGTGCAGCTGCGTACTGCTACGCAAGCATACTGATTCTCCGGCGGTTTCTAGTTTTGCCGATGCTGTCGGTTTGTTCTTTTTTTGGTTCAAGAGCGGAGTGCCAGCAGATGTTTTAACCATGGGTACTGTTTTCTCCCGGCTTACGAAAGACAATATCCATGCCCGTACGAAAGCTTAGCCAGTAGCCAAACAGCGCGTAGAACAAGAAAGTAGGCGATCGCAGCGCCTGTCCCCACTCAATCGGGTCGCCCGCCACGACATTAATAGTGCCATCTCCCATCCTCTGATAAACATTCCAAGCCCTGGCATTGAGCCCAATCCAAGGGCTGTCATAATAAGCGCGGTTTAAAAAGCCAACCGGCTGCCATCCTTGCTCTCTTCCCAATAGCTCAATAGCGTCACGGGTATAGATATGCAGGTGATAGGGAACGTGCACTTCGTTGTAGTAATCAGAAAGCTGAGGTTGGCTAAGCTCCAGATGATCGGCATTGGGAGAGCCAATCATAATCTGGCCGCCAGGAGCTAAAAGCGAATTCAGTTTATGCAACAAACTTCTAGGCTCTTCCATATGCTCAATCACATCAGAGAGTAGAATATAGTCGAAGGGCCCTCGCTCAAGCACCGCAGCATCCCCAAGGCCATGAGGCTTTCCATAGGGGTCATAGCCATAGCCGTTCTCAAAGCCTTTTTCTCTTAGATACTGTAGAAATAATCCCTTGCCACAGCCGTAATCTAGCAGCGTATGCTGGTCTGCGAAGCCGTGTTTTTGTAAGCGCTTGTGCAGTCCGCTGTAGATCAGTCTCAGTGGCCGAGTGAGCGCTAACTCTTCATTGGGATACTGAGCATAGTAATGGTCTAAATCAACGATTTCTAAGCAGTGAATCGTTTTGCATTGGGGGCATCGCCAAACATTAAACACCTCATCGGCAAAAGACCGTAGATTGCAAGGAAAGGGCACAAGCAATTTCTCAGCCTGTTTAGCAGAGAGTTCATAGCCACATAAAACACAGTCGCGGCGCTGAGACACAGGTGCTTTCTTGCTCGGTGTCGAGACTATCTCAATAGACGTAGATTTTCTTACAGATTGCGTTTGGATATTCATTGTCGGCGAAAGAGAAATATTGAAAAAATAATTTTATTGACTTCACATCTGTAGATGTTCAAGGGCATTTGTCTTTAGAAACTTTTACCTATATCAACAAAGGCTGACGAGCAATTTCTTTTTCAAAGACGCCCAGAGCTCTCGTTACAGCTTGATCCATGTTGTAGTATTTGTAATCGCCCAGCCGTCCGGCAAAGAGGACGCTGCCGTTCAGTTTTTTAGCCTCCTTTAGGTAAAGAGAGAGGCGATCGCGATTCTCTGCTTTTGGAATAGGATAGTAAGGATCGTTGCGACCCGGAATATACGCTTGAGGAAATTCTCTGATAATCGTTGTTTTAGGAGACACCTGACCCGTTAAATACTTTTGTTCGGTAATGCGAGTAATGTCGTAGTCATTGGGGTAGTTCACAGTGCCTACTTCCTGAAAGCTTTCTTGATTGAGCGTCTCAAACCGAAAGTCAATGCTGCGGTAGGGCATTTCCCCATGAGAAAAATCAAAAAACTCATCAATGGGCCCTGTACAGACGGCCCGGTCGAACGAGACCGTATCGATAATCTCTTTATAGTTTGTGTTGAGCAATACTTTGATCAAGGGATGGGCAATCATACGCTGAAACATCGCCGTGTAGCCATGCTTAGGCATCGCCTGATAAGGATCTTGAAAATAACGATTGTCCCTGCTGATATAGATGGGAACTCGTGCGGTGACGCCGCTATCGAGCTCTTCAGGTTTTAGATCCCACTGCTTTTGGGTGTAGCGTAAGAACACATTATCGTAAATATAATCGGCTAAAAAGGCTAAGTCTGTCTGCTGGCGTTCTTTCAGCTGAAGAATAGGGACCTTTTTCCCAAATCCAAAGTTCTCTAATAGTAGCGCCTCTAGCTTTTCTGCGTATCGGGGCGGAAACAGTGCATAAAGCGTATTTAAGTTGAACGGCAGCGGAACTTTCTTACCCTCAACAACGGCTAAAACATGGTGGTAGTAAGGTCGCCAATCAGTAAACTGCGAGAGATAACGCCAAACCGGCTTAGACTTGGTATGAAAGATGTGCGGCCCGTATTTATGAACGAGGTGGCCATGTTCGTTGTAGTAGTCGTAAGCGTTTCCGCCAATGTGGCTGCGCTTTTCTACAATGAGGACGCGCTGTTCCATCTGGGTGGCAATCCGCTCAGCCAGAACGCAGGCTGAATAGCCCGCTCCAATAATTAGCCAGTCAAATTTCATATCTTTATACCTACAAAAAAGGGAAAACTGTTTACCGTTCTAAAAGAGACAGGCTGGTTCTTGGGCGGCCGCCCACAACTCGCCGTGCTCAGCATGATTTTTATTTGCTTGAAATTTGATATTTTCGGCCTGCATATTTTCAGTCTGAGCAGACAGACGCTCAATAAGGTGTTCGCCCACTCGAATAGCGTTTGCAATAATTGTCAAGGTCGGATTGAGCGCGGCACTCGAAGGGAAAAAGCTGCCGTCTACGACATAGAGATTTTCCACATCGTGCGTACGACAGTTTAGATCTAGCACAGACGTTCGCGAATCTTCACCAAAGCGGCAGGTGCCGCACTGGTGACCGACATCTTCTATTGACATATCTGTTGAAAAAGAAATAGAAAGCGGGTTTAGAGACTTTAGAATGCCTTTCCAACGGTCAATTAAACGGTTGAAAGATTCTTCATTGTTAGCGCTGTACTCTAGCACTATCTTTTCGGCCTCATTTACATAAATGCGATTATTCAAATCAGGCAAATCTTCTCCCATCAGAAACCAAGGCGTTGTTCTATCGGCAGCAGCCTTAAAGACTGACATTGGGATAATTTTGCTAGGAATGAAGGGTGGACTGCTGGCCGCAGCGCGATCTGCATTGACGTTACCCAACGTTTGGATATGGCCCATAGGATAGTCAAAGCCCTGCTCACCCCAGTAAAAGTCGTTGATTGCCATCGTCTTGGGATAATCGGTACGGTTCGGCTTTAGCCCCAAGGAGACAATGGCACAAATTTTGTGGCGCATAAAGTTGCGACCTACCAGCCCAGAGCTGTTAGCTAAGCCATCGGGATGCTGTGAGTTAGCGGAGCGCAGCAGCAGCACCGCAGAGTTGAGCGCTCCTGCTGACACTACAACAATCTTGGCAGAAAATAGATGCAGGCTGCCATCGATTTCTGTTTCAACAGCGCTGATGTGCTTACCGGTTTCGTCGGTGTGCAGGCGGGTTACCTTAGCATGGGTTTTAAGTGTGACATTGGGGTATAGCATCGTAGGCCGAATGCCGTTGATATCACCATCGGCTTTGGCATCTACCATGCAGGGAAACCCGTCACAGGTATCGCAACGAATGCACTGACTCAGCTCACGATTGGCTTCATTGAGCTTAAGCCCCAGAGGCTGATAGGCCGGATGAAGTCCCTTTTCTTTAAGAGCTTCTGCGATTTTAGCAATGTGGGGCTCATGACTGATGGGCGGATGCGGGAAAGGAGATTTACTAGGAGGCTCTGTCGGATCGGTATGGCGCAGGCCATGCACGTCGAAAAGCTTTTCTGCTTGGGTGTAGTAAGGCTCAAAGTCAGCATATTTCAATGGCCAAGCAGGAGAAATTCCCCCCTTATGCTCGACTTCTTCAAAATCTCTTTCCCTAAGGCGATAGTGAGCGCTGCCATAGAATTTAGTATTGCCGCCAACAAAATAATGGGTAAACGGTCGAAACGGATTGCCGTCTTTATCGTGCCAAAGTTCTGTTGTCCGATAGCGATCTTTGCCGTTGACCTCTTTGGAATCCCAGTTTTCCTTTCCCTTAGGCAAAAAACCGCCGCGCTCTAGAATCAGTACTCGCTTGCCGCTAGGGGCTAGGACCCTAGCTAAGGTGCCTCCAGCCGCGCCCGTACCGATGATAATAATGTCGTAGTTTTCTGCTTTCATGGTCATTCTCCTGGCAAGTCTTTCCGATGTCAGGGACAAGTATTAAAGTCCTCTATTCTCAGGCGCTGCTTAGCTCCTTATGAAAATTCCTCAATTTGCTGAGCTTGTCTTTCTTTTTCCAAGAGCCGCTGAGCGCAGTCTCGGTTGTTTTCTACAATGCCTACTTTGTGCAGGATGCGATCGCCTAGCTGTGGAGACAGCTGACAAAGCGCTGCAAAGACTCTGTTGGTCAAGCCATCTACCATCACTTCGGGCTGATTTTTCAAAATAACTCGGATAACTATGTCAGCCACATCAGCAGGCGGCGTGATTTTCATGTTTTCGGGTGCTTGCATTCCCAATACATGGAACATGCCAGCATCGGTAATCCCAGGACACACAATCGAAACGTTTACGGGTGTATCAAAAAGTTCTAATCTCAGCGCATCAGACCAATTAATGAGTCCTGCCTTGGTTGCTGAGTAAATGCTGTTGCAAGGAGCGCCGCGTTTGCCCGCGCCCGATGAAATATTTACAATGTGGCCTTCTCCGCGAGTAAGCATTCCTGGTAGCAGCAGACGGCCCAGCGCCATTGGGGCAACCAAATTTGTAACCGATATTGAGCGAATATCATTCAGAGAATAGTCTTGAAAATAGCGAATTTTTTCAATTGCAGCATTGTTAATCAGGACATCGACAGGGCCAGCTAGCTGTTCAATTTTTTGAACTAGCGCTGGCATCGCTGCAACATCTTGCAGGTCGAACGGTAGGGCAATGACCTTACCGTCTTGTTCAGTGAGGCTAGCCTGAAGCGCCTGTAAGCTATCGGGAGATCGACCCAAACAGATAACAGTCGCCTTTTCTTTGACTAAGGCGCTAGCGATGAATGTACCAATGCCGCCAGCCGCGCCCGTTAACAAAACGTTTTTGTATGCAAGTGTTTTCATCAGAAGCGCGAGTTTAAAGGAGTTAGAAAGAAGCGTGACAGCATTGGTATAGAGCTGGTGTTTTTATAGAGCATTTTCTAGACAGTGAGTGATTGCAGTCTGTTGTCTTTATTAGAAGAGGACTCATTAGTAGAGCGTTCAGCAGAGGACGCAAGAATCTTTTCTAAAATGTCAATTACTTCAAAGGCGGCGCGGTTGTGGTAGCTATTCACCCTGGCTTGATACTGAGATAAAACGTCAGGTTGCAATAGCGCTTTAACACCCTCACTAATTTGGGCAAAGTGAGAGAGCACTATGCCGAATCCATTCTCGGCAAGCCAGTCAGCACTTGCCCTTTCTTGAAAGAGCGTCATGCGCCGATTGCATTCCGTGATAACGGGTAACCCTAGCGCGATCGCCTCACTCACACCAACGCTTCCCGGCTTACCGATAAAGAAATCTGCGGTCTTCATGTATGTAGGCAGTTCTTTGGTAAAGCCTTCCACCGCTTTGGGGTAGCGCGTTGGCAGCTGACGCAGCGCCTTGGCTAGCTTTTCATTGCGCCCACAGATGAAGACTAGCTGTAGCAGCTGATCGCTTTTATCTAGCTGTTTGGCAATCTCTAGCATTTCGTGAGAGCCATGGCTGCCAAAGCAAACGAGCCCCGTAGGCAGGTCAGGCTGTAAGCCCAATTGTTGGCGGCGAGCAAGTCTATCGATGTGTACAGGTTGATTAAACCTAGGATGAATCACTACGCCCGAGGTCTCAAAGAGAGATTCATCGGCATATCTCATTGCCTTCGCTTGGTCGAACACTTGGTTTGAAGGACAAATTATCAGCTGTTCTTGAGGCTCTATCCAAAAGTGCTGAGGACAGTCGGCAAAGTCTGTTACCAATGTCACAAAAGGTACCGTTGACCGCTCCGTCTCTGGGCTTTCACGAAGGCTCTCACAGAGGACACGGTTAAATAAGGGCATGAGAGAGACTACTAAATCGGGCTGCTCCTGCCGCCAAAATTGTTTGAGCTGCCTCAGCCACACTGTGTGCATGAGACGAATGCGTGCTTTAAATATAGGCACTGCAATCGAATCGTTGATCAGCTTTGCCCATTTGCGTTTGAGCGTAAAAGCGTTGTAGAACTCTTGCGCGAAGGTGGTGTGAAATACGTCTTGGAGTATTTCTACAACTTCTACCTGCCAAGGCAGATTGCGCTGTTCAATGACTTGCTTGAGCGCATTAGCAGTACTGCGGTGGCCCGCACCCATGTCGTATATGGCGAAATAGACTTTTTTCATGATTTAGAAGCGATAGAATCACAAGTGACAGGCTGGGCAATTAAGTGAGACGAAACAGGCGGCGATTGAACGCGCTGTTGATTTAGCCGGGTGATGCCGAGTAGGCGGTTGGAGAGATCTCCAAAGTGAGGAAGAAGCTGTTCTATTGATAAGAAAATTCGGGTGATGGCTGCTGTGATGGGGTCTCGATTGACTATTATTTCGGCCTGTCTGGTTTGCACTGCTTTGAGGACGGCCTCGGCAACAGCTGAGGATTGCGATCGCCCCGCCAGCCAGGGCGATTTAATCCCCGTATTCACCAGCATTCCACTATCGGCGACATACCCTGGACAAACCACCGATACCGTCTGCTGGGAACCTGCCATCTCTTGGCGTAAAGAATGGCTCCACATCAGGAGTCCTGCTTTGCTCGCTGCATAGGCGCTATCGTATGGATGGCTTTTCTTCCCTGCTAGCGAGGCCATATTGACAATGCAGCCTTGTGGCGCAAGCTGTGGCAGCAGGCAATGCGTTAAAGTCATCACCGAGAGCAAATTCACGTTGATAATCGTTTTTATCTCTTCTAGTCGATAGTCTTGAAAAGCACGATAAATTTCTACGGCGGCATTGTTGATTAAAACATCCACCTGAAGGCTATCTAAACTTTTTATTTTCTGTTCAATAGCCTGCGCCAGTTCAGGCAATTTTTCTGTTTGACTAAGATCGAAGACAACAATTCTAGCTTCGATACCAAGGTTAGTCATGTCGGTTTTCCAACGGTCTAAGCCGGGGGCAGAGCGGGCAATCCCAATCAAATTCGCGCCTTGCTTGGCAAAGCGCTGAGAGATTTCACGACCAATGCCCCGAGAAGCCCCTGTTAGCACAACTGTTTTACCTTTCAAGTTCATGATCTACCTCCACTAGAAACAGGTGTGTGGCTAGTGACTAAATCAGTGTCTGAACCGTTAGGCGTCTGTTCCGAAAAAGTATGTGCCGGTGCCGCACTGTTGAAGGTTGGAAGATACCGTCCGCCCAGCTCTATTTGCGATCGCGCCACCCCTGATTGAACGCGCTCAAGCAAGTACTCAGTATCCTGGGCCAGCAGGTTAATTCCATGGTCGGGCTCTATTAGCCCGGCCAGCTTCAGTAGTCGCTGCTCACTGCCTGCTAGCTGATGCAGGCTGAGAAAATTGAAGACCCCAGACTCGTAGGTGCCACAGGGAACCGCTGGATTGCAGCTACCGGCAACGTCTTCACTATCGCCAAACCAATCTTTCTCTGGGTAGCCGTGAAAGTGAATAATGGGTGCGCCGTTTTGCACAAGTTCTGGTATGTAGAGCGCTGCAGAGAGTGCGATCGCTACCATCACATAGGTATCGTAGGAAGGCTTTATATCTACTTTTGACGTGGCTAAATCAACATTTTCCGGAAGCTGAAGCTGGAGTGAACCGTTAACACCTAATCTCAGAATGTCTTCAGTAAGGCTTAAGTTTGTTTTATTCGCACCGGAGCGCGAGCACACTAGCCAGATATCAGGAATCTGTTTATAGAATATTTGTTCACCAATCAATGTCTTGATATATCGCCTGCCTTCATCTGTCTGCCTAATCTCTCGTGAAGATAGTCCGTCAATAGCCGAAAGCACTTGCCACCGAGCTTCTGAAATCTCAACCGGTCCTACGTATTGCGGCGGCTCGGCATAAGCCACAAACCCATAAGAAACTCCGGTTCTCCCATTGATAATCGCGGCGACAATGTCTCGATGAGACTGCCGGTGCACGACTTCAGAGAGCTGAAAGCCAGACGGAAATAAACCAGTGTTAGCCAGCACTTGGCTCATCTGAACTAGCTTTTGAGCATAGGGCGATCGCACTGGGCAATAGCGGCCTATTTCAAATCGACTCAATGGCAACGGCGAAATGGGAACATAGATTTTAGGAATGAGCGATCGCTGCACAAATTTTTCTAGCTGCGCCTTTGGAAACAAAGAGTCAGACAGATTCATATTGAGAATCGAAATCTCTTTTTCAGACACCCCAATTACAATTTCCGAAAACTGGCTAATCAAAGTATCTACGCCTAATCCAATCTTTTCGGTGTAGGGTATTTCGGCATTGGTAAAACGTTGATCTAGTGGCGTAAGCAGTATTACCTGAGTCGCCGTAGGATCTTCTAAGCGCTGAATAGCGTGGTCCTCGGCCCAGCCAATGCGCCGGGTAATGTCGGCAACTGTAGCGGGTGAGTGCGATCGCGACCCAACTTGTCCAGTCGAGAGCTGATAGAACCGCTCAGCGATCCAACTTTTCCAAACAGAAACAGGCCGCTCTACGTCAATAACTGCATTGATCTCAGAGCGCACCGCTGTTAGGGTCAGCTGCTTGCAAGCCGGTCGCAATCGCTGGATGAAACCGCCAATCACAGGTAAAGGAGACTGGATTTTTCGAGTGGCCTGATCCCACATGACTACCCGCACACCCTGCTGCTTTAGGGTTTCTTCTAAAGTATCTCTTAGCGCCAACACTTGCTTATCGACGTCTGTTCCTTTAGGCAGCGGGCGAAAGGTTACCTGTAGCTGCTTGGCCATAATCCCAGGGTCGGTGACCGGTAGTGCGGTGCGATCGCCGCCTATCAGCTGACCAATCGTTCCCAGGCTCAATCCGCACTCAGTCGAAACGGTTGCCAGCTGAGGTGAACCACGCGACAAACTTTTTAGGATGTCTTCTTTGTAGGCTGTAATATCAGCCTTTAGCTGAGCGGTCAGCGCACCCTTAGGCGCACTCATTCGGAGCTTATCTCCGTCAGCCCACAGCCGAATGCCTTGACTATTCAATGTTGTTAGCAGATCAGAGAGAATCATGAATCGCTCGGTAGAGATGTCTATACTTCTAGGCGTAAAAACGAAAGAATACAGAGATAAACAACGTAAATCTAAATCTCGAAAGATTCGCTGTCACTGTCATTTAATTCTTCAGAAAAATAGCGAGCGAGCGAAGCAATATTCGGATAGCTCCAAATCACCAGCGGAGAAATTTCTAGGCCGAATCGCTGCTTACCCTGATCGGCGATCGCCATCGCCTGCATAGAGCTCACACCGTACCGACTCAAAGGGGTATGAATATCTATTTCATCGGCTGCTATACCCAGTTGCTCGCTAAGATGCTCGGCTAACCAATCTTGAATTTCTTGAGTGGTGAGTGGCTCACTTTTTATCAGCTGAGTACTCTCTATCATGTGTTTAGTCATTTTGCTTACGATGTTTTTACGGTCATATGATTGTGTGAGTTTTCTTTAGTGTGGTTTATCGCTATTTCTGACGGTTTAGAGGGTGCTATTTTGGGAGCTGTAAGGCTAGGCGCTTGGTTGAACCAGTAGCGCGATCGCTCAAACGGATAGGTCGGCAGCGGCAGACGATTTCTGGCATATCCTTTATCAAAAGCTAGCCAGTCTACTTCAATCCCTTTGACGAACAAGCACGCCAAATGAGAGAGGAGCTGTGGCCAGATATCCATCTCAGTACGGAGCGGCAGGTGCGCCACCTGACCTTGATAGGGTGCTGCTAGATATCCCTCTAAGGGCGGTTCACCTTCTGGGCCACTGCCCATAGATAAAGCGATATCGCACTCTGTAAGTTCAGGACTAAAAGAAGGGTCCGAAAGACTGTTGTCTTCTGCCCAATTTTCCGCAGGTTCAGACAACAACTCAGGTGAAGACAGCCGCAGCAACATCTCCTCAACTTCTATGAGCCCAGCAGCACAATCGGCTATCTGCTTGCCAATGCCTGCACCCACAAACGCCTTAGGCTGCACTCCCCAAAACTGCCACATGACTGCTAGCGCATAGCTCACCACCCGTGCCGTCATTTTCTCAGCTGCTGAAAGTGTCAGCTTTTCAGCAGTCTGAGACCAATTAGATGCATCAAGCGATACGAGGGACGCTGAGCGCTGAACACAGCCGTCAAAAACAGCTTGGAATATGGGTTGCGAAGCATAGAGAACCTGACCCAAACGCAATGTTCCCAACGTGGGTTCAGGAAAGTAAAAAGCTAGCCGAGGCCGCTTTCGTCCTTTTACTTGACCCGCAAGAAACTGACCTGCCAGCTCTGTTTCTTTGCCTTCGCAGAATCGAGTCAATCGCTGCTGTAACTGTTCATGCGAATTGCTAATTAAGCAAAGACGCTCGTTAAAGTGGCTACGGCCTGTGTTCGCCGTAAAGCAGATGTCGGCGAGTGATCGCGCAGATACAACAGAAGAGTCATCATTCGTTGCCCTAGCCTGAGATAAGTTCTGCGCTGACTCTTCAGCTGAATCCGACAACAAGCGAACATAGCGCTGAGCTAATTCTCGAAGTGACGCAGGACTCTTAGCCGTCAAGGCAAGTAGATGGCAAGGTCGTTCATCCTTGCTGTTCTCCGGCTGAGCTTTCACGCTCTTGAGCGGTGCTTCCTCAATGACAAAATGCGCATTCGTTCCGCCAAATCCAAACGTGCTCACGCCGGCAACGCGCCGCCGGCTTTGCTGACGTTGCCAAGGTATTACCATCGGCGAAATTTCAAATGAGCTTTCCTCAATATCGACATAGGGGTTAGCCTGCTCAAAATTTAGCTGAGGCGGGATTTCCTCATGCTGTAGCGACAGAAGCACCTTAATCACCCCAGCGACCCCAGAAGCCGCCTCTAAATGGCCGATATTAGATTTTACCGATCCGATAAAACAAGGTTTTTCTCTCTCGCTTTTCAGCGCTTTCTTCAACGCCTTAAACTCGACAGCATCGCCTAGCGGTGTACCTACCGCGTGGGCTTCAATGTAGTCAATATCTTGCGCGAGAACCTCGCTGACCGCCAGCGCTCGCTGAATCAATCCCTGCTGCGCCAGTCCGTTAGGTGCCGTTAAGCTGTTGCTCAGGCCATCCTGATTGACCGCCGAACCTCGAATTAAAGCTAAAATACTGTCGCCATTTGCCTGCGCATCTTCTAATCGCTTGAGAATAACAATGCCACAGCCTTCTCCTCTGACGTAGCCATCGGCCTCGCTATCAAAGGGCCTGCATGCCCCCTCTTTAGAAAGCAAGCCAGTTTGAGATGATGAAATCATCGAATCTGGCGAGAGAATGAGATTGACCCCGCCTGCCAAACAGAGATTAGATTCTCCTGACCGCAGACTTTGACAGGCGAGATGAATCGCCACCAGTGAAGAGGAACAAGCAGCATCTACTGCCATACTTGGCCCACGCAAATTCAGCAAATAGGACAGCCGATTCGCCGTAATCGACATGGTCGTGCCCGTTCCGCTGTGGGGGCCAATCGCGCTAAAGTCGCGGTAGAGCAAACGATGATAGTCGATTGTGCAGAGCCCGCTAAAAACGCCTGTGGCACTATCGCTGAGTCCTAGCGGCGCAATGCCCGCATGCTCTAGGGCTTCCCAAGCAATCTCTAAAAACAATCGCTGCTGCGGGTCAATGTGGTGGGCTTCTTCTGGGCTAATGCCGAAGAAGGCAGCATCAAATTTCTCGATGTCATCTAAAAAACCACCTCGACAGCTACTTGTTTTCCCCGCCGCTTTAGGATTGGGATCGTAAAAGTCCGTAGCCGACCAGCGGCTTGCTGGTACTGAGCTAATGGCCTGCTGACCATTACGCAATAGCTGCCAAAAGGCTTCTGGATTATTCGCTTTAGGAAATCGGCATCCCATGCCGGTAATTGCGATAGGTTTCATAGCTCTTTTGACAGCCTCTTAAAAGATTTTGCTGAGTGCACCTTATGCATCCGCTCTAGTCTGTTGAAAAAATGTCTTAAACGTTTGTCGGTTTTGGGCGAGTGCGGATGATATGGCTCCTCGGTTAGCCATCGCATTCATATGGCGGTTTACTGGCCACAGATAGTCAACATCAGCAAAAAAGTCTTTCAGCTCTTTTAACAGACGCGCTCTGTTCGCAGCGGCAGTGTAGATGCCCTCATGCTCCTGGCAAAAACATCGCTCAATCCAATGCTTAGTATCGGTGTGAGAAAATCCAAAAACAGGAGAGCGTAACAGTTGATAAATCAGCTCTAAAATAGTCGAATCATCTGAGAAGTAACGATGTGGTAGCACAGCGGAGAGCCCACCAAGCGTACCGGTTTGCATACTGTAGAGTACACTATTAGCCGTGAGCTTTTCAAAGGTCGTCGGGGCTGAAAACTCTCTGTACAAATCTTTAGCCAGAAGCTTAGAGATAGTAGTGTGAAAGGCTTCATCTAAAAAGTGATAGCGAGAGATGGCTGTGGGTGCAGGTACGGTGGAATCACTGTTTTCTAGCTGCTTGGCGTATTTAGCGATCGCATGTTCCATATTCTTCAAATACAGATTGGCAATCATACGAACCGTATAAAAATGGCAGGCCATAAAAGGCGATCCCATGCCCCAGCTAAAGCCATAAAAGCTTTGCCGTGGCAGCGATGGCCCTACAGAGCGCCCTAGCATCCCTGTCGTAGGGGCTTTTAGAATGAACTCATTCTCATCTTCTAACGTTTGTAAGTAGCTGGAATAGTGGGCCCGGTGGCCTCTGCCGCCGACTGAGATTGCGAGCGATCGCAGTGCATAATACTGATAGGTCGGCAGCGACCGCTTCCCTAAAGTGAGCTTGTAAGAATTCCACTTCAAGAGTTCGTTCAGTCCCTTACGGCCAATCAGCGAGGTCGCTGTCATTAGGCCAACTTTGCGGAATGCCTTAATGTGGTCGTGCTCTTGCTGCGTTTCAAACGTCAGCTCGTCTGCTAGCGTATCGTAGCCGCCAATGGCTCTAAATACGCTGCCGGTCACTTGGTTATACATCACCGTCTCAGTTTCAGAGTTGGAAATGTAGTTGTAGTTGGCAAACCATCCCAAATGATTGAGCGCTAAGCGCTGAGTAGACGAGGCTTCTGCATAGAGCGGCGTGCCGTATAGCAAAGAATGACTCGGATCACTCCAAAGAGATGCCCGATGCTGATCGTACTTAAAGTCACGAGTGAGAGAAGCAATCTTTTCAGTGTAATCAGAGTCAAGATTGTTTCGATAGGTCGTTCCTACAAGCTTCTGCGTCTTACGGGCAAGTCTGCTTCTCGGAGATGTTTCGCATAGTTTTTTTTGCTGTAAAGCCTGCTTATCCGAGTGGCTAGAATGTGGCCTGCTGTTAGCAACATTTTTAGACTGAGAGATTTTATGGGTAGAATCAGACCTTGTCTTTGACTGTTCTTTACGCGTTAGAAGACTGCTTTTTTTAGCCATAGTTGTCACACTGCTGTAATCAGTTGCTTGTAATCAGCTGCTTAATTGCCAATTTTGCTCGCTCGGCCTATACCCCGCTGAGATATTCAGATAATGTGTCTATGGTGGGATAGTCATAGAGAACTGTGGGGTCGACTTCCTTGCCTAACCAATCTTCTAAATCACCTGTTAAGCCAATAGCGGCAGAAGAATCTAGTCCATAGCTATCAAAAGGAACATTCACTTCTATCTCGTCCGCAGATATTTCCAGCAGTTTTGACAGGTATGAAACAATCCATGACTGAATGTCTTCCAAACTGCTTTGACTGTCTGTTACTAGCCTTCGCTGCTGCTCTTCTACTTTCATGAAAATAAAATCTCCTAAGCGGTAAAGGGGCTATCAAACCCGTGCGCAGAACAAAAAATGACGAGCTTGATACGTTACGTATCACTGATGCAAGCAAACCCGTGTCAGCCAACCGCGTCAGCGAAGAGTGAGGTGCTATCAAAGCGTAAACTATAGCCTATAAAAAGATAAAGGAAAGCAACAGTTTTACATACGTCTTCATCTACGCGTTTTTAAAGGGAAATTGGTAGAATACTCTTCATCTATTTTCTCTTTTCCACATATCTCTATAGACCCTGCTCAGGCAAGAGTTGTTCCTTGTGTTCTCTTTTTATTCAGTAATTTTCTAAACTTATTTTTCAGCACTCATTATCTGAAAAAGCTTATCGACTTCAGACTGAATTTTGACAAATTCACGCTTGTATTTAGGATTTTCGCTCCAGTCTTCTACCACAGCCAAATCTCCTTTTAAAAATAGCTCTCGGCATCGATATCGTTGAATCTTGCCGCTAGATGTTTTGGGAATACTACCCGGCTTTACCAGGAAGGTTGCATATGTCTGTAAGTCGTATGCAGCTGCGATCACCTGACGAATCTCACGACTCACCGACTTTATATCCAGCTGTCGTAAATAAGTTCTTTTCACTTCACAAACAACAACTAGCTGCTCATTTCCCTCATGCTCTATAGAGAAAGCTGCACTCGCGCCTGCCTTCAGTGCTAGGTGGCAGCTTTCTAATACATGCTCAATATCTTGCGGATAATGATTTCGCCCCCTAATGATCATCATGTCTTTGATGCGCCCTGTGACAAACAGCTCACCGTTGTGCACAAATCCTAAATCGCCTGTGCGCAAGAACGGGCCTTCGCTAGCACCTGCCAAATCACTCTCTTTCAGGTAGGCGTGAAAACAGCGTACCGTTTCTTGAGGACTACTCCAGTAGCCTTGAGCGACGCTCTTGCCAGCAACCCATATTTCGCCTACCTCTGTCGGCGCGCAGCGAGTCAACCGCTTAGGATGAACAATCACTATCTTTTGGTCTACCAGGCTTTTGCCGCAGCCAACTACCGTACAGGCCGACTCATCGCTTTCGCCAGTCTGTTCTTGGACTACTCGCTCAACTCGATGTTGGCTTAGCTGCTGCGCATCAATAGTTTCAACAACAGGCAGTAAATCAACAGCTCCACCGGCCGCAATTAATGTTGTTTCGGCCATACCGTAGCAAGGGTAAAAGGCTTCTCGACGAAAGCCATAGGGCTCAAAAGCTTCGGCAAACCTATCTAGCGTATCTGTACGTACAGGCTCAGCACCGGTGAAAGCGACTTGCCAGCTGCTGAGATCTAATTTTTTCAACGGTTCAAGGTTGCGATCTCGATTACGCAAACTTTCTAACTTGTCAACGCACAAACGATAGGCAAAATCTGGGCCGCCGCTCGTGGTTGCGCTGTGCTGCGAGATAGCCTGAAGCCACCGCAGCGGCTTCTGCAAAAAGTCGACAGGCGACATCAGCGTTACAGGAAAGCCGCCATACAGCGGCTGAAGTACGCCACCAATCAAGCCCATATCGTGATACGGCGGCAGCCAAATAACGCCTCGGCTCTCGGCACTATGACCAAAGCAACGGTAAATGGCCGCCAAATTGTGAGAAAGATTCTCCTGCGTTACCATCACGCCTTTGGGCGCACCCGTAGAGCCAGAAGTATACTGCAAGAAAGCGATTGGATTTGGCGTAGCCCTAACCTCGGACTCGCCCGGTGCTAGGGTGTCTACAGACAGCCACGGAATATTACTCAACGGAGAGCTAGCCTCAAACCACTTGCCAATTTTCTGGGCTAGCTCGGAGGTGCTTAGCACGACGGTTGCTTCTGCGTTCTCAACAATAGCTTGCAGACGCAATATTCTCTGATTTTTTCTAGGAGGATAGGCAGGCACTGCCGTTACCCCCGCATAGAAACAGCCTAAAAACGTCGCTACAAAATCTAGCCCTGGGGAAAAGACTAAGAGCGCTCTTCCGCCAGTTGCCCGCATAGCTTGAAGGTGAAAGGCGATCGTCTGTGCCTGCACTTGAAGCTCGTGGTAAGTTATTGCTCTCTCGATTGTTTCTCCTCGTCGCAGGTACTGGTAGGCAAGCTGCTCAGGTTGTTGCTGCGCCCGATAGTCCAAACAATCGCACAGATTCTGCCCTTGGAATATTGCTGCGGTATTTGCTCTTAATGACTGTTCTAATGACTGTAGTGCTGTGGTCACTTTTCTAATCCTGATAGAGAGAGACTCTGTTGAGTGAACGAATGTCTGCGCGTCAAACTTGCAGAAAAATCAAAAATGAGGGTTTATTCCTGTCGCTTTGCTGACATCATCAGCGCTAATTTCAGTCGTAGAGCATTGCGTTAACGACATACTTATCTGATGCCTGCTGACAAAACTACGACCTCTTCATGGCCTCTTGAGTAGGAAAAAACAGTTTTCATCTGTTCCAAGTAAATTAACACATAACTAGTTTATGCAAAAGTTAAGTAAGCTACTGTTACAAAAGCTACGGTTGTAGAAGTACATCACACTGAGGTTCATTTATTCAGTATGCTGATCTTGACGGTGCTGGTATTTGTGTTTCGCCTATCGTGAGAGCTGATGAGGGTATGAATGTCGACTTGGTTCCCCCACTGGTGTGGTTGAGTGCTCATGTTACTGAAAAGACTGGCCATCGCCTGAGAGAGCCTGAAATCGCCATTCTCCGGGGCACTTGGCGCGGGCTAACGTATGACCAAATGGCTGAGGAATCGGAATTTAGCACCAACTACTTGATGAGAGATGTCGCGCCAAAGCTCTGGAAGCAACTCTCAGGAATATTTGAGCAGTCGGTCTCTAAGACCAACTTCCGATTAGCGCTAGAAGCTTACCTCGGCGCTAACCAGCCTGCGTTTAGCCAGGAAAAGTCAATAAATATCGCATCAGTAGACGTAGCAAATAATGCATTCGTTACTCGCTCATCAGCCGCGCGCTCGGTATCTCCCGGCGCTGTCGCGCCTGCTACATCGGCAAAAATTGCCAAAGCAGATACAGAAACATCATCACTTTTGTATGGATATGGTGCTGAGCTTACTAAAATTAAGCATTGGATCGAAAAGTCGCTCACCCACGACGGGCCCAATACAGCTGACCAAGTATTGCCACTACCCAAGCAAGGAGGCGAAGGCTGTCTAGTGGGTATTTGGGGACTCGAAGGTGTTGGTAAGTCTTACCTGTGCAAAGCCGTGGCCGCACAGCTAGAGTCTATGTTCGATTTTGTACTGTGGCAGTCGCTAACTCACACCCCTCACGTGAGTGACTTTTGTAGTAGCATCCTCGCTAAACTAGGCAGTGCCCAGGCTAAGCCCCTCCAAGGGAAGATCACCTCACCGGAGCAATCTGCTCATCAGCTGCTGCTGGCCCTAGAGCAGCACTGTGTTCTTCTAATTGTTGAAGATGTTCAGGCCATTCTTCTTCCAGGCACGTTAGCGGGCGAGTATCGGCCAGAGTACCGAGCATATAGCGATTTTTTCCAGGCAGTATCCAGCTCTCACAGCTGCCTGCTACTCACCGGAACAGAAGGCCCTGCCGACTGCTTAAACCCAGGTGGCCGCCATAGAAATCATTACTCTCTTTGCCTCACGGGGCTTTCAAAGAATGCCGCTACGATATTGCTAGCCAACGAATCTTTGAGAACCCCAGATCATTGGCCTGCACTTATTGAGCGATATCAGGGGCATCCCCTCGCCTTGCAGCTGGCGGCCCGAGTCATTCGAGATATGTTTAATGGTCGAGTAGACGCCTTTCTTCAGCAGACCTCCGCTTTGTTTACAGACGTGTTGCGACTGCTAGCCCCTTCCTTTGAGCGGCTTTCTGAACCAGAGCTCTGTATCCTCTACTGGCTAGCAAGCCAAAGGCAACCCCTTTCGCTACTGGAGCTTCAGCAGGGCTTGCCGGTACCCATCAGCGCCACCGACCTAATCTCTGCTCTAGACTCACTCAAACAGCGCTCCTATCTCACCATCGAGACCACGTCAGATCCCCCCAGATTTCAGCTGCCGTCACTGATCGAAGCCTACGCTGTGCATAAGCTCACAGCTCAATTCAAAAAGGGCAGTATCCTCCAGCCTTCTGCAACCAGCAATCTGCCAACGTCGCCATACTGCGATCCGGCTACCGAAGGCACAATTGCACTGAGCAGAACAGGTCATCAGCCCAGTCAGCTGAGTCAGTGGTTTTACGGAGATTTTGGCGTCGGGTGGCAACCTTTAGATCAGCTTTTGGAGGCGGCTGTTCCAGGTGCAATGCGGCTTTGCAGTGCTTATCATCTTAGGGATGAAACTTTTCTCAAACGATGCAAGTCTGTATCGTTAAGGACAAAGCATCAGAGAGAATCGGCAGAGACCAGCCGCAAGGTTGGGATAAGCGCAGTCTTGTTGCTAGCTGTTCGCCAAGAGCCTCACGGGCTGTATAGGGTTTGCATGCAGGCTCAGCCAGCAAAAGGTGCCTCTGTCTTACCCGAAAGTATTGAGCTAAGGCTGCTAGATGGTCAGCAAAATCTGCTGACAGCAGCCAAGGCCCTGAAAAATGACACATTCATTCAGCTACCTTATTTTCAAGGACAACTTGCCGAATCATTTGGGATTGAACTCGCTATAGATGAGTTTTCCTATACTGAGGCTTTTACTGTATAAACAAATCTTTTTAGGTCCGTAGATATATTTACACAGGCGTATATCAATCGTTGGGTGCACATGAGAAAGATCATCCTAAATTTGGGCAACGGTACGCTGACAGGGGGCTACCCAAGCATCATTGGCGAAGTAATGGGTGTTCTGTCGTCGCCCGCCACCGATCCCAGCAGCGAACCAACGATTGGAGGCCATCCTAGCCGCTTCACTGGGCAGTTGCCGGCAGCACTAGAACTGTCGGATACTCAACAGCGCTGGCAAGAGCTCTATTATGCTCGCAGTCAAGATTTGTCCTTTCGGATTAATATTCTGCAAAGGGAGAGCTTGCGGTATTCGGCGGGCGATTTTAATCAGCTGTGCGCAGATCTCGTTGGGCAGCTAAACCAGTGGCTCAACTCTCCCGAATTTTTGCCCGTAGACCGGGCGCTGCGCAGTGAGCTAGCAAAAGCAGACAACGCCCAAATTATTTTAGAAACTAGCGATCCGCATCTGCGAAAGTTGCCCTGGCATCTGAGGCAGCTGTTTGAATCCTACCCTCGCGCCGAACTTTCCTTTAGTTCGTCAGACTGGCAACCGCTATCGGTGACCCCGCCGCCATCGTCTCAGCCGCGCATACTATCTGTTTTTGGCAATAGCAACGACCTCGATCTGAGCGCTGATATGAGCGCGCTAAGTGGTTTAGCTGAGTCGTCTCAGGCCACACTTAGCGTTCTAGAATCGCCTAGCCTGAGTGAACTCCACGAGCAGCTGTGGCAGCCTGAGGGATGGGATATTTTCTTTTTTGCAGGCCATAGCAAAACCCAGGGGACGCTGGGCGTTATCGATCTCAATCAAGATGAACGACTTACGATAGACCAAATAAAATTTGCGCTTATTAAGGCGGTTCGCCAGGGGCTAAAGATTGCCATTTTTAATTCTTGCGATGGCCTAGGGCTGGCGCAGCAGCTTTCAGATCTGCAAGTGCCCTACGTTGTGGTTATGCGAGAACCAATACCTGACTACGTGGCTCAGAAATTTTTGCAATATCTGCTAGCTGCGTTTGTCGCCGGAGCGCCCTTTCATGCTGCGGTGGGAGAAGCTCGTCAGCGACTGGCGGGGCTTGATACAGATGTCCCTTGCACCAGTTGGCTGCCGGTGGTTTGGCAAAATCCTACAGCGCCTGCTATCTATTGGCAGGACTGGCAGCGTCCAGCGCGTGAACCTGTCGCCCAGGTTCATAGAGGCTGGCGATCCTCCTATGGAGGGGCTTCGCCATCGCACACAGGCTTACGGTCCTCCATCTTCAAGAGCTGTCTTGTTAGCAGCATGGTTCTCGCACTGCGAGCCTTGGGTCTGCTAGAGCCTTTCGAGCTGGCTGCTTACGATTACCTGCTGCGTCTGCGCCCGCTTGAGTCTGTAGACCCGCGCATCGTTGTGGTTGAAATCGCAGAAGAGAGCACCAGCAAATATGGCTATCCGCTGCCCGACGAAGTGCTCACAACCGCAATCGACCAGATTGCTGAAGGTAGCCCTCTGGCCGTTGGCCTAGATTTACATCGAGCTCAACCAAAGCCTGCTCAGGCAAAGTCTGCTCAAGAACCAATCGATCAAGGTAATGCCCTACTGACGTCTGCAACTAATAATGCTGCGACTAGTCAGTTCAGGGCCGCACCGACACAAGCGCTGAGCGAGGGCCATAACAGGTTTTTACAGCAGGTGGAGCAAACGCCAAATCTATTCCTGGTGTGCTCTTACAGCAGTCCTGACGAAAATTTTCAGGTGCCGATTCAGCTCTCTGAGCAAACACGCGTTAAGCAGGTAGGGTTTAGTGATTTGCCTATTGATGTCCCGGCGACTGGCCTGCGTGAATCGCTCCGTGAATCGCGGGGCGATCTTTTCCCTAAGGGTAATGCGGGCTTGCGGGGGGCCTGGGTTCGTCGGCAGCTGCTTTCCTACGAGCCTAAGTTTGCAGCGACGCCCTCTACCTGTATTACACCCTACAGCTTTAGCTTTCAGCTTGCTTTTGAGTATCTCTACGAAAACGACATCGCACCCTTAGAAGTCACCCCCGATCATCACTGGAAATTTGGGTCTGTGGTCTTTCACTCATTGGCTCAGCGCGTGGGTGGTTATCAAAGCTTAGAAACAACTAGCACCCAAATCTTGCTGAACTACAGGGCGGGTCAGCCGGCTCAAAAGGTTTCCATCGAGCAGCTCATGTCGGGTAGCTTTGATGTTGATTTACTGCGCGATCGCGTTGTTTTGGTTGGCTACAACGCCCCAGTTTCAAAAGACTACTTCGAAACGCCCTATGGCCCAATGCCAGGGCTGTGGGTACATACCCATATGGTTAGTCAGCTGGTCAGCGCGGTGCTAGACGATCGCGCGTTGATCCATACCCTGCCTCAGTGGGGACTTTGGCAGTGGGGAGATATGCTGTGGATCTTTTCTTGGAGCGGCCTGGCGGGCTACGTCAGCTGGGCCATGAAACGGCGCAGTATTAAGGGGCTGCCGGCCCCTAGCCTGTGGCTATTGAGCGTTGGCCTAGGCGCGCTGCTGCTGTACGGGACTTGCTGGCTAGCCATAGTAGGCGGACTGTGGCTGCCGCTGGTGCCCAGCGCTTTAGCATCGCTAGGGGCTGCGGTCAGTGTTAGGCAAATCCGACCGGTTCAGAATTGACTTTTGCGCTCACTGGTTGAAACTCGCCTTAAATATTGTTTCTAAGAATGTCATGATGACTGCGATTTGCGCCACACAGCTACGATATCGGCTTCAGATAGCCACCTTGTTTGCAGCTGTGGCCAGCGCTCTCGTGCCGTTGGAGGTGTTAGCGGCCGCGCCCTCTTTTGAGGTTGAGCACGGTACCCAAGTTAGCGCTGCTCAAGTTAGCGCTGCCCAGGTTGGCAGTGCTCAAATTAGCGGCGCTCAAGTCAGTAATACCCAGACAATCGCTGAGCCAAGTGTGCAGGCTAGAGGGCGCTCAAGACCTCGGAGCAATCGACCACTGCCGCCGCCTAGTCCGCCGCCCAACCGAGTGCAGCCAGGAGGCGGGCTCGATGAATTTGCTCAGGCGTGCGACTATGAGCAACCTTCCCTCACTGCCCTAATTCCCTATCAAAACCCGGTCTATACTGCTTTGGATCGTCCGACGCTTCTATTTCATCTTCCCGATCGCCCTGCCGATATCGATAAAGTTGAGTTTATTTTGCTCAGCGCCGATGAGAAAGATAAACTCTACGTTGCCGAGTTCGTCCCGACTCGGGCTGGCATTGTTAGCATTGCGCTACCTGCTGGCGTCCCCGCGCTCGAACCGGGCAAAGTCTATCGGTGGTATCTCAACGTCTACTGTCAAACGATTACAGCGATTCCTTCTGTCGATGGCTGGGTACATCGGGTTAGCACCGACCCTGCCTCTGAGGATCTACTGCCCCCTAACGCACCTGCCAGTCAAGCTCAGTCGCCAGAAAGACTGGCTGATGTTGGGACTAGCGATGTTGAAACTGGCACTGAGCTCCCCGAAATTTGGTACGATGCGATCGCCCAGACCGCAGACCTTCTCGCTAGCAGCGATCGCGCTGAATCGCCCTTAGTCTCTCAAGCTGAGGCGAACTGGCAAAGTTGGCTAGAAGCCATTGGCTTAGGTGAGTTAATTCATGTGCCATTCGTTGGCCCAGTAATGCCTAGGCTGATGACTGACGGCGCTGAAAATTAACGCGATCGCTCGTATCACGTCAACTACAGCCAATTGCCGACCAAAACGTAGGGAGCCCAGTAGTAAGGAGCTGGATAGCCGTTCACCGCGAGTAGCGCCTGCTGTGCTTGCTGCAACGCCTGAGCCTTCGTTAGGCCAGCGCTGATGCCCTGATAAAAAGCAGTCGTTAGCTGAGTGTTGGCTCGATCATCTGCTCGCCACAGGGTTGAGAGGGTACTACGTGCGCCGACTCTGACTGCGATACCGGCTAATCCCAACACCGCCCGGCGGTCACCCTGAGCCGTTTCACAGGCGCTGAGCACAAGTAGTTCTAAGGGCTCAGCCTGCTGCACTCTAGCAGTGTGCACTAGGCTGCTCAGTTCGTTGGCGGTAATGTCGTCTTTGTAAGCCACCAAAAAGGTTCCAGCCGGATCGGAGCTAAGTATGCCGTGAGTTTTCCAGTGAATGGCACTGTAGCGCTCATTGGCTAGCTGCTGTTCAATGTTGGGCTGAGTGAAGGCTTCGTTGAGCAACGCTGGGCCTACCGTCAGCTCATCGGGAATTTGCTCTAGCTCTGCTTGTACCAGCTCAATGGCCGGAAACCGTCGACCTTCGATGGTTTGCGCTAGGCCAAGGCCCCCGCGCAATATCCGCAGCTGCTGTGGGGTGTCGCGGGGCGCAAACAAGTCGAGCTGAGGTGCTATGGCGATCGCATACTCTTTTTCAATTAAATACTGACTGCCATCGTAAAGCACGCCTATCGGCACATTGCGAAAGGCCCCATCGGGGACAAATACCAGCGTCTCGATTTGCTCTGCCGCAGCTAGGATGGGGGCAATAGGCGCAAATAGCCACTGGTAGAGCTGACTGGCTGAGGTCAATACCTCTGGCGTTTTACCAGGCAGCGCTAGGTTTCGGCGCAGCGCTCTAAGCGTGGACTCCACAGTTTGCCGCGCTACAGCGACCGTCCGCAGTTGCAGGGGCTGATTGGGAATATCGACAATGATCGCCAGCTGCTCTGCGAGCAAAATAGGATATATTTTCGCGGCACGCGAGTCGACGCTAACGTCACTTAGGTTGACGAGCTGAGATAGCTGACAGCCCAAAAAATTCTCTAATTCTGTGATTTGAAGTTCGTCTATCGTTTCTACCGCTAGCCTGAGCGATCTTTGATCGATCTTTTGCCCATTGGCTCGCTGACCCAGCAACAGCGTTACAAACTCACGGTACAGCGGCTCTACGTTGTCTCTAAATGAAAGCTGTAACTGAGGATTGACTAGCGACAGGTTTTGCCGCACCGTCGCGAGCGACTCAATCGCCTGCTGATAAGCGGCATAGGCCGCTGCCGGATCTGACGGCTGGCTGCGGTAGAGTCGACCTAGCTGCCACTCCCATCGGTATGCCGCCTCCTGTAATTGGGTGCCCTCCAGTAGCCCTAAGGCTCGCTGCGTCAGTTCAAGTGCTTCGCCCTGCTGCCCGCTCAGTTCATACACATGGCCTAGCTCTCCCACGGCATAGGATTCCAGCAATGGGTCAGACAAATCCTTTGCCTGACGAATCGCTTCAGCTAGGCTCTGCGCTATCAGATTCCATTGCGGCTGATCTGTCTCTCTCGCTGTCACTGTTTCTCTTGCTGTCTCACTTGCCAAGACTTCCTGCCAACCCATTCTGATACAGTCCGCCGAAGTAGGTACCTGTATGCAAACAAGGCTATGAGCGTAGCTAATGTAGGCTTCTACGCGATCGCGGCCCGGTGCCAACATTGATATCTCAATTTGTGGCGCAAGTAACTGCGCCGCTTCTAGCTGGGCCGTTTCAATCAAATAGCTCAGCTGATTGAGCTGAGCTAGAGCGGACAATGCCGGGAGACTCTCTGAGCGATCTGTACTCAAGGCAGCCGTACTCAAGGCTGTAGAATAGTGCCTCAGCGTCTGCGTTTGGTAGTCTTTCGCCAGCTCCACGTGACCGACATCTACTGCCTGATGGCTCAGCGATCGCAGCGTATGGCCTAGCTCCAGTTCCAGCTGTGATACCAAGGTCTCTCCTGTCTCGCCATCCGCACGTATAGCTGTCAGAGCGCCCGATAAAACAGCCTGCGATTTAGACAGTTCTCCTACACGCCGTAGGGCTTTACCCAACTCCTTTGTCGCTACGCCGCGAAAATTGGGTGGTAGCCCGCTCAGCTGAGTCTCTAGCTGAGTCAGTCGTTGAACTGCTCGTACGTTAAACCCCAAGGATTGCAGTGCGATCGCTTGGTTGATTTGCGTCAGTATCAAACCCGTCGATAGCGTCGCAACGTTGGCCGTGCGGTAGTGCGTCTCCGCTTGCTGCCAAAGTGCTAGGGCCGCCGCCTTTTCACCCTGTTGCCATAGCAGTTGCCCTTCACTGTTTAAAGTTCGCGCAGAAACCTGCCAATAGGCCTGAGTTTGCGACTGATTGGCTGGTGCCTCGACCGGCACAAGCGCTCTACTCCTTTGTACGGCCAAGCTGGCATTGGAAAACTGGCCCAGCTGCTGATAGGCAGCGGCCAGATTGCTTAATAGGTAGGCTCGAACCAAGTCATTCTGAGAAAAGTCGTTGCCTTCTAGATTCTCACCTGGATCCAGAGTGTCTAGTGCAGTTTGCCAGTGGGCGATCGCCGCCACAAACCGCCCACTATCAAACGCCTCAACGCCATCTGCGATCTCTTGATTTAGAGGCGTGTTCAAAAGCGTCGTCTGCTTCTCTGCTGGCGTCGCTGAGTGGGTTTGAGAAAGCAGAGACGGTTGTGAAAATGACTGTGAATAAGCGGCTACCGGCTGTCCGCTCAATCCCACCGCTAGGCAGAAGCTGCCAATCAGCAGAGTTGCCCAGAGCCACTTTTGCACTCGCTGAAACGGCTTCTTTCCCAACTTGATCATCACAGGCGCGAGCATGTCCCTACGGAGTCCTCTGATATCTCAGCGATTAAGACCACCTCCCCCTGGTGATTCATCTGCCATCCCTGAGCTTCAACGAGGGAATCTGGTGCTTGGCTGACAGATGGAGCCAAGGCGCTAGTTAGAGCACTAGGTAGAGCGCTAGGTACTGATACATCTGCTAGGGTTGCTTGGCTATCCAAAATGCCGTACGGCTCTGTGCTGATGCCGCCCCGTCCTGACTGCACAAATCGGCCAGCTTGCGAGCTGCCAGGAATGCAGCCCTGTAAAACACTGGAGACCACAGTCGATTGTGGGAGTGGCTCTGCTACTGAACGCACTTCCCCATCAGGCGTTTCCAGACGAGTTTCACCCGCCGTGCCAAATTCTGAACTCGCTGTGATATCGCTTTGTGCTGTCAGCTCGGGTTGTAACGCTAGCCCTAAAATCTGCTGCGCAGAAATATTCACTTGGCCTCCATCTCCAAAGACAGCATTAGCGGTAATATCGCTATTTTCATCGGGAACCGCGATCACGTAGCCCTGCGCTTCAATATTGATGTTGCCTCCGGTAGCAGTACCGGTTGCATTTGTCGTGATCCGGCTGCCCCGCCTGAGTGCTAGTAACTCGGTTTGAAGGGTGATGTTGCTGCGATCGCCTGCCACCGTATCGGCACTCAGTAGCCCCTGATCTTGAATGACAATCTGCTGAGCGTTCACCTGCAAATTACCTGCTGCCCCTTGGCCTGGCGGAACAGGCGATGCTTCGCTACTGGGAAAATTACTGACGCTCACTGTCGCACCATCGTCTACTAGCAGTGACGCTGCGTTTATTCTCAGGGTGCCACCCGCTCCTCTATCGGCGATCGCCGTGGCAAATAAACCGCTGCGCCCCTGCGCCGTTCGTCCCGATAGCTGCACCGTCTCGGCATCGATAGACAGATCGCCAGCACTACCGCGACCTAACGTACTGCTGGCAATTTGAGCCCCGTTCAAAGCGCGCAGTCGATCCGCCGTCAGTGTGAGCGCACCCCCATTACCCGTCGCACCAAAGTTTACCGTTGTCAAAATTCCACTGGGGCCTTCTATCGGCGAAAACCCGACAACATTAATTTCTTGCGCCACAATGCTCAATGGTCCCGCATCTCTTGGCCCAAACGTTCCCGTCGATATTTCTGCGCCCTCCGTCACACTGACTTGGGTGGCCTCAATCGTCACGCCACCGCCCTGGCCCTCAGAGAGAACACCCATCCCCGACTGTACCGACTGTATCAGTGTAGGTGCTGCGACTAGAGGCACTGTCGGATCGCCTATATCTATTGGCTCACTGGTCCCACTTAGGCTCACTTGGTTTGCTGAAATAGTCAGACCACCAGCAGCGCCCTGATTAAAGCTGTTAGTTAATATCTGTGCCCCCTGATCCATTACCAGCTGACCTGCGTCGATCTCTATCTGGCCGCTATTGCCACTGCCCGGTAAGCTGCCAACGGCAAACAAACCACTTGCACCTATAGGTGAAACACCGCTTAAAGCCAGCGAATCCGTCACGGTTACATCCAGTTGCCCCGCGCCTCCTTCCCCAAAAGTATTGGCACCTAGTTGGCCACCCGCCGCTATTTGCATATTCTGTGCCTGAAGGCTCAAGACACCACCGGGGCCAGCTGCCTCCGGCCCGACATCTACTGATAAATAGCTATGAAATGGCGGTGTGTCCGGCCCGAGCGAAAATCCACTGACCGTGACAGTATCCGTTGCCTGAACATTGATTATGCCCCCTTGGGCGACTGCTGCTGCGCTGCTAGCTAGCGTTTCAGAGAGAACGGCTGAACTGCCTGTAATTGCAATATTTTGCCCTCGCAGCGATATCTGGCCCGGCTCGCTACTGCTGACCTCTAACAGAGAACGACCCTCTAAAGAAATATCAGCAAACTGGTCAACTTTAGCGTCGTTCAACAAACTATCAGCAGGGTCATCTAGATTCAGCAAAACGTCGCCTGAAGCAACGCTTCCTAGGGCAATTCGCCCCCCGTTTGCGCTTAGGCTTCCACCACCAAAATCAATGCCGTTAGCTATCAGCGCGATCGCCTCTCCAGAACGAACAGAGAGCCCACTTGCGGGCTGAAAAGTCCGATTGACAAACGCTGCCGAAATGTCTGGCGCACCAAACGCTAGCAGATGGCCGTTTCCCTGCACCGAAATAGATGCGCTCACATCATTCGGCAAATCATTCGGCAAAAAACCTAGCCCAATCGGCGCACTCACGCTCAGCAGTTCAGCCGGCAGCGCCGATGCTTCTCCCGTCACCAGCACTGCATCATCGTCAAACGCTACCTGATTGGCCGTACTCGCAACAAAAGATCCCTCGATATCTAACCGAGCTGCAGAACCAAAGAGAATTCCCCCAGAATTGAGCAAAAACAAATCAGCTTGGCTACCTCCCTTAACCTGAATCAACCCGTTAATCAGGGAGCTCGTTCCTCCGGTTACTCGCGCCACAATGCTGCTTACCGCCAAATTGTCTGTCGAATTGCTAAATACCGCCGACTGTCCAGCATCCGTCAGTGAAAACTCATCAAAACTATGAAATAGCGTACGTCCCGTTGAACTGAGGGTTCCGCCTGTAATCGTGCAAGTCGCGGCTACACAGAGGTTAGCGTCCGACCCATTGACCAATGTGCCTAAGCTGCGATCGCCTGCAACTTGACCCATGGCAGGGCGGCTCAGCCAAATCATGTCGCTACAGCACCATAAACCTGCCCCCAGCCCAGCTGGCAAAAGCCAGTGAAGATGACTCGCAGGACAAGCTATCGAATAATTTGACAATTGGCTGTAGGTTAGCTTTCGTCCCATAGCTCAGCACACTAGTAGCTCAGCACAGCATTCGTTTAGTACGGCACTCCATACTATATTTATGAAAATGAAGCCCCTGACGTGACAGTGAGATCCTTCAACTAGTTTATGCTACTGAGAGAAACTTATGTTTTTTTAATACGTCGTTGTCTCTATCAGCTGCCTCAGAAATAATCATTCAATTGCTGTTTTTCCCTTTGTAGCTTGCTTCTAAGGCATCTTCTCTTAGCCAAAACCTTACTTAATTTTACTTATAAGTGCCCTCTGAAAGGGATACATACATACAATGTTTGATCCTTCTAGTACTTTTGCGCCCGCACCGCTCGACTCGACAGATCCCATTCTGCCTTTAGCAGATTCGCCTACGGCTTCTGATCAGCAAACCCCTGCTGGTGGGCTTACTTTCCAGTTTGATTTTGATAATCAAGTACCGGAGGCGCTACGAGCCGCTACCTACTATGCTGCCGATTCGTGGTCATCCATCCTCAAGGATGATATAGTCCTTCGCTTACGGATCGAATCTGTAGATCTATCGGAATATGGCGATTTGCTCGGTGGGGCGCGGCCTGGAAGAGTGACCGTCAAATACGAAGACTATGTAGACGCCCTATTTGAAGACATCACTTCCAATACCGATCTTTCAAGCGTCAATAGTTTGCAGCTTTCGGCTAAAGGCCGGGAGGATTTGCAAGCGTATCAAGCAGGCGAGATAGAAGCTGATCAAGTGAAGCTAGACTCGAAAGAGTTTGCCTTTTTGATGGATGGCCAGTTTGCTAATGGGCGCTCAAAGGGCAATTCTCAGCCAGATTTTGTGGATAGTAATGGCAACAACAATAATAAGAAAGTACAGCTCACCCGCGCGCAGGCAAAAGCGCTTGGCCTGATTGAGAACAAGACGAATAAGCTAGACGCACTCGTGAGTATCAACAGCAGTGTTGATTGGGATTTTGACCCTACGGATGGAATTAGCCGCGATCGCTACGACGTTGTTACCGTCCTACAGCATGAAATTGGCCATGCATTGGGCATTGTCAGCGGCATAGATACCCTCGAATTCTTAGCCTCTAGCAACGGATCTACCCCAATAAAGGATTTGGAAAAAGAGGACTTTTCATACTTGTCACCTATGGACTTCTACAGATACTCAGCCAAAAGCGCTGAGCTTGGCGTAATGGATCTCACGATTGGCAGCAATGAGAAGTATTTCTCTCTAGACGGGGGTAAAACTGTCGTCACCGATGAGTTTGGTCGCGGTGCCTATTTTTCGACAGGCAGCCAAGACTCAGGCGGCGATGGCTACAAATCCAGCCACTGGAAAACTTCTGAAAATCCCTTAGGTATAGCAGATCCTGTCTTACGAATAGGGCGATCGACAGATATTTCGCAGCTAGATTTGACTCTACTAGATAGTATCGGGTGGGACTTAGTCGATGCCAGTGCCGATCGGGCAGCCGCCATCGGTATAGATTGGGAAGACCTGACAACCCAGCTAGCAAGCGATCGTCAATCGCTTATCAATCAACTGTCTTCAGAATGGAGTGACGATATTCCAGCGTTCAAAGCCGCTCTGAGTGAAGCCTCATCTATGCTGGAAATGGAGTTCCAACAGAAACTACAGAAGGAATTTGATGATTTAGCTAAAACACTTGAAAAAGAGACAGATCCAGAAAAACGCGCTGATAAAACTGACAAGTTTTACAAAGACGTTAACAAACTAGCAGAGAAGCGCAACGAAAATCTGAGTAGATTGCCTAAAGACATCTATAAAGTAGACGAGTCTGTCCGGGACTGGCTAACATTATCGACTGAAAAACTTTCTAAAGAGATGCAAAAAGCTGATGGCGCTACCATCAACCGACTTTCTAACATCGTCAAAGCGATGCCAGCCGAAGAAAGAGAACGCGCAGAAGAGAAGTTGACAGATGCTGCCGGACTATTTGCCGATGAGCCCAATAAGCTTGTCGAAGACCTCTTGAGCACAAGTGGTCCTGTCAATCCGATTGGTTGGAGCTTCTACCGCTGGTATTATTGGTGGCTAGAGGCCAGCTAAAAAAACGAGATGGTTCATCGCCGGGCAAAACACCCTTGCAGAAATCGCCAGCTTTTCACGTAGGCTAAGGGCGAGGTTCATTGGCGATTCAAATAGGCTGTAGTTTGCAAAACTAGCCTATCTTTTTTACCTATATGCTGCTGAACCCCCTCCTTATTTAGGTTATGAGCGTTGTGTCACCCCTTCAGGATAGAACGTAGCTTATTTTCTTGTTCTATTCATCAGCTGGAGGTTAATAGTAACTATCGCTTAAGGTTTTCCTGTGAGGGAAAACCCTTTAAAGATGTGGCTGAGGTTGCGTTCTCGCTACTCGCTATTAAACTGACAGACAGAGATCACTTTTCCGCGTAAGATATCTGACGATCATTCTATCTATTAATGTGGTAGCACTATTTTTTCATCTATCGGTGATTGAGAATTGACTATGCCAGCCGATAACGGGTATCAATCTACTATAGATTTTATTCTTGGCGTCGTGGAGTTTTGGCTTCAGTGAAGGTTGGACACCCAAGTTGGCACTGGAGCAAGCTAATCCTCATAGAAAAATTATCTCTATAAAGATTGTTCATAAAAAGAATAAACATGTGTTGTTCCGCATATGCACAGATATCTCTCTATATCTATTTCGTTACACTCAAGAAAAATTAAGCAGATAAATCTGTTTTAAGCTTGGCCAAAAGCCTGAAAAAACATGACTTCTACTCTTTAAGATTCAGCAATTATAGAGGCTAATATTTTGTTGGTCAAGCGTTCTAACATCTCCTGTTCTACATTTAGAACAGACTGGTTCTGGTGCTCCTCATAAGACTTTATAGCTGATTCAACTCGTTTTTTTGTATTTATAGCGCTGAAGAAATGGTTGCATTTAATCTTTCCTACGACTACGGTATCACTCTAGAACAACGAGTCGCCTATGAAGTAGCGGCTCGTATCTTGGGTAGCTTTCTCACTGACACCACAACTGTCGACATTCACTTTGTTGGTGCGACCAACCTCAGCGATGGCACTGCTGTCGGTGGTGCTGTCCCGATCTTCCATACCGTCCACTACGGCACCCTCACAGAATACATCGCTCAAGATGCCGCTAGCTACATCGATGACCAAATGGTGCTCCACCTCCAGGATGGCAACACTGTTGACCTCAGCGCTTACGGCGAAGTCATTGATGGCAATACAGAAATCTTACTCACGAAATCCCAGGCTGAAGCACTCGGGCTAGGTGAAGCAATCACCTTCAATGATGGTGCTGCTGCATGGGATAGAGATGTCGTTAACACTGAAGGAATAGATGGCTACATTGTTGTTAATCAAGACTTTGCATGGAACAACGATGTCCTGCGACTAGAAGAACCTCCAGAGGGCACGCTTGATTCCCTCAGCATGGCTATTCATGAAATGATGCACATCATGGGCTTCGTCAGTGGCATTGACGGCACCATCGATATCAAACAGCTACTATCTGATGAACTCCGTGTGGAAGGTGCTAGCTTATTCGACTTGATGCGCTACACAGATGAGTCTGCTACCCTCGAAAATCCTGATGGCAGTGTCAGCAGTATTACGGAAGGCGAGGCCGCCTATCTCTCTGCCGATGGTGGTAAAACAAACATCGGAAATCTCTCAACCGGTCAAAATACTGACATGGGAGGCGATGGCTACCAGGCAAGTCACTGGAAGCGAATGCAGGTTGCCATGGGCATTATGGATCCTACCTTAGCGTACAAAGAAAGGGTGAGCCTGACCGAGCGCGACTTACAGGCACTTGATTTACTAGGCTGGGATGTTGACTACAGTCTGCTTGACACTCACTTAGATATATCAGCACTCCTGCTAGAAGCTGAGCAAGCAGTGGCTGAGAGCCTTGGCCTAAATAGCTCGGTGCTCACCGAGCACCGAGCCTCTGGGAGTCTCTACACTCTCGGCTTTAGTGAATGGTGGCAGCTCTTTGAGAAGCAGATTATTGAGCTCGGCTACGGTGAGTGGTGGCTAGTGCTAGAAGCCGGTTATGACGATTGGCAGCTGCATCAAGAAAACCCTGGTCAGCTCTTACAACTGGGCTATGGTGAATGGTGGCAGCAATTTGAAGTGACTATTCTCAGCTTGGGCTACGGTGAGTGGTGGCAAACCTTTGAATCGGACATGCTTCAGTTAGGCTATGGCGAATGGTGGCAACTATTTGAGCTGGGCTATGGCGAATGGTGGCAACAGTTAGAAACCTACTTTTCGACCTTTGAAGGGACAGACAGTAGCGAAACTGATGGAACCACAACCTACAACGACTCGGTGGCAGATTATAGTGCAGCTGAACAGTCTGTTGTTGTTTCCGGGGGAGAGGCCGATGATATTTTAGCAGGCAGCAATTTCCGCGATCTCATTAGCGGTGGTGCGGGCGACGATATTATTGATGGCAAAGCGGGTGATGACAGCTTGATGGGGGAAGTCGGTAACGATATTCTCTATGGTGCTACTGGCAACGACAAAATATATGGCGGCGACGGCGATGACTTTATTGCCGGGGAAGCAGGCAGCGACCACCTATATGGAGAAGCGGGCGCTGACATTCTCTCTGGTGGCTATGACAACGACATCATAGACGGTGGGGACGATAATGACCTACTCAAAGGCGATGCTGGCAATGACGTACTTGATGGCGGCGCGGGTGATGACGAAGTCAGCGGCGGAGAAGGCGATGATATTGCAATGGGTGGGCAAGGCCAAGATATTGTCAGCGGTGGTACTGGCAATGATGTATTGTATGGCGATCTTTATGCTTCTGGCTCATCCCTACCTGATGGCAATGCCGTACTAAGCGAACTCGAGCAGATTTCAGCTCAGGCTGGTTTTACGAGCTCGAGTAATCCATCACCTATTGACTTTTGGGTGCGATTAGAAGCAGAAGATCTCAACCTGCGCCACTTTAATAAAGAGGAACAGGCTATTTCATCGGGTGGCAGCCTAATTACGACAGCTGGAGACGGTGAAGCCAAGACTAGCTTTAGTGGGCCAACTGGCATCTACGATATTATCGTCGGTTACTACGATGAGAAAGATGGCAAAGGTGAACTCAAAGTTGAGATCGGCAGTGGAAGAAACAAACAAAAAATTGAATGGTTGCTGGATGAAGACCTGCATAATGAGACAATCGGCACTAATAACTTTACGACCTACACCATTCGCGGCGTAGAGATACAAGCTGGAGAAGACATCAAAATAAAAGGAGAAGCGGACGGCGAAGAGTTTATTAACGTTGATTACCTTGATGTTATCTCAACTACTCAGAACACTGCTTTTGCTGATGCTGAGTTCTATAACGGTAGCTTTTACCTAGAAAGTGAAACAAAACAAGTTGCAGAGGCGATTGCCCTCGGTGGGGAGCTGATAGACGCGGACAAGGAGAGCCCGGAAGAATATTGGTTGAAAAACACTTTAGGCAAAACCACTGATATTATTAAAGTAGACGTGAGCGAGCAGCAGTTCAACCTATTACAAGATGATGCTACCCGCAATGCTAGCCGTGGGCTTCGCATAGAAGCTGAATCCTTTAGTTTGTCTGGTGGATATAAAATTGAAAATAACAAAGACTCCGCCTCCGGGAACGCTGTCATCGCCAACACTAGCAATAATGGAGGTTGGGCAACTACAAGCTTTACAGGGGACTCTGGCGTCTATGATATTTTTGTCAGCTATCTAGATGAAGAGAAAAAACAAGCCCGTGCAACGTTTAGTATTAATGGTCAATTGTTGGATCAATGGAGCTTTAGCGCCACTAACGACACAGCAGTCTATCGGTCCGTCGGGACCCAGGTTAGCTTAACGACAGGCGACAGCCTTGAATTTCAGGGCTGGGCAGATAGTAACGAGAAGGCATCAATTGACTATGTGGAGATAGTCGCATCCAATAGTGACAGCGCTGACGGTTCATCAACGCTTAACTCACCACAGCAGATACTGATGGAAGCAGAAAATCTGATATGGCAGGGTAAAGCTGACATTAAAGACAAAGACTATGCCTCGGGCCAATCATTTATAGAAACCAAAGAGAATGCCTCTACTACAGCCATTTTCAAAGGTGCATCAGGACTCTATAACATTTCAGTAGGCTACGCTGATGATGGCAAAGGGAAAGGTGAACTGTCCGCTAATTTAGCTGGCAGCAGCCTAGGCAATTGGCAGCTATCTGCTTCAAAAGATCAGGTCACAAGCCAAATATTAGGAACAGAAGTCTTTATCAATCAGGGCGATCAGCTGAACCTGTCGACAGGCAAAGAGAAACTTCAGATTGACTATATCGACTTTACACCCACGAGTTTTGAGTCTGATGTGATTCTTATTGAAGCTGAAGCCATGCAGCTTGCTGAAAAGGCCAAAGTCGAGAGTGCCAACCCACAAGATGCCTCCAATGGTCAATATGTCATGTTAGAGGGGAGCAGTGCTTCAACGCTGTTCATGGGTGAAACAGGCTACTACGATATTGAGATTGGCTATTACGATATTGAAAAAGGTGCTGCAGAGCTCACAGTAAAGCTCAATGAAATAGAGCTAGACCGATGGAGACTTGATCAGACCTTGGATACAGGAGAAAAATCAGTTAGTTCAGACAACTTTGTTATCCGCACCGTTGCTACAGGGATAGAACTTACCGAAGGCAGTGATGCCTTACAAATTCTCAATAGTAAAGATGGAGGTGACAAAGGCTACATTGACTATATCAAACTCATAAAAGTTGAAGCGCCTGTTGATTTGACGGTTGAGATAAATGCTAATCAGGGCAATGGCAGTGATATTCTCAGAGGCGGCATAGGAAACGATACCTTATACGGCGGCGAAGGTAATGACATCCTGTATGGAGAAGATGAATTTGACAACGGCCTTATAAAAGCGAGCGAAAGTAGCGATGTCATCTTTGGGGGTGACGGCAACGATACCATCTATGGCAATTCAGGCAATGACACGATAGAAGGCGGTCTCGGTAACGATGTGCTGAAGGGCGGTATCGGTGACGATTGGTTGGATGGATCAGATGCGATCGCTCACGGCACTTTTGAATACGACATCCTTGGCGGTGGCCTCGGCGCTGATACCTTTGTCCTAGGCAACGCAACCCAAAGTTACTACATTGGGGATAACAATAATGACTACGCTTTAATTAAGGACTTTGATAGTGAGACTGATATAATACAGCTGCATGGTATTGCAGATAACTACCAACAACAACAAGATGGTAATAATCTTCTACTCTCTAACGGACAAGAGCTGATTGCTATTTTTGAAAATACGGTTGAACTCAAGCTTGATAGCAACAGCATAGTCTTTGTTTAAAAGAATAAGAATTTTATAGAACCCATTTGGTGTCTCTAGTCAGCGGCTGCAAGCCGCTTGAGCATTAGTCTAATACTGATGAAAATACTGTCGATGGGCGTTGTCAAGTTGAGGCTGACCGGCAAATATTAAGACAGTTTCATTGGGGAGCGTAATATATTTACAGCTTTACGGCATCAAACAGCAACACCTAATAAAGATAAGATAGGATATTTCCAGCTACTGCTCACTCATCACCCGCAATCAGTCCTGGTTCGTAACTACTCAGGCTGAAATGATGGCAGAACAGGGCTGCCGATAAAGGTACTTGTCAAAGCATCAAGAACAGGTAGCCCTTGCTTTCTCAAGGTCGAGATGTAGCCGCGAATGCGACAGAACTGACGCGCCCCGTCAG
>JBHJIY010000010.1:0-9577 GCA_050042985.1 Phormidesmis sp. | reverse complement strand
AATTGGCAGCGGCTTTTGTCATAGGGTCTCAGGCGTAGAAACGTAGAAAAAATACTTAAAGAGTGTAGTCCCCGAGCAGTATTAAGTCAGAGCCTCTCAGTATTTCTGACCGGTGCAAAAGCCTTTAAGCCTTCACATCTCAGGCAACAGCTTACGAATCTTGGTGTTTATACTCAGTGATTGAGTCTACATGCGTACAAAAATTCAAGCATACTACGCAGAAGATAAAGCTTCTATAATTTCGGTTGACCTTCTCCGGAGTACTTGAGCTACGAGGTTGTCTTCTCCATGCCTCTCCTCTCCATGCCCCTCTTCTCAATGCCTTTCCTCTCCATGCCTCTCCTCTCCATGCCTTTCCTCAATGCTTCTCAATATTCAAATAGGCCCTTGCACCTCACGTAGCGTTAGGTTTTAGGATGCATTTATCGACCGCAATCTTCTAGAGAGCAGGAACCAAGGTACTTATGTCTAGTCTGCTTAGAATTGGCGAATTAGCGAAGCAGACTGGGCTTTCAGTACGATCGCTCCATTACTACGATGAAATCAAACTACTGGTGCCTTCCCATCGCAACCAGATAGGTCATCGATTTTACAACGATGACGACATCATACGACTTCAGCAGATTTTGTCTTTGCGACAGCTTGGCTTTTCGCTAAGCGAGATTCGCGAGTGTTTAGAAAGTCCAAACTATTCACTGCCCAAAGTAATTGAGCTACATCGCGATCGCCTCCGAGAACAAATCGGGCTATCGCATACCTTACTCAACCGCTTAAACGGCATTGCATCAGAACTAGAAAACACGCAGTCGGTCGCAGTTGAAAACCTAATTCAAACAATGGAGACAATCACCATGTCCAAAAAGTACTTCACCCCTGAACAACAAGCTGTTCTCAACACCCGATTTCGAGAAGGAGAAGAAGAGTGGCACGCTATCTTGAGCGACATTCAGCACGAAATGAGTCAGGGCAGCGATCTCAACAGTCCCACCGTACGTATGTTGGCCAGGCGCTGGCTATGGAGCATGCGCTCTTTCGTCCGAGGAGACGGCGAGATTTACGAGTCGCTAGTGAAAATGTATCAACAGGAAGGCGCTTTAGCAGCCGACTGGGGAATGGACCACGCCACCTTTGACTACATCTTGAAGGCGATTTTCTCTATGGCCCTAGCCGACTTCACAGAAACCACCGTGCCCAGGCACAAAATTTTCACCCCTGAGGCTTTGGAAGTTATTCGCTTGGGCGAAGTGCCTATTCGTGCAATCAACTTCCACATTTTAGGAACAGAAGGCGTTCTGCTTGGCATATTAGCAGAAGGCAAAAGCGCAGCTGCTCAGGTTTTGACGGCATCAGGCGTGCAGTATGACACTGTACGGCCAGCGGTAGAAAAGTGGCTGGGGACTCGCCCTACACCACCGGAGGGCACGCCTATACCAGCAGCACTGCCCTTTGCACCTAGAGTAAAAAGGGTCATTGAGCTGGCGCTAGAAGAAGCAAAACAACAAAAACAGTCACAGATTACACCCACTTATTTTCTACTGGGCATTCTTGCAGAATATAAAGAAGTGCCACCTCCAGGTGGTGTCGCGACCTATATTTTAAGAGAGGAGTTCAATGTAGATTTGCAGGCGCTTGAGCAACAGCTAAGAGCAGCTATCTTGCCATAAAGGAATTAGGAATAGAGGAATTAGGAATAGAGAAATCGGTAATAACAGAAGAGGGCACCATGAATTTAACCTTGCAGGGCGGCAATATAGAGATTCAGCTTGAGCCGATGGAACGCGTTTGGAGCGTGCACCTCGCTCAGCGAATTGAGGTCTCACTCGATACCCTTGAGAGAGTTCGAGTGGGTTACCCAGAAACAACCTGGAAAGAGATTAGGGCTCCGGGCACTTACCTGCCAGGCATGTTTAAGGCAGGAACCTACTACACGGAAAGGGGGCGAGAGTTTTGGTATGCCCGGAAGGGGCAAAGCTGCCTATGCTTAGACATGGCAGAAGGATATTACAAACGTATTGTGCTAGGGTCCATAAAGGCAACAAGATGGCATTCTTTGCTACAGCCTTCTTTGGTTAACCGGCTAAATTCTAACGGTGTTTGAGACTACACAAATGCCTATAATGCTAACGCTTCCACCTTATCCTCATCATCCGCAACGTTTACCTTCAGCCAGTCCAGCGGCTCTCTCAACACCAAAAACGAAACACCAATAGCACCGTAGAATCCCTCTAAATTCAGGCCATCTTCTGTATCCTGCACATGGCCTTCACCGCTAAAAAGACGGTGCACACGATAGCGATGGTAAAGCTTCACCAAACGACCTAAAGTAACAACCTGTCGGTAGCCAGGATCGTATAGTTCGTCGTCTAGCTGAGGCAGTAGATACCACGGGCAGTAGGTAATTTGATGGTGCGCGTTGTGATAGCCAAAATTTAAGAAAAACAAGTTGAGCCAAGGCCACTGGCTGGAGAGAATGTTGGAGTAGGTATTCACTTCCTCATATTCTGCGCTGTACTTGGGCATGGGTTGACCGAGCTGAAGCACCTCAAAGGTGTGCTGAAAGCAGTCGATAAAGCGCAAGAGATTAACGAAACAAACGTAGGCAACAAGATACAGCACGACGGCTTTTGCTGAGTACCATCCAAGTACTCCAAATAAGCCAGCTCGTGCAAATAACAGTCCAGCATTACGCCATCGATCTTGCTTACGCGATTCTCCTAAAAAAGGAGAAAGTGCGCAGAACCAGCGCAGAATGAAGTTTACAGCCGGGAAGTACATAGCCTCTAGTCCCACAATAAGGCGGGTTGCCCATGTTGGGAGCGCGCGGAGGAAGTCTGATATGGAAAATGCAGAAAAGTCCGCCCGGTTTTTGTGATGCATCATGTGATAGTTCGCCAGGGGTCGATAGCGGCAGTAACAAGACCCTGTAAGAAACAGCATGATCTTACCGAACGATGCATTCAGCTTAAGACTTTTGAAAATAGCACCGTGCATGAACTCGTGCACAAAATAAGCAGCCCACACTAGCGTATGTGTAACCAGTACCACACCCAAAACATTGAGCCATATAGCCTGCGCACCCAGGCAAAAGACTCCCAGCCCGTAGCCGCCAAAAACGTAGGTCAGCGCCAAGCCGTTGAGCCAGTGCACCGGCTGAATTATTTGGGTAGCCAGTCCATCGGGAACTTTTTGAGCGGAAACTGTCAGCATTGAGATACTCCAACGGTCCAAGTGGAAATTGACAATACAATATTTGTAGCAAATAAAACATTTGAAGACTGCTAACTTGGCTACTGTCAGAATACGAAGAGTAGCGAGAGAGCTGTGTTCTATGACTGACATCGGGACCGATATCGGGACTGCCCCTTGGCCCAACACGGGGACTTATAACTGGCCTGAAGGCATTCAGTGCGCCGCTGCACTCAGCTTCGATGTGGATGGCGAGTCTGGCATTTTGGCGATTGATCCCAAGTATGCCGAGCGGCTATCGGCACTAGCATGGGCACGCTATGGCCCCAAAGTAGGCGTACCACGCATCTTAGACATGCTGCAAAAGAAAGGCGTGAAAGCCAGCTTTTTTGTCCCTGGCTACACAGCAGAGCTATATCCTGAGCTGGTCAAACGCATTCACACAGAAGGCCACGAAATCGGCGTTCATGGCTACATTCACAAAAAGCCGTCCGACCTAAGCGACTTAGAAGAAGAGACTGCTCTCGTCAAAACCTGCCGGATTCTCAAAGACATCACCGGTCAGCAGCCCACTGGCTACCGCTCTCCCTGGTGGGATATGAAAGTAAGCACGCCCGCGCTACTCGCTCGCCACGGCATACGCTACGACTCTTCGCTGATGGATGATGACGCCCCTTACACGCTCACGACAGAAAGCGGTGACCTAGTGGAGCTGCCGCTGCACTGGACGAATGACGACTGGGAGCAATTTGCTTTTACCGTAGATCCACCAACGGGCAGCGGCGTAATAGAAACCTGCGAAAAGGCTTTCCAGCTATGGAAAGAAGAATTTGAGGGGATGTATCACTACAACCGCTCGTTTGTCCTCACCATGCATCCAGAAGTGATTGGTCGACCGGCACGGCTGATGATGCTAGAGCGATTGATTGACCACATGCGCTCTTTTGAGGGTGTGTGGCTAACGACCTGCGGCGCGATCGCTGACCACCACTTAGCAATCTCCAAATCTGCACCTAAAACAGCTGCCGTCACCTGAAAAAACGTACAAGACAGGCCGCCACGCCGCGCTCTACACTAAAAAGAGCACCCGAAACCACGCCTATATGAGCCGTTCTACCGCGTCCAAAAACGCTGCAAAGAAAGCGTATTCCCAAAAAGAGAGCGTCAAATTTTGGCGAGACCCCGTGCTGCATGATCTAGAAATGCTGCGCGCTACCTATGTCACCTACGCTTTTTCTCGTCATGCTCATGCAGGCTTCGGCATCGCCATCCTAGAATCGGGCGCGATGGAATTTAACTATCGGGGCAGCACCCATACCGCGCCCGCTGGCAGTGTTGTAGTCACACAGCCAGGCGAAATGCACACCGGGCAAGCCGCCGTTGAAAATGGCTGGACCTACCGCACACTGCTGCCCGCTACTGACTGGCTTCAGCAAGCCGTAGAAGAGCTCACCGAGAGGCCCAGTGGTGTGCCCTACTTTGCCTCTCCTGTGATTCACGACACACGGCTAAATCATCAGCTAATTGAGCTTCACCGCACGCTTGAAAGCTCACCCTGCGAGTTAGAAAGAGAATCTCGCTTTCTGTGGGGACTCGCTCAGCTAATTCAAGGCTACGCTAGCGATCGCCCCACCGCTCACACCCTCGGCAAAGAACATAGCGCCGTCCAACAAATTCAAGACTACCTACAAAGCCAATACACCGAAAACATTTCGCTCAAAGAACTCGCCGCGCTTGTAGATCTCAAACCGCTAAGACTTCTACGCACTTTTCGCAAACACGTTGGCCTGCCGCCTCACGCCTATCTCAACCACGTCCGCATTCAGCAAGCCAAACAGCTCCTCATCAACGGCTGGTCCATCACCGATACCGCCGTCGAAACCGGCTTCACCGACCAAAGCCACCTGCACCGCCACTTCAAAAAAATGATCGGCGTTACCCCTGGCCAATACGCCCGCGCCTGCAAAAACGTACAAGCCTGAGCCACCAACACTCAGTAGGCTAATTGCATAAGTCACATCAACTTACGCAGCATGTCTCACTCTCTGACCTCTGAGTCCCCTCCTCCCCTCGTCCAGTCTCCCTCTCAAGAATTCTGGACCGGTGCGCGCGATATCATCCCCCTCGTCGTTGGCGCAATTCCTTTTGGAATCATCTTCGGCACCCTCGCCACCAGCAACGGATTATCTCCTGGGGCAACCTTAGCCATGTCGGCCTTTGTTTTTGCAGGCTCCTCCCAGTTCATCGCCGCCGGGATGATTGCCACACAGACAGGATGGCTGCTGATTGTGCTCACCACCTTTGTGGTAAATCTCCGCCATCTGTTGTATTCGGTCAGCCTTGTTCCCTACATCAAGGCTCTGCCGCAACAGTGGAAAGTGCCGCTGGCATTTTGGCTGACAGATGAAGCATTTGCGGTCGTGATTCGGCGGTATGAATCAAAGGATAAAAGCCATTTTAAGCACTGGTACTACTTGGGCGCGGCGCTCACAATGTATCTCAATTGGCAGCTGTGTACGCTGCTAGGCATCACGTTAGGGCAAATGATTCCAGATGCAACAAGCTGGGGCTTGGACTTTGCAATGTCGGTCACTTTCATTGGGATGGTGATCCCTTATTTGAAGAACAAACCGATGGTGATTTCGGTTGTTGTTGCCAGCATTGTTGCGATATTTGCAGCGTCTCTACCAAACAAACTAGGCCTTATGCTAGCTGCACTTCTTGGCATCGGGGCAGGCGTTATCAGCGAACATCTCTTAAGTACAACAACCCCACGAGGCATCCACCATGAATGAAAAGCTTTTGATTTTAGGAATGATGCTGGCGACGTTTTCAGTGCGCTATGTGATGTTCGGTGCCAGTAGCCGCATCAAGCTCTCGCCTGCCTTACTAAATGCCCTTCGCTACGTGCCGCCAGTTGTGCTCAGCGCTATTGTAGCGCCGGAAGTGTTGCTAAGTGATGGTGCGCTTTCTGTTGGGTTGATGAATGCGAGATTAGTGGGTGCGATCGCAGCTATCATCATCAGCTACACCACTCGCAACCTCCTCTTGACGATCGTTGTTGGAATGGTTGTCTTTTTTGCCTGGCAAGGTTTGATGATTCTGTAAGCTATGGCAAAACTTAAGTTGCACACCACTACTGAATCGGCAACTGCATGCAAAACTTGGTGCCTTGCCCGATTTCTGAAGACACGTCTAGTCGCCCGCTGTGAACCTCAGTAATAATTTGCTTAGCGATCGCCAAGCCCAACCCAGTCCCTTTACTCACGTCCTTTGTCGTAAATAGGTGATCAAATATTTTCTCTCTTACAGTTGAGGCCATTCCCTTTCCATTATCTTGAATACTGACATCCACCGTCTGTTTATCTTGACTCAGCGCAGTTGTCACTGTAATGATTTGTGGGCTTAGCTGAAGCTGGCTAAAAGAAGTTTCTTCAGCTTCTTCATCAAACATATCAATAGCATTAGCAAAGATATTCATAAAGACCTGATTGAGCTGTCCAGGAAAACATTCAATGTTGGATAGCTCACCGTAATTTTGAACGATTTGAATTGCTGGGCGCTGATCATTAGCCTTGAGACGATACTTTAAAATCAGTAGGGTGCTGTCAATTCCCTCATGCAAATTAGCCGAGACTTTGTGTTCGGTATCTGCTCGAGAGAACGTGCGCAGGCTCGTGCTAATCGATTTTATCCGCTCGGCTGCGCCCTCCATAGAGTTCAACAGCTTAGGCAGATCTCGGTAAAGGAAGTCCAGATCGATATCTTCTGCATTATCTGTAATGGCGTCGGCTGCATCGGGATAATGCTGCTGGTAAAGGGCCAAATGCTCCAGCAGCTCTTGAGTGTAGTCTTGAGCGTTTTTAATACTGCCTTTAAGAAACCCAACAGGGTTATTAATTTCGTGAGCAACACCTGCTACTAAATTTCCTAGGGCAGACATTTTTTCAGCCTGAACGACCTGCGCTTGACTCTGCTGGAGCTGTTTTAGAGCTTGTTCGAGCTCTCTAGACTTTTGTAAGACTTTGGCCTCAGCAGCTTTGCGATCGCTAATATCTCTCACAACGCTATGAATGATCATATCGTCGTTGTCAGGGACTGCTGTAAGCACGACTTCTGCCCAAAACTCCCTACCCGTAAATGTTCTATGTAACCACTCAAAGCGATGCCTGCCTTTTTGAATGACTTGTTCCATCATCTGCGATGCTTTGTCTTTTGATGTCTGCCCGTCTGGCTGAAACTCTGGGGAAAGATGAGCGGGGTGCACGGTACATGTTGTGCCCGTGTCTGGATAGTCAAAGAGCGCTAGCGCAGAGCGATTCCAGCCAACCAACCCTTTCTCACTGAGTAATAAAACGGCATCGGCAGCATCTTGAAAGAGGCACCTGAGATAGGCCTCTGATAGCTGTAGCTGATCAGCTCGCTCACCAGTGACATTTCCATGACTGTAATGCTGAGCATGCGCCGCGCTACTAGTAGAGGTCATAAGTCCGAGTTATAAGATTTCTTGGCCAACATAAAGTCAGGCTTAGAATTCCCCTGACAGCCGACGAACCTAATATCAAGCGCTGCTCATTACGGCTAGTCATCCCATTGTGCGATCGCGCCAACTATTGAAAGTAAATCAATGATTGAGTAATCCCTTAGCTTCTGCAACATCCCGCTCAGCTTGTGCAGCTCATCCAAGCTATTTTTGAGAAGTGTCACTGATTTAGAAAATAGCTCCACCCACGACTATGGATAGTTCCGCGCAACCCAGCAGAAAACTTAAACGCGTCAGCTAATGAGTAGTCGGTGCCGTCGCCAGTGTCAGCAGGCTATCACCATCCCCAGCTATCAGGTCCACCTTAAAAGGGGCCGACAATATCACTCGTAATCCAGCCAGCATAGAATTTGCCAGGTTGCGGCTGCACTTTCTCTTCATCTACGTAGCAGGCATCCATTGGTCCAGGGTAAAAGCTAACATGCTCTTCTAGCACTTTGTATGCAGAAGCAATCTCTGGGTAGTACCAAGCAGCATTCTCAGCCTGCCGGTCGCCTACTCGCACGGTGAAGTAGCTCGCCTGCCCCTTCCATTCACAGTAAGTAGATTGAGCACTTGGCTGCAAGCACTCTGCCTTAATATCGCTCATCGGGATGTAGTAATTCGGAGGATGGCTCGTCTCAAGAATTCTCTTAGCGCGCTGAGTATCGACAATCAGCTCATTGTTAAAAACGATTTTGATGCGCTTGCCTACAGCTTCAACCCTGGGAGGGCGAGGATAGTCCCACACAGATTCTTGGTCGGGGCCAGGACGAACAGGCGTAGGGCGCATAGGTATAAAAGCTTGAAAGTAAGATGCCAAACATTATACGCCTGTTCCCTGGTAGCAGCGCTTTCAGACTGATACAGTCAGTTCTAGCCCACAGCCTGTAACTAACGATGCAAACGATCACCGTCAATGTTCTAAAACTCCATGAAGCTGCTGTATTACCCCAGTATGAACATGAAGATGACTCAGGAATGGATTTGTGTGCGATCGCCTCAAAAACCATCCTCCCTGGAGACAGTGCCCTCATCCCCACCGGGCTCGCCATAGAACTTCCCCTCGGCACCGAAGCTCAGGTGCGCCCCCGCAGCGGCCTCGCACTAAAACACAGCATTACAGTACTCAACACACCCGGCACCGTTGACGCTGGCTATCGAGGAGAGATTAGTGTGATCTTGATCAACCACAGTAAAGTACCTTTTGAAATAGAGCCCGGCATGCGAATTGCCCAAATGGTCATCACCCCGATTATCAGAGCCACTTTAAACGAAGTTAGCCGCCTTTCAGACTCATCAAGAGGAAAAGGCGGCTTTGGTTCTACGGGTGTGTAAGGGCTTGCGCTGGATAAAAGAGACATCTCTAAAACAGCACATCACCTGCAAAACCAGGGGTTTGGCGAGTACGCGCTGACTCTACCTCAACAGAGTAATCACGAATTGAAACAGACTGCTTTATGACTAATGCAATTAGCAATAGCGCAAAAGGAACTGAAACAACATTGAACAAAAAGCTGAACCAGAATTCGCTAGCCGTACGAGAATGAAACATTTTTGGGCCTCGGTGTCTTCGCTGGAGAGGTATGCATCCATTGTGTGCAATTTGACTAGATTCGTTGTTATTTCGGGTGACACAATGCCATCTGGTTAATAATTAGCAAAGTCTAGTTAAATTCACTGGCTAGACCTAGACAATTCCACTCAGATCGAATAGCAGCCCAAGAGTCTTTCTTTTCAGTACTCTAGCGTTCTTTTTGTCATCGGTTTCATCCCTGCTTGATGCCAATCACGCAATTATGAAGAGCCCCTCACAGAGCGGGATCAGCGGGATCGCTAGGACAGTTCGTCGACTGCCTAACAGTTAGC
>JBHJIY010000009.1:0-22556 GCA_050042985.1 Phormidesmis sp. | reverse complement strand
GTTCTTTCACTTTTTAAGTCAGCCAACAGGCATTTCTACACTGGCAGCTTTGTTGCTTTATTGCCCCATTCAGCTGTTGGGGTGCGATAGCCTCTCCGCAGCAACGCTTTCCTGCACAGTTGCGATGACGCTGTTTTGTTTGCTAGAAGAGCGGCCTAAGTTCTAGCACGGCTTCAGGTCCGACATGTTTAAACTTTCAGGTCTAAACTCACAGCCACAAACAAACAGTGTCAAACTTGAAACAGTGCTTGTCACCGATGTGAGATTCCGCTGACTAAGCGACGTTTGCTGCCTTTGATGGGGCCGTCGTTAAATACGGAGCGAATGAGGGTAGCGCTAGGCGACGGCTTGTCTGCATAAAACGTTTTGACGAGGTCTATGAAGACGATTTCTCGGTAGGCATGCCTACAGTAGGCGATCGCGACCACACCCATACATAGCAAAAATGTCAGCGAGATGCTGTAGAACCGAACCATTTCTGGCTGAGCTGAGCTCGCCTGCAAACTGCCCAATAGGAGCGCGGCTGTATAAACACTGAGTCCACCTAAAATGACACCGTTTAGCAACATAAGCAACAGCATGGCCTTTAGAAGTGGATTGTGCACCACAACGGGTTCTTTCATTTGCCAGTTTTCTAGCTCGTTTCTTTCAAAGTGAATGTAGCGGGGTGCTTTTCTGTAGATATAGGTCGCTAAGTGCGGATCGTAGCAGCTGAAGATGAGGTTGATGAGGCGAATGGGTGCATGCCTGCCAGTCATCTTTTTGAAGATGAGTGAGTTGCGACAGTTGTCTCGGCTGTTTTCAGTGAAGTATCTAATTTGGTCGGAAAACTCCAGCAGCGCCGAGTCCTGTCGGCTGGTACGACGAGTGAATGGACCAGCTTTGATCAGGTTGTTGATGAGTGCGATCGCACCTGTGGCTAATGCGAGAGCAAGTAAGAAAAGCCCTTGGATAAACATAGTCGAAACAACTCAGTCGAAATAACGCAAAGTCTTAGTGCTTTACCGTAGGAGAAGTCGCATGCACTATGTATATATACGGGGACTTGTGGTGTAATCCAGAGGGTTCTTTGTAAAACTATGAATCGGGCAGCTTGTAGCGATTTACAATGCGCTTGGCAAATTCTGGTACGTGCGCCTCTAGCTTGTCTGGATGATTGCGCCGGGTGTACAGATAGTTGCGTGTGAAGTGAGAGTCGATGGAAAAGCGAGCGTATTCCAAGCCCTTTGGGCCAATTTTTTCAATGACGACGCCCATGAGCTTGGCGGCCCACATAGGAAGGGTGACGCCTTTGTCATAGGCGGGGATACTGTTTTGCACGGCCTGGGTGCGATCGCCGCTACTCATCACCGGCTGCGTCTCAATAATCCCTTCCAACAGGTCAAACATCTCTGCGCCCGTGTCATTTCTCACCACAATCCACTGCCAGCCGAAGGGCGCACCCATATAGCCCACCACAATATCCGCGAGCGAATTGGTGTAGTCAAAGCAGCTCATGCACGACGGCGCAAATACATCTTTGAGCTTATTTGTCTTTAGGCCAAAGAACGGTACTTTCTCTTCCGAACCATCTTCATGCTTAAAGTGCACCTGAAAGTCCTGCATAAATTCGTAGGCGACCACCGTATCTGGTGAGCGACTAGTGGTATCCAAGAATTTTTGCAGTCCGGCTCTGGTGACATTATCAACACAGGGCATCCCTAGCACATACAGTTTTTCGAGCCCAAGCTTGTCTTGCACGGCTCGCAGTGCCTGAATCTGGCAGCCAACCCCAATCACAAGTACCCGCTTCATCCCCGATTGCTCAATGTGGTCGAGTACCGATAGGTTCGGCGATAGCGTTGGCTTATTGACCCGCGCTGCCAAAATATCTTCTGGCGAGCGAGCGATGACCGGCATCGGCTGAAACCGATCGTCCTCAGTATTTTGTACGCACACGACGCCTTCTACGAGGCCTTTATTTAGCATTTCTATGGCGAGGGTGCTGACGATGCCGGTCCACTGCGCACCGTCAATTGGCGCTAGCTTGCGAGCGGCTACCATCTTTTGCTGTACGCCAAAGTACAGCTCATCTTCATTTTCTAGGTCGCGGCTTCGTCCGTGGTTGGCGCTTTCTAGCTCGCTAACCTGCTGATTCAAAAAGGCGCAGGCGTCCTTAACGTAGTGAATATATGAGGTATCGCATAGGCCGCACTCGCTGCATCGCTCTTTGGCAGGCTTAGCCGCGCCGGGTTTGAGGGGTCTGGATTTCGCGTGGGGCTTGGCCGAAAGGTTGGCTGAGGTCATGGTGGCGTGAGAACGGCTTTTTAGAGATGATTCCAAAGAGTGAAGGATAGAAACAAGTTTCTACCCTATGATCACGATACCGTAAGGCTTTACTCCCTTGCCTGTTTGTAACCTTTTCTTCTCTCCACCCTCTAAGGTGGCTGAGCGCAGTCGAAGTCATGCCCGAAGGTCCAGAAATCCGCATTGCTGCCGACAAAATTCAGCGGGCCATCCGCCCTCGGCCTACCACTGAAGTGTTTTTCGCTTTTGATCATCTGAAGCCCTTTGAAGAAGCGCTAACGGGCTGCCGGGTGACTGAGGTCGAAACTCGTGGCAAGGCGATGCTGACTCATTTTGATAATGGCCTAAGTGTGTACTCGCACAATCAGCTGTATGGCAAGTGGATGGTGCGCAAAGCCTACGACTTCCCGAATACGAATCGGCAGCTGCGCTTTGCGATTCACAACGAAAAGAAGTCGGCCCTGCTGTACAGCGCATCAGATATTCAAATATTGAGCAGCCCGGCTGAGATAGAAAGCCATCCTTTTTTGAGCAAGCTAGGGCCAGATGTGCTGAGTAAGGGCTTGCAGCCCGAAACGCTACTGGCGGCGCTCCAGTCCAAAAAGCACCATCGGCGGCGACTTTCAACCCTCTATTTAGATCAACACTTTTTGGCGGGTATTGGTAACTACTTGCGCAGCGAAATCTTGTTTGTGGCTAAGCTTCATCCGCAACTACGACCGATGGACTGTAGTGAAGATCAGCTACAGGTGCTTGCCGAGGCCTCTATCGAGATTTCGTACCAGTCCTACAAATATAAGGGTGTGACGAATGATCTTGACTTGGCCAATCGGCTAAAAGCGGAAGGGGCTCGCTACCGGGATTATCGCTACTGGGTGTTTGCGCGATCGCACAAACCTTGCTATGTCTGCGCCACGCCAATCGTCAAAGAAATGGTGCACAGTCGCCGAATTTATTACTGCCCAACCTGCCATAAGAGATAGTCCGAGCGCATTTGTCTGACGTTGTTTTGTCTGCTGCCGCCTGTTCTGACCTTGTTGGATAAAAACTGAAAACTCTCTTTTGCGGGTTGTTGTGATTGTTAAGCTGAGCTTAAACCTAGAGAGAGCAAAACTCTCTCAAAGGTCACCTTTTGTAAAAGTGGTGACACTTCCACCGACATAGCGATCCTTCCATACAGTACGACTCATATGATGAAGGCAATAGCGTCGGAGTGCGTTGCACACTGCTGGTGCGAGCTGGTGTGCTAGATAGATGCGTATATTACTGGTAGATGATGACGAAGACCTGATGGAGTCTTTGGCTGAACGCTTGATTCAGCAGCGGTACGCGGTCGATATCGCGGTCGATGGCAGTAGCGCTAAAACTTACGTAGACCTATTTGACTACGATCTAATCGTGTTGGATTTGATGCTGCCAGATGGTGATGGCATTCAGTTCTGCCGAACGTTTCGAGCAGAAGGCTATAACAATCCGCTGATGATTTTGACGGCCAAAGAGAGCACCGCGCAAAAGGTAGAAGCCTTGGATGCGGGCGCAGATGACTATGTCATTAAGCCGTTTGACTTTGATGAACTCTGTGCTCGCATTCGCGCACTGCTGCGCCGAGAGCACCAGGGACTGCCTACGGTGCTTTCGTTAGGGCCGCTGCGTTTGGATCCTAGTGCCTGCGAAACAACGTACAACAATAACCCAGTGCGGCTTACCCCAAAAGAGTTTTCCATGATGGAATTGTTCTTGCGTCATCCGCACCGGGTCTATAGCCTGGGCGCTATTATCGATGACCTGTGGTCGTTTGAAGATCCGCCTGGAGAAGACGCCGTTCGGACGCATATCAAGGGACTGCGACGTAAGCTGAAGGCGGCTGGTGCGCCGAAGGATTTGATTAAAACAGTCTACGGTCTCGGCTATCGACTGAATGAGAATACGGCAGGTTCGACAGCAGCAGCTGCGGATAAACAGCCGGTTCGGTCGCAAGATGCGATGGCCGAGCCTTTAAATAGCGATCTCAATAGCGATGGCGGAGCCTTTTCAGGGGAAAATCGCACTGCTTCTGTGAGTACACCCAGTGAAGCCTCATCCAGTCAGCAGGCTGTGAATTTGTCTCCTATCCCAAGCGCCGCGACCGATAGTTCTCTGCCGGATACAGATAACTTGGCTCATCAGGCCAAACTCTCTGAACAGCTAGTTCAAGCCTGCCGACGCTACTTGAGTACGGCCAGCCGTCACGTCGCTATCTTAGAAAAAGTAGCGGCTGTTTTGCCCTCCATTTTCCCCAATGCCTTTCACAATGGACGCTCGATATCGGGAGCTTATTCTGTTCTCTTGGATGAAGGACGCGTGTGCGCCCACAAGCTTGCTGGTTCGTTAGGTAGCTTTGGTATTGCTGAAGGATCGCAAATTGCGAGAAAGATAGAGATTTCTCTTGAAGAGAAACTGCTGCAAGCCGGGCCGTCAGCGCCGAAGGCCACAGCAAAGAGCACAACAAAGGGCATAACAAAAGTCACAGCGGAGACCTCAGGAGAACACACGGCAGAACACACAGCAACAGAGACGATGCAGTTTAGTCGCTTGGTCAGCGCGCTGCGATCGCGTATTGACCAAGCGACCGTACAGGCAGCTACAGAAGCGCTAGCTGCTTCCATGCACGAAGGGCTACCGGTGGTGCTGATTGTGAGTGAGGACGGCTCGCTCGCTCAGTCGCTGATAGGATGCGCCGCACAAGTAGACTTGCGCACTCAGGTCGTGGCCACTGTTCAGCAGGCGATCTCAGTACTAGGCCTAGCCGTTTGCGACTTGATTGTGATAGATATCCCGGCAGCTATGGGTGATGGCCTGCTGGCGTTTGTTCAAACGATTAAAAAAAGCTACGACTTGCCAATAGTGGTGCTAAGAGAACAGCTCACACTCGATCAACGGCTGGATTTTGTTCAGCAGGGCATAGAGATTGTGACACATCGAAATGCACTGCCGCTGCAAATTATGACCGCTGCAGCTGGGCTGATTCGTGCTCGGGTCAGCAAAATTAAGGTTGCGATCGCCGACGACGACCCCGACATATTAGCCCTACTACACACAAGCCTAGAACCGTGGGGCTTTCAGGTCACCACCTTTGAGTGTGCGAGTTCTCTGTGGGAATGGCTCGCAGACGAGTCCGATTCTTCCCCAGCTTCTAAAGTCGACATCCTCGTTTTAGATGTGGAAATGCCTGAAATGAGCGGCCTAGACCTCTGCCAAATCCTAAGAGCCGACGCGCGCTTTCAGTCCATTCCCATTCTATTTTTGACCCATCATCAGGAAGAGTCTCTGCGTATACAGGCATACCAGCTAGGCGCAGACGACTTCATTCACAAAGCAGTGGCCCCCACAGAGCTAGCCACCCGACTACGCAACCAGCTCACCCGTGCTTGCCTAGCTTCCCAGCCCTCTTAATCCTGGGTGCTAAATTTCAGGCCCTAAACCAAGCTAGGTGGGCAATAGCCTAGCCCCTGTACAAACGTCGACCGGAACTCCTCAATATCTTCAGGGTTGAGCGCACCGTGAGAAACAATCACCACGTGATACTGGTTCATCACATCGGTAATAGGCATGCCTTGGTCCAATCGGCACAGTGCCTTCTCAATGCGAGGCGTGAGCGTGTAGGATGAGCCGTTTTCTTTGAGAAACGAAACAAAATTCAGATCTTGATTAAGTGCCAGCGTTGTTCTAGGACAGATCCTAATGATCCAGCGGTCAATGAGATAAATCACCGTGACAGACTGCAACCGCATAGCGCTCTGCTGAGAAAGATAGGTCAAAACGCGCAAGACCAAGCTGGTATTCGCGAAATAGTAGAGATATTGCATATGACCTCAGACCGCTACATTTCTAAGCATAGGGTTCAATTCTGAGTAAATTATGAAGAAAGATACCAATCGGGACTCAACTTTGGAATCGTGGTCCAAATCTTGACGTTGATAGATAAAATCATCCACGGCTCAACCCCGGTTGCAGTATGCCCTTGTAAAGCAACGTAACGCAGTTCGTATAAAAAACTCTGAATAGACTAAAAAAGAAGCACTACGCTAGGCTGGAAAGATCCTAGTGGCATTTCTTCCACTACTCCCAAAAGCGCCTATGAGTTCGGATGGTGCCTCTACTAGCAATACCGATTCAGCTGTGAATCTGCCGTCATCATCGGCGACAGATGAGAGTGCCCACGAGGCGATTTTAGACACTGAGACACTGCTAAACGCAGCCGGTAGTCTAATCGTTGTTTTTGATCGCCAAGGCAAAATAAAACGGTTTAACCGAACCTGTGAAACGACTACTGGATACATAGAGAAAGACGTTCAAGGTCACTGCGTCTGGGATTTTTTGCTGATTCCAGAAGATCGGGTGGCGATGCAGGGCATTTTTCGTCAGCTCATGAATGGACAGACGAATACCTATTACGAAAGTACCTGGCTGGGTAAGGCCGGAGAGACTCACGTTATCGCCTGGTCGAATACCGTATTGACCAACCGATTGGGACGGGTTGATTTTATTGTGTCCTCTGGTATTGAGGTAACCCAGCAGCGTCACAGCCGTCGCCAGCTCGAAGGGCAATATCGTCAGAGTCACCTATTAGCCGAAATTACTCAAAAGGTGCGCCAGTCCCTAGAGCTAGAAGAAATCTTGCAAACCACTGTGAGCGAAGTGCAAGGGCTTTTGGGCTGCGATCATGTGTTTATTCTTCAAGCTCCGCCAGAGTCCTCCGTTCGGCTAGCTGCCGAGGCGATTACAACCTTGGCTCAAGGCCCGGCCCAAAGCCTATTGCGTCGCCCTTGGCCCACTAATCCTCTCTTGCAGTCGGACTATGTTGAGCATTACAGACGCCAGTCTGTTTCGGTCATAGACACGATGGATGGGCCGGGCGTTGCGCCTGAGATTGTGGATATTCTCAATCAGCTGGCGGTTAAGTCTGAGCTGGCAGTGCCGATTTTAGCCCATGGCCATTCTGACGATGGCATTAAGGCGGGGCAAAAAGATGGTTTTTGGGGATTGTTAATTGCTCATCACTGCATGCAGTCTCGCCGCTGGAGCCCGCTAGAAATTGACCTGATGCAGCAGCTGGCAAACCAGATTGGAGTGGCTATTAACCACGCGCAGCTGCTTGAGCACCTAGAAGATATTGTGGTGGAGCGAACGGCCAAGCTGACCGAGACCAACCAGCAGCTACGCCGTGAAATGGACGAGCGTCTGCGCACAGAAAGCGCGTTGCGTCGTAGTGAAAAGCAGCTACGGCTAGTTACCAACGCATTGCCTGCGCTGGTGGCCTATGTCGATATTCGTCACCGCTACCGGTTTAACAACTATGCCTACGAAACCTGGTACGACATTCCCTACCAGCAAATCAAGGGGCGACAGGTAAGCGATATTGTCTCACTAGAGGTGTATCAGCAGATTTTGCCTTATTTAGAGCAGGCGCTGATGGGTGAGAGTGTGACCTTTGAGTCGGAGATGATTCAGAGCAGTGGGCAGCGGCTGTGGGCCAGCATTAGCTACATTCCCGATATTCAAGATGGTCAGGTGAAGGGGCTCTTTAGCCTAGTGAGCGATATTAGCGATCGCAAAGCCGCCGAGCGGATGAAAGACGAATTCGTTTCGGTCGTGAGCCACGAGCTGCGTACACCGCTGACCTCTGTACACGGCTCACTCAAGCTGCTATCAACCGGACGCCTAGGCACGCTCAACGGGCAAGGGCGAGAGCTCATTGACATTGCGCTCAAAAATACGGAGCGACTGACTCGATTGATCAACGACGTGCTTGATTTGGAGCGCATGAGTTTTGGCAAAGTAACGTTGGTGCCAGTGGCTTGCTCAGTGCTCGACCTGTTACAGAGCGCTGCGGATGCGATGCAGCCAATGGCCGATGAATACAATATTCAGCTGGCTATTCGCCCTACGGAGGCCTTATCGGTATGGGCCGCGCCCGATCAAGTGATGCAGGCGCTGACCAATTTGCTAAGCAATGCCATTAAGTTTTCACCTGAGGGCTCCACCGTGTGGATGCAGGCGAGGCTACCTGGCAAGGAACCCAACAAAGTAGATGCTCACGTGGAGTTTTTGGTTAAGGATGTGGGTAGAGGTGTTCCTAGCGACAAGCTAGAGACTATCTTCGAGCGCTTTGCGCAGGTCGATTCTTCCGATGCCCGCGAGCGGGGAGGTACCGGTCTCGGGCTGGCGATTTGTCGTGAAATTATTCAACAACACAGAGGTCGTATTTGGGTCAAAAGTATTCACGGGCAGGGCAGCACCTTTTACTTCACGCTTCCTCAGCCAACTGCCTCACCATCAGCGCTATAAAACGTTCACTTTTTTAACCAAGCCTGTTAAAAACAAGGCATACCGCCATGCTTAGTAAGCAGATTTTGATGATTGACGATGAGTCTGATATTCAGACCGTTGCTCGTATTGGGCTCACAATAGTAGGTGGCTGGCAGGTGCTAACCGCTAACTCTGGCCGAGAGGGCATAGCGCAGGCAAAATCCCATGTACTAGATGCTATTTTGCTCGATGTCATGATGCCAGATATGGATGGAGTGGCTACGCTCAAAGCCTTGAAGGCAGATATCTCAACGCAGTCAATTCCCATTATCTTTTTGACGGCTAAGTCGAGAGCGATTAATCGCAAAGAGCTATATGCACTCGGCGCACAGGGTGTGATTCATAAGCCGTTTGACCCAACGACATTATCAAGTCAAATCTCAGGTTTTCTGGGCTGGGATTAATGGTGGGATGAACGTCCTATTGATGTTGGGTGAGGGCATAGCAATGCCAAGCCCCTACGAGATGCGACGTTGCCGTAGGGGCTATCACCTGTGGTGAGGCAAAGGCTAAAGCATTGCTATGCCCAATGCCGGAACATGCTACGCAGATTAATTGTTAAAAAGACAGAATCGAAGAACAAATCAACTGTTGAAAACGAGAAAACTGGTAAAGATAAAGACTGTTGAAGATGTAGAAGTAAGAGACTTGCGTGAAATAGACAGAAGCAACAGTTTTTCAATTCTGTGATGCGCGATGGCGAAGCCCCTCGGAACGAGGAGCGCCCTACTACAGAAATAAACGCTGCGGGAAAAACTAAGGGCAAGAATGTACAGTTGTGTAAGGTGACCACCGTCTTCTAATCATCAAAAAAACACGATGTTAGAATCCTAACGCTCCTGTCGCCCCCAAATACAGTTTCAGAACAATGCAAATTGCCTCTACGCTAAAGTTCGGTTCTAGTGCTCTCATCGCGGCCGTTTTCTTAAGCGCCTGTCATTCTGGTATTTCATCCCGAGGCCTTTTGCCGGGGCAGACGTTGCAGGCTACCGTATCAAAGCCGCACGCTGTACTAGGCTCTGATTCGTTTCCTAAGTTGCCTTCTGCGCGGTCTAAAACTGAATCTGTACAGGGCGAAGTGGTCGGGGCCCCGACCGATTGCGACGGTGATGGGGTCAATGACGCCTCTCGCATCGACTTCGACGGTGATGGCGTTTCAGACGATTGTGTAGATGGGGTAGAAACCATTCCCGAGCCCCCTTTTCAGCAGAGCTACACCCCCACAAGTGAGATATTCAACAGCTTGATTCCGGCTGTGGGGTGGCGCGCGAGCTACCAGTGCGGTGATGGGCTTTATGAGGTGAGTGTGAGTCGCCCAGCGCAAAGCCAGCTGGAGTACCAATTTGAAGGGCTAACGCTAACAAGCGATATTGTGTACGACGATTTGGATCCGAACCTCAATCAGCCGCTGATTATTCGCGAGCCTGAAGCGGGTATTCGATATGCCTTTACTCAGGCGGCAGGCGGTGAGTTTTACGAATATGCGATCGCCGATTACGAAGGCGATGTAGGGCTCTACGTTTACCAAACGGGTGAGCAAATCGTGGCAGCCCCTTGTGTTGTGTTGTCTAACTAAAATTAGCGTGTGATCAGCCAAAGCACCGTTGGCAGGCTGATAAAGCTCAGCAGTGTGGAGAGCACAATTGTTCTGGCAACGCGATCGCTATCACCCCCAAACTCAGTCACCCAAATGAGGGTATTGACAGCCACAGGCATCGCCGACTGCATGACCAGTACTGCCAAATCCAAATCTCTTAGCCCAAGCAAACTACCAATCGCGTAGGCCATCAGTGGAGAAACGAGCAGTCGCAGACTCGCCGCAAATAGTTCATAAATGCCAAAGCTCAGCGGTGTCCGCGATAGCTGAATACCCAGAGTCAGCAACGCAATCGGAATCGCTGCGGACCCGAGGAGTTCCAGCGCTTTATCGAGCGTTTCTGGCACATCCCAGGCGATCACCTGTAGGGCAACGCCGCCCAGGGTTGCCCAAAATACGGGAAGGCCAACGGTGACTTTCAGCCCGGCCTGTAGGCCTTCCCCTTTCAAAAAAATAGGCCCAACGCTTGCAATGAAAAGGGCTGAACTAATTAAGTAAACAATCGCGCGTTCAAGCCCGGCTTCCCCTAGCGAAAATAGAATGAAAGGGAGGCCGATGTTGCCAGAGTTGGCGAGTAGCGTTGTGGCCACAAGGCTTTTGCGCGTTGCCGCTGACAGCTTAAGGGGGCGAGCACAGGTGATCGCAACCACATACAGCGCTCCGCAGTTCAGCAAAAAACCGGCCACAATCCGCAGCGTGGTGTCCAGCTCTAAGGTGCTGCCGTATACACCTGTGATGACCAGCGCTGGCAGCAGCGCGTATATATTGAGCCGGGTGAGCGTTTTGATATCTAGCGGGAAAGCTCTGCCTACCCAGACGCCGACGAGTGCGACGAGTGCGATGGGTAGCACCGCTGAGATTAATACACCCATTGTTTCTTTGCTCGTTTCCTTGGCGCTATGCTTAAACGGTAGTCAACAATACTCCTGTGCGATGCCTTCTCCTACGCCTTCTCCGGCTGAGCCCACGCCAAATAATACGTCTGACTCGCTCCCTGCTGATGGTCAATCGCCTGAACAAATTCAGCCGCTGCTCAGTTCCGAGATCTTTGGCGATCGCATCAAAGGCATCAACCTCCTGCGCAATATCGATCCGGCTGCGGCCTTTGAGCTAATCGTGCCGCTATGCACCGATGCCAACACACGAGTACGATACGCGGCGGTGAGCCAAGTTTCTACCCTAGGCGAACAGGATAAAGCAGCTGCCCTCACCTTGCTCAAAACAGCGCTGGGCGACAGCGAACCCGATGTGCAGGCTGCTGCTGCTGATTCATTGGGCGCGCTAAAGCTGACTGAATCGCTAGGAGACTTGCAAGCTCTCTATGAAAACACGCCAGAGTGGCTAGTGCAAATGAGTGTGATTGCCTGCTTGGGAGAAATGGGCGATCGCAATGCTTTCGACCTGCTGAAATCGGCTTTATCCGCCGATAACTCCCTCGTGGCGGTTTCTGCGATTGGGGCGCTAGGTGAGCTGGGCGATGAACGGGCGATCGCACTATTGCTGCCCTACGCCAAAAGCGACGATTGGCAGATGCGGCACCGAGTGGCCCAGTCGCTAGGGCATTTCCGCCAGCAGCCAGAGGCGCTTCAAGCCCTCAAAACCCTATCGACAGATGAATCGGCACTGGTCGCGGAGACAGCGCAACGGGTCATGGCAGCATAGGAACTCCCCTCTATAGGCCCTTGCTGTGAGTGGACGTAATAATTCTTTATACTTTGGCTGCTTCAGCGATCATGGATATTTTCGTCTGAACCTTTAAAGCCGCGTTCGTGGAAAAAACAACTGTAGTTTTACCTGACTTGATGCTACGCGACCGGACTATTTGAATAGTCTTCATGAAAAATACTTGATAAGTGTGTGAGAAAAACAACAAATTATTACTTAGGTACGGACTTTCTTCTCTGGTAATGTTCTTTTGCCCTGTAAAAAGAGTTGCTGACACTGACTCAGTGACGTTGTTCGTGTCGGCTTCTAAGAAAGTGAAAAACGGCTGAATAAAGGTCTCTTTTTAGGACGTTGTGCGTCATGTTTCGAGGAAAAAAACAGCGTTTGGTGATTGCGAAATACTCCCTGTAATATTTGTTTTGGGATCGCTGAAAGTCTTGTTTGGAGAGGCCTTGAATCGATTTTAGTTGCTGCAGTATCAACGCGTCGCCATCACAAACCACGATGCAGTGACAGTGTATGTGACTAAGATCAATGCGTTGAAATAGCAATCGCGTATGGAGATTTCTTGATTGCTTTCTTGCTTCAATAATTTTACACATCGGCTATCTCAGAAGATATTCTGATAGAATTGAGACATATCAAAAGTTGTTAAAATTAGAGTCTCTTTCAGAGCTGTTTGAAGACGCTCTACGGACGTGTAATGCTCAATACATTTCTGCTCCGGTGAGTGTCTTGAAAGTCGACTGCCCCAGGCTGAAGCAGTCAATTTAATCTGCGAACCACATGTGCCTTTGCTCCGGGCCTTCGTTCTGGCGCGATTCAGAGCTGATGCGTTTGGTCAGAGGCTAGATGAAATTTTGAGGCAGCGCTAGTGAGCAGCAGAGCGTAGCTACCTATGTATAAATCCGCTAAATATCCGCTGAATATAAGTTTGATAAGTTTCTAGGGGGAGTAGCTTAAGTGCTTTACGCTGCACCATCTTCTGAAAAATCGTCTACGGCTATAGCAATGAGTGCCAAGCAGTGGGAAAGCTTAAGCTTTGCCTCTACGCTCTACCTGTGTCCTATTTTGGATGCGCTGCTAGCGCCTATGCCAGACCCATTTCGCGATGAGTTGCGGTTGGGTTTGCAAGAGGCTCTCGTGAATGCGGCCAAGCATGGCAACAGGCTTGATCCCCAAAAGATAGTGTCTGTGCGCTACGCAAAAGTAGGCGGTTACTACTGGTGGATTGTCTCCGACCAGGGGGAAGGTTTTGAAGAGCCTATAGCCTGTCCGTGTCCATCTGCCGATCATCCCTTCGTCAGTGAGTGTGGGCGCGGACTGTTTATTTTGCATCAGGTGTTTGACCAGGTGCGCTGGAGCGAAGATGGCAAAGAAGTCCATCTTGCTAAGCAGGTTAAGCCTTCTGTGTTGAATAGCTTTGTGAGCCCTGCGTTCTTCCTGCGGCTGATAGAAAACTGGTGGCGGCGGTGGTCGCCAACCTCTCCTAGCAGCGTTTAGCATAGGCACTGTGCCTATAACGCCATATTGTGACTGCCTAAGTATGTCTGGCTAAGAGGGCTCAGCGCTTTTAAGTAACCAGCTAAAAAGCCTCCACGTCTGACGTGGGGGCTTTTTGGTGTTTCTTCAGGGAATTCAGCTTTCTTTGCTTTTTGCCCGCTTTTCGCCATGTGTAGGGCAAGGGGGTGCCTTCAGCGTTTTGTTTAGCCAGCCAATGGCCTGTGTGAGTCTTGGGAGGGCTTCTTCCGGTTTATCTTTGAGCATGTATACTAGGGCGGCAGCAGCCTGCTCGCGGGCCCGGACTGCCCGGTTGGCGCTTAGTCTGTGCCAGTCATTGGGTGCGATCGCCAGCTTTTGGGCTAGGGCTTCAGCCAGCTCCTGCTCGCTGAATGCTTTTAGATCGCCAGAAGAGCGTACAGAAGGGCTAGCAGGTGAACTTGAGTGCAAGTCTGGGCTTTCTATTTTCGGCATGGGCAACGCTCCAGTTTTACGATTGGGTTTGCTATTCAGGTCGTCTGGGTGTATCTCTGAAGGTGTTTTAAAGAGAACTGTATCCATCTACCTATACAGTAGTGGCCATCTATCCTAACTTGACTCCTATGAGGAGCGTATATGAAATTATTTCGCCGAGCCTCGAAACGCACGCCTCATTTGCCCAGTGATGCTGAGCTAACCAGCTTTGAAGGCGAACTCAAAGAAACCGCCGATGAGTTTCTGCTGTTGCGCGATCGCTTTTTTGCCATCCGCCGAGCCAAGGCCAAATACGAACAAACCACCACTGTCGACCTCGCTGGCCTCCCCGCCGAGGAACTCGCCCAAATGCAAGACCGGGTGGAAGCGCTAAAAGTCACCCTCGAAAGCCAGCTACTTTCCTGGCGCGAAGTCCAAGAACCCTTCTGGCAAATCTTCCGCTTCGTTGGCATAGGACTCGTCTTGGGATGGTTCTTGCGGGGTTGGCTAGGTTAAATTTAAATCATTTCTCAACTTATCTAAGCAGCCATTTTCACGGCTATTCACACGGCTATGACTTCTTCCCAGCGCATCAAACACGTTCTCGCTTCAGGGCAACCTGGCGATACCCTGACCATTCAAGGCTGGGTCAGAACCAAGCGAGCCTCCAAAAAATTCACCTTTATAGAAGTCAATGACGGCTCCTCCATGAGCGGTCTTCAAGTCATCGCTCCTGAAGAAATTCCCGACTACGCCAAGCACATGGAGCGTATCGGCACCGGAGCCTCCGTGCAAATCAGCGGCACCCTTGCCGAATCCCCTGGTAAAGGCCAGCGCGTAGAGCTTCAGGCCACCACCATTGAAGTCTTCGGTGAGTCCGATGGCGAAACTTACCCCCTGCAGAAAAAGCGCCACTCCTTTGAATTCTTACGGGGAATCGGCCACCTGCGCAGCCGCACCAACACCCTCGGCGCAGTCTTCCGCGTTCGCAATGCCTGCGCCAACGCCATCCACGACTTCTTTCAAAGCCGCGACTTCCTATGGATGCACACTCCCATCCTCACCGCCAGCGACTGCGAAGGGGCCGGTGAAATGTTTACGGTTACCCGTTTCAATCTCGATAGCATTCCCACTATCAAAAACGGCCCTGAGGCTGGCAAAGCTGACTACAGCCAAGACTTCTTCGGTAAACCCGCCTACCTCACTGTCAGCGGCCAACTCGAAGCTGAGATTATGGCCATGGCCTTCAGCAACGTCTATACCTTCGGCCCCACCTTTCGCGCCGAAAATTCCAACACTGCCCGCCACCTTGCCGAATTCTGGATGGTCGAGCCTGAAATGGCCTTTTGCAACCTAGAAGGCAACGCCGACCTCGCCGAAGCCTTCCTAAAGCATGTTTTCACTCATGTGATGGAGACCTGCGCTGACGACATAGAATTTTTCAACAAGCGAATTGACGACAGCGTCCTCGAAACCGCTAACAACATCATCAATAGCGACTTTGAGCGGATCACCTACACCGAAGCCATTCGTCTGCTCACTAAAGCCATCGACAGCGGCGATAAGTCGTTTGAATTCCCCGTTAGCTGGGGCATCGATATGCAGTCTGAACACGAGCGCTATCTTGCCGAAGACCTGTTCAAAAAGCCCGTCATCGTCACCGACTATCCTGCCGAAATCAAAGCCTTCTACATGCGCCTTAACGACGATGGCAAGACGGTTGCTGCTATGGACGTCTTAGCCCCTCGCATTGGCGAGATTATCGGCGGCGCACAGCGAGAAGAACGCTTAGACGTTTTGGAGCGTCGTATTGAAGAGGCTGGATTGCCGAAGGAAGACTATTGGTGGTATTTGGATCTACGTCGATATGGGACTGTTCCCCATGCGGGGTTTGGTCTTGGGTTTGAGCGTCTTGTGCAGTTTATGACAGGGATGGCGAATATTCGCGATGTGATTCCGTTCCCGAGGACGCCAGATAATTTAGAGTTTTAGGAAGAGGCTTACCTTGTCGACCCACCCCGTCGCTGCGCGCCACCCCTCCAGAGGGGCCCTATTTCAGGTTGTGATGCATGGGTTTGCTCTTGATGGATAACGTACGTTTGAGCCACGCGTGGCACGTAACCTACCGGTCACCCAATCAGCCCATGTTGGTTTTAGCCAAGGCCCTCTTGTTCGAGGGGTCTGGGGAAGTTAGTTCCCCAGGCAGCCCACTAAGCACCCACGCAGAGGAGGGGCATGGGGAGGAAATCCCCAAGTCTTATCGGCTTTAGCCTTGCCTCCTCCCCTAGTCGTAACGGAAATCAACAAAATATCTAGATAATCTCCGTTACCCCTTATTCTTAGTCACATCAGCGCCCCAACCCTCTTCAAATGCCCCCCAAAATCCTCGCCATCTTCAACGGCAAAGGCGGCGGCGGCAAAACCACCACCGCCGTCAACCTCGCTGCCATCTTCGCCGAAACCCAATCCGTCCTCCTTATTGCCGCTGCCGCCCCAGGCTCCGCCAGCTGGTGGGCAGACCGCGCAGACAGCACTATCGGATTCGACGTCAGCAAAGAAACCGATCCGGCATTGCTTGGTAAACTAAAGAAACTAGATACCTACGACCTCATCGTCGTAGATACCCCTCCAGCTATCAGCTCCGAATCCCTCGCTGCCGTCATCCCCATCGCCGACTGTCTGCTCCTACCTACTCCCCCTGCACCGATGGACATCGCCGCCCTTGTGCAAACGGTAAAGCAAACCATCGTTCCCTCCGGCATCATGCACCGCGTTCTACTCACCAAAGTAGATTCCCGCAGCCTCAGCGAAGCTCTCGAAGCCCAAAACATGCTGATGGAGCTAGAAATCCCCGCCTGCGATGCCTTTGTAAGAGCCTACAAAGCCCACGAACGCGCTGCCCTAGAAGGCGTAGCCATCACCCAGCTTAAAGGCAAAACCGCAGAAGAAGCCAAAGCCGACTACATCAGAGTTGCTGACGAAATTCAAACCGACTGGGAAGACTCATGACCAAAAAAAGCCTCGCTGACCTGCTTAAAGAAGAAGTCGAAAAACCCGAAGATAAACCCAGCTCAGCCGCCAGCAGCGACAGCGAACCCGCCGCCAAAGGTCGCACACGCAAGCGTTCATCTGCCAAAAGCGCTACTACCAAAAGCACAGCCGCCAAAAGCAGCACCACCAAAACCACCGCTGCAAAATCTACCCCTTCAAAAGCAAGAAAATCAGCTACTTCTAAAACCACATCTGCTAAAGCGACAAATACAAAAGCCGCTGCTAGTACCACCGCCCTCAACAAAAAAATCGCTACACTTGAGAACGCTCTCAAGAAATCCGACGACCAAATTGTCGCGCTTCAAGAAGACGTTGATACCCATCAAAGCCGTATTTTTGAGCTGAAAGACAGTCTAGAGAAAGCAGAAGCCACCGCTAAGAAAGCAGAAAGCGCTACCAAAAGAAAAGACACCCGGCTCAAGAAACTAACCGCAGAGCTAGAAGCTGCTAAAGCCACTATTTTGAAGCTTAGCGCCAGACAAGCAGAAGACGCACAGAAATCAAGCCCCAAAAAAGTAGACGCCGCGAAATCAAAAGCTAATCAGAGTGCAGCAAGCACCCCAGACGCAAAACCGGCTCGTGCGCTCAGCGTTCGCAGACCCTACTCCAGCTACAAATCTATCCCTGAGTACGCTATTCAAAGAGGCACCCCAGCGGGCGGCCAAAACAACAGCATGCTAAACGATGACGACATTGGCTGGGTCGACTAACGTGCGGATTGTCTAGAATCGCTTTATATGGACATCACACGTACGCAGAGATCGCTATGACTTCAGATCCGAAAGCCCCAGAACCCACTCCGACGGACCCGATCGATCCGACTTCAGATCGTAGCCAGGTCAATCCGTCATCTAATAACGCCGCCTCAAACAACTTTTCAAAGGGGTTGCTTCTAGGGTTTGCCCTGTTGGGGATATTGGTTGCTGGCGGGGCTGCTGTGCTACTTGCTCAAAGACCGGCTGCCACACCAGAACCCTCAAATGCGGCACTGACTGAGGCTGAAGACAGCGGCATTTTGGATACCCCCTTAAATGATGACGCTGCTGCTGTCGCAGATGAAGAAGCCGCTGCCTTGGCTGAATGGGAAGCTAAAATGCAGCAGGTCAATACTGTGGTGCAGTCAAGCGATCGCGCCGCACTCATCGGCGATTCACCTACCAAAGGCCCCCTCGATGCCACCGTCGTACTCATGAAGTTTTCCGACTTTGAGTGCCCCTTTTGCGCGGTTGCCTCAGCCGACATGAAAACCTTTTCCGACAACCACGAAGAAGACGTGCTGTATGTCTACAAGCATTTTCCACTGGTGAGCATTCACGACGAAGCCTTGCCCGCTGCCAAAGCCGCTTGGGCTGCTGGCCAGCAAGACCAGTTTTGGCTGTATCACGATGGTCTCTTTGCCTTTCAAGAAAAGCTGGGGGAAGACTACTACGTTGAGCTAGCCGATCAAATTGGGCTGGACGTAGAGCAGTTTAATCGCGATCGCAATAGCCCTGAAGCCGAAGCCGCTGCCGCCCAAGATACCGAACTTGCCCGCCAGCTTGGCCTAGGTGGCACACCCAGCTTTTTAATGACCAACCTCAGCGACAGCCTGCTACTTCCTGGCGGTGCGCCGTTAGATTTATTTGATGAAGCAGCGCTTCGTCTTGAAGCTGCCGCAGTAGAATAGCGCCTGGAAAGATCAGAGAATCAACCTATGTTGTTTCTGACATTTTCTTGGTAGTGTGACCATACTTTGCGATTCCCCCCTCATCGACGTCCGTAGTTTCTGGAGGCTCACCCCAGCGGCAAACCCATGGCATACGACTCAAAAACCTATGGCCAAAGCCCGTTTGGAAGCCCCAAAAGGACAGATGGGCCCGATAAACCTAAGCCTTCGAGCAAGTCGCCTAGCCCGTCGCCATCAAGGCAGATAGTAGATGATGGTTTGGACCAAGGTCCAGGCGAATTCTCTCCTGCCCCAGAGTCTGCTGTGAAAACGTCTCCTTTCTCTACGGCTACGCCTACAAAAGCTGCGCCGACCGACGCAGATAAGGCTGCGAAAACCGGAATCCCCGCTTCGGTGAGTCAGCTGGCCGGGAAGCTGGGCATTAGTCAATCTGTTTTAGATAAAGTGAGTGGTCTTACCGGTAACGGCCTAGCTGGCGTCGGTGATACTAGCTCAGAGTCCTTAGCCAAGGACGGTAAGAGCAGTACTACTAGGCGAAAGTCGCGCACCACGACCAAGACCGCAAAAACAGCGTCCAAATCTACGCGCAAGAGTAAAAAAGCCAAAGCGGCAGAGCTGGCACAAGCAGAGGCAGAAGCCGCAGAAGCTGAGGTTGCTCGTCGGTTTCAAGAAGAAGACCAAAGGGCCTACTTTTCTCTGCTCTACAAAACAGGTATTTCTGGCCTGGTGTGGTCTGTCCTGCGGCTATCGCGCTATGAGCTGCCCGAAGATGCGATCGCTATCATCAACATCATCATCCACCCGTTGCTCATCGGCTCTATCGCCTTTTTCACCGTGGTGGTGCTGACCTTCTGGCTGCGCCATCTGCTAAACGATTTGGCTCGCCATACCCAGCAGCTGCACACAGATGCCGAAGTCTCCGACGGTAAAAACTATCGCCCTACCTTGGAAATTGTGGGAGACGCACTCGAATACAATCCCAAGCTCCGACAGAACTTTGCAAAGCTGTTCAACATTGCCTCAATTTTGATTTGCACACTGGTGAGCTATCTGATTACGATATTGCCATTTATGAAGCTGGTATAGCGTGCGTGCCTTTACATCAGCATATCTACATCGAAATATCTACATTGTCTGTTCGCAAGACATTTCTTTGATTAGCGTTTTGCGATCGCTCAAATACTGATGAGTCTCGGCGCGTTCTGGGGCAGAGAGAATAACTCTATTTTCGATTCTTTTGAGTAAGAGTCTGGCTTGCTCACTAGGGGGTATTCGCTGCAAGTAGTAGGCAGGCATTTCTTCAATGACTAGCCAGATGGTTCTTAGCAGTCCAGTATCCATAGAACCCTCCATGGGATAGGCGGATTTCTTTTTCGCCCATGGTCACCATAACGTCTTTCTTTATTATTCCTTAAGGTTTTGACAAAACGACATGTTGGTAGGGGTGCTTCTCATTTCGTTTGACCTAATGCTCACGTTCCGTTTTGAGTGGTAATCGCTTTTGGTGTTACCTTTGAGCGCTCGCCTGCTCGGCTCTCAAGTCGCTCAGTAACCCTTGAAGCTCCTGGCTATCAGCTCGATAAACTTCGTTGCAGAAGTGGCAAACTGCTTCAGCACCTTGGTCGACTTCTATCATATCAGCGAGTTCTTCTGTGCCTAGCAGCTTAAGCGCGCTGAGCATACGGGCGCGATCGCACTTACAGCTAAACTGCACCAGCTGCGAACCCGGCAGCATTTCTAGCCCCATATCGCCCACCAGCTCTCCGATGATTTGCGATAGAGATTTACCACTCTTTAGCAAAGGCGTAAATCCTGTCAGCGAACTTAGCCGAGACTCCAGCTGCGAAATCAGCGCCTCATCGCGCGCGGCTTTTGGCAGCACCTGCAAAAGCAGTCCCCCTGCGGCTTCTACGCCATCAGCCCCAACAAACACACCCAGTACCAAGGCCGAAGGTGTTTGCTCTGAGTTCGCCAGGTAATGCGTGAGGTCATCACCAATCTCGCCAGTCACCAGCTCCACCGTGCTGGAGTAAGGGTAGCCCACGCCCACATCGCGCACTACATACACGTAGCCCTCTTTCCCAATCGCGGCTCCTACATCTAGCTTGCCGTCAGCATTGGGTGGCAGTTCTGCCTTCGGATTTTCTACATAGCCGCGTACGGTGCCATCTAGCCCGGCATCTACCATCAGCCCACCGAGTGGGCCGCTTCCCTTAAATCGAATATTCACCCGCGACTCTGGCTTTTTCATGCTCGACACCAGCAAAAGCCCCGCTGTCATTGCGCGCCCCAGCGCCGCCGTCGCCACATAAGACAGGCCATGACGAGACCGGGCAATGTCTACAAGGCGGGTCGTGGTTACGCCGACCACACGAATTCCGCCATCTGCTGCTACTGCCCGAATTAACTGATCTGCCATGCCGTTCTCTTGCTTGTTCCTTTCTACGGGTAATCGCTGCGATTTTTGATAAAGCTGACCTTATTGTATCGCCATCGCTGTCTAGCGTAGTGGACAAAAAAAGCGTCTTCCGAGTCGTCGGAAGACGCTTAAACAAAGAGAATAACGCAGTCAGTATAGGAATTGAATGTCTTAGTAGATGCTTAGAATCCCTAAGCTTTTGAAGCTAGCTAAGCGCCTAATGTGCTTCTAAGGCGCAAGTGCATAGCCGCGCAGCAAGCTACCCACGGTCTTCGCAGTAATTTTCATCTGCGTGATGGGGTTAGCGGGTACAACGGTTTTGTACAGGTAGCTGTCAAAAGTGAGCTTTTGTACGTCAATGTCGGAGCACATTTCAACAAAGGCTTCGCGAGAGGCATCGCTGCGGTAGAACACACGCTGCAAGATATCGAGCACCTTATAAGTGAGGCCGTATTCCTTGTCCCACTTTTGGATGTAGGTTTTTAGCTCAGCTTCAGTGAGGGCGCGCTCACCGCTGTTGGACAGTTCCACGATGGTCTCTGCACACATGCGAGCTGACTTTGCCGCAAAGTAGATGCCTTCACCAGAAGACTTGGTCACGGTGCCAGCAGCATCACCCACAAGAGCTACACGGCCAACCACACGACGAGGTCTTGGATGCTCAGGAATAGGATGCGCTTCTACCTTAATGATTTCGCCGCCTTCAATTCGCTTGGCAGCACGGGTGCGAATGCCTTTTTGCAATTCTTTGATGCGCGCTTGGTTGGGGCGCATGGTGCCGGTGCCGACTGCGACGTGGTCGTACTTGGGGAATACCCAAGCGTAGAAGTCAGGGGAGACATCGTCACCCACGTACATTTCGGCCAGCTCTTCGTAGTAAGCCATTTTGTCGTCGGGGATGCGGATGCGCTCTTGGAAGGCGATCGCATAGTTATAGTCGCCCGCATCAATCGCACGAGCCACACGGGAGTTAGCGCCATCCGCGCCAATCACCATGTCTACTTTGAGTGTTTTCGCTTCACCTTGAAGACCTTCTTTGGAGTGGTCAGCGTAGTGAAGGATATAAGGATCTTTATCGTTATCGGGCAGCTGCAGCTTGTGCACTGTGCCGTTGATGACCTTAGTGCCGAGCTTTTCCGCTCTATCGCGCAAGAAACCATCTAGGACTTCGCGGCGGCACATACCGATGTACTCACCATCTTTGAGCGTGGAGCCAATGTTCACCTCAATGTTTGAAGGTGAGATCATCTTCATTTTGCGCACTCGGCGGTCGATGATCTCGGGGGGCAAGTCAAACTCATCAACCATGCAGAGTGGAATTGCGCCGCCGCAAGGTTTTGCATTGTCTAGCTTGCGTTCGAACAGGTATGTATCGATGCCTGCTTTTACAAGTACTTCAGCTGCGGAAGACCCTGCCGGTCCACCGCCTACAACTGCTACTCGAAGTGCCAAGGGCTTATGCTCCACAAAATAAATAATCCTATGAGCAAAATCGTATCACTCTCTCTTAGGGAGGATTACTTACTCCTATGAATGCTAAGCATATTGAAACACTGGTTAACATTCCGAAA
>JBHJIY010000008.1:0-10367 GCA_050042985.1 Phormidesmis sp. | reverse complement strand
GGTTAACATAATTTTCAGTTTTTGTCTACTCACAGCATTCTGATAGATGAAGGGGTGGAATTTACATTGGCGATCGCATTTGTCTTTGTCGCCCTGCGTGGCATTCGCAATACGGCCCTAGCACTTTCACAAGAAATGGACGAACGGGGACTCGCTCATCTCACTGCTAGCACGACCGTCAATCGCCCTTCTCGCGATGACCTAGTGATTTACCTGGCCAGAGCCACTGTGTTCAATGGCAAAGTGCGCATCCAAAGCCTGGGTTCAAAGGCTGAATGCTACGGTGGAAAGCTGGTAGAACACGCTGCCGAAAGGCGTTTACAGCTGCGCTATGACGACTGGGACAATGAGAACTTACCGATAGAAGAGATTACGTACAAAGTCCGAGCCTCAGGTCTGAAAATTTGTTGTGTTCAGCCTTAGGGGAATTTGAATGGTGAAGGTTGTTCCTTCTCCGGGTGTAGACTCGCACGAGAGCTGACCGCTGTGAGTTTCAGCGATAATCTGATAGCTGATAGAGAGCCCTAGCCCGGTTCCCTTGCCAACAGGCTTGGTCGTAAAGAAGGGATCAAAAAGCTTGGCGCGCACCGCTTCTGGAATGCCGCAGCCGTTGTCTGTGACGGTGATAATAGCATTGTTGTTTTCTACTTGGGTGCGCAGCGTAATGAGTGGTGGTGTGACAGAGAATTGTGTTGTTTCTACTGAAGAAGTCTGCGTAGAAGAGAGACTTTTTCTATTGGGTTCTAGGGCGTCTATTGCATTTACCAGCAAGTTCATAAATACCTGATATAGCTGGCCAGGATAGCATTCTACCAGCGGTAGTTTGCCGTACTGACGGTCGAGTGCGATCGCCTGTTGATCGGGTTTGCCGCGTAGTTGACTATTCAAAATCAGCAGCGTATTCTCTAGCCCCTCATGTAAATCAACCGTTTTCATGGCAGATTCATCTAGCCGTGAGAAACTGCGCAAGGATTTTACAATCTCTTGAATACGGCTAGTTCCTAAGCGCATAGAACTTAGCAGCCTAGGAAAATCGACCTTAATAAAATCAATTTCAATGTCTTCTAGCACGTCTTGAATTTCAGCAGCTGGCTCTGGATAGTACCGCTGATAAAGTTCGACCAGTTCTATGACATCTTGGGCATATTCATTGGCAGGTTTCAGATTGCCATGAACAAAGTTAACCGGGTTGTTGATTTCGTGGGCAACGCCAGCAACCAGCTGACCTAGGCCAGACATTTTCTCTGTCTGAATCAGCTGCCCTTGAGCGCTTTGAAGCTTTTGCAAGGTTGCTGTCAGGGTTTGGTTAGCCGCTGTGAGTTCGTCGGTTCTAATAGCAACGCGTTGTTCTAGGGCGTCGTTGGTTTGCTGCATTAGGGCCTCTGCCTGCTTACGCTCAGTAATATCGATAAGCGAGCCAGAAAACGAACCCGACAGTGGACGTAATCGTGAGTTCGCGCGCGCACTGGAAAGCGTTTTCAGACTTGTTGGTGAATGCTGAATGGCTAGCTCTAGCCAAAGTAGGCGGCCGTCTTTATGTCGGAACTGTAGCTCAAGACTGTTGGGACTGTGTTTAGTCTCTCTGCAGCTTCCTTCTTGGTAAGCGCCCTCTTGGTAAGGTCCTTCTTGGCAAGCGCCTTCTTGGCTTGGCTTATTCTGAATAGTGCCATCTGCCAAAAATGCTTGCCAATTAGCAACACTCTCTTCTGCGATGAAGGTCTCTATCGTTTTTCCAAGCGTATATTCTCTAGCATAGCCGAGAGTTGTCTCCCATGATTTATTGACAAAAGTGAGGCGGCCAACGCGAGCTTCCCCTGGCAGAGCTTTATCATCACATTCAAAAACAATCTCTCTCAAGTTCTCAACCAGAGTCCGATAGCGCCGCTCAGACTCAGTTAACTTTTCAACCAGGCGATACTGAATCTGGGTGTTGAGCTCGTTTCTGGCATCGAGATCTAGCATAGTGCAGTCAGCTCTAGTTTTTCTAGCAAGTCTTGCGCTGTCGGCGTTTCTGCATATAGCGGAAACACATCTTCTACATAAAACTGCTGCTCAAACGTCGTGCGTGCGGATGTGCAGTCGCTCAAAATCGAGACTTTGTATCCCTGTTCGTGAGCAGAGCGACCTGTGGAGTCTATACAAATCGAGGTGACTGAGCCAGCAATCACTAGATTGGTGATGCCCCGTTCTTTTAATACTTCAGCCAAGTTGGTATTGATAAAGGCATTGAATCCTCGCTTTCCAGGAATCTCTAGGATTTTGTCTTTGTAGGGCCCTAGCTCTTCAATTGTTTGTGAGCCCGGTGCGCCTTTTTGAAAAGCGCCCACTTCCTTAATGGTTTTCAAGATGCCGACAGGTTCTACGAGTTCTTCGTAGTTGGGCGTGAAGAAAATTGGTGTCGAGATGATAGTGATAGGCGTTTTGACCAGCTGCTGTAGCAAGTTAGTCGTATTTTCGACAGTTTTAACCGCTTTTGCCGAAGCCTCAATCACGCCGTGCAAAATGCCATCTTGCGCAAAGTAATCGTTCTGAAATCCGATTAATAGTAAGGCTGTGTTATTTGGATTCATTGTCTTATTTATCAAAAGTAACGGGTGATTTTCAGAAACTCAGTGTAAGCCGCAAGGGTGTAAAACCGTTGCGGAAACCGCTGCGTAGGTTACTCCAGAGTGCCCGAGAGTCTTTATCTCTGAACAAAATAAGATGATGAATTCTGCTGACTAATCCATGTGCTTTACTAAAAATCGGTCTAGCCGATTGGCAAAGTTAGCTTTGTCTCGATTGTTTAAAGGCGGCGGCCCCCCGCCAACAGGTTCTGCGCCGCCACGAAAAGATTCGAGCAAATTTCTGACTGAGAGGCGATCGCCAATATTGCGAGCTGTATATTCCTCACCTCTGGGGTTGAACACGTAGCCGCCTTTGTCTAGCACTTTGGCCGCTAGCGGAATATCGGCGGTAATCACCAGCTCGCCCGCTGTGAGTAGCTCAACAATTTTGTTGTCGGCCCCGTCAAACCCAGAAGGGACTACCAGCATCTCGACGTAGGCAGGCACCTGCACTGGATGATTGGCCACCAGGGTTAGCGGGCAGCTCGTTCGCTTGGCCGCTCTAAAAATGATTTCCTTGATGGCGTTGGGGCAGGCATCGGCATCAACCCAGATATGCATAGTCTTCTTGTGTAGCTTCTTCTGTAATTATGCGCAGGTCTTGACGAGAGCTTGGTGAGTTGCCCGTGAGGGTTGGTCGATTGTACCCATGTGTCTTCTCCGTAGAATGGCTTACGCTATCAGGCATCAACGACTTTTTGTGTATCCATTTGTTTATTCAAAGTCCCATGCCTGTTGCCCTGCCATTATTAAAAAAGCTGGTGTCGAAAAAGCTGGTAAAAAAGAAGATGAGGCGGACCCTTTACAAACTCTCTTGTGTGGGCGTACTAGCAATGCTGCCCGTGGTAACAGTCGATACGCTTGGCTACGCGGCACCTGCCCCTACTGTACAGCCTACTCACTCTCAGCTTTCGTTCGATCAGCTCATGAATATTGGCTATGCGGCTTCTTCGCAGGGCGACTTCAATACCGCGCTGATCAACTTTCGGCGAGCGCTGGTACTACAGCCAAACCAACCTTACGCAGTCGCGGCCGCCGATAATATGTCCTTTTATATAGAGCATGCACGAATCGTTGCACGCCAGCAGGTGATCGATCAGCTGGAGTCTCGGCTGCTGAGGGCCACGGCTGCTAGTGACTGGGTCTGTGCGGCTACCACGCTCGACCAGCTCACTATGTACACAGAGCCAAATTCGCTCAACCGTGAGCGCCTGATCGGCCAGCGCGGTGAAGTCAGCGGCATGCTCGACGCCCGGCTAAACTACGCCGCCTGGTCGACTGTATGCGCGGCCCAACGCCCGGTCTACTAACACCTTGCAGCTTTCGTTACACTTTGTTACATTATGGATGGTTAATATAACGTTACAAAGTGCAGCGCGGAAGTTCCATGGACGCTTATCAACTCGGTTCATATAGGCTCCTTGGCAACTATGCGTCGGGCGATCGCAGCTTTGAGCGCATCGATTTGCGTGAGTGCAACCTCAGCGACCGTCAGCTCACAGACATTCGCCTTTGCTGGGCCGACCTCACCAGTGTCAACTTATCAAACGCCCAGCTGAACAACGCCGATTTGACCGGTGCTATGATGTGGCGCGCAAACCTAGGCAAGGCAAGCCTGCTCTGGGTGAACTTGCACAGAGCTGTAATGGTGCGCTGCGAGGCCCCTAATGCTAACTTCAGCGGTGCGTGCTTTCATCGCACTGACCTGCGCCTAGCGAATTTGCGTGGGGCTAACTTATCAGGCGCTGACTTGCGTGGGGCGAAGCTTTGCTACAGCGATCTGCGCAGCGCCAACTTTACCGGGGCCGACCTTACGGGAGCTGATTTGACAGGGGCAAAGCTAACCGGTGCTTGCTTAGAGGCCGTGTGCTGGCAGGCGGTCTTGCTGACCTCTGAGCAGCTTGAAGCAGAGCAGCAAGACAGTATTTCTAGTGCTAGCCAATCTCTGACAGCTGTCTAGCTTGTGGATTCAGAGCCTGCAATTATTCTAGGGCCTGCAATTATAAGACTATGGATTTTTACATTTGGAAAGAGCGTCGGTGTGTGTACGAGGCCATCCCTGGCGGTGACTCGCCCGCGCTACTGCTGATTCACCCAATTGGGGTGGGGCTATCTCGGTTGTTTTGGGCCCCCTTCATTCAGGCTTGGAACAAAATCGGCAGTCCTTCACCTATTTACAATTTAGATCTGTTGGGCTGTGGTGAAAGCGACATGACGCCGCAGGCTTACACCCCGCAAGACTGGGCCGATCAGCTGGCGTACTTTATTGAGCAAGTGGCAAAAAGGCCTGTCGTGCTGGTGGTACAAGGCGCGCTGCTGCCAGTGGCCGTGAAGCTGATGGACATGGCAGCGAATGAACACGTGGCGGGACTCGTGCTTTCGGGGCCGCCTGCTTGGCCGCTGATGAGTACGCAAACGCCGCCGTGGAAGGTGAATTTAGCCTGGCAGCTGCTGTCGTCACCTTTTGGCAATGCTTTTTATCGCTATGCTCGGCGATCGTCTTTTTTAAAGTCTTTTTCGGAAAGGCAGCTGTTCGAGAATGCCGAAGATGTGAACAATGCCTGGCTGGAGATGCTGCACAAAGGCTCAAGGGATATGGATAGCCGGTTTGCGGTATTTTCCTTTTTGGCGGGGTTTTGGCGGCAGGACTACAGTGGTGCGATCGCTCGCATTCAACAGCCTGTAATGATTGTGATGGGCGAAGCCGCCTCTACCATCGATCGCAAGGTGGCCAAGCAGGTAGACGAGTCGGCCGCCACCAACCAAAACAACCAAAAGCGCCTACAAGACTATCTGGATCATTTCCCTAGAGCAAGAGGCGTTTCAATTTCAGGGCGTAACGTTCCACCGTATGAGTCTACAGATGAATTTGCACAGGTTGTTAACACCTTTGTCACGGAGATGTAGCTAATCAATTTTGGTCCATATTTTCCGCCAGGATGGGTACTTTAGGTGTGCTGCTTATGCGAACTAGCCGCTATGACCGTCTCATCTCCTGTTCAACATCACAAACGACTTCCTCTGCGCTGGGTACTGATTGTACCGTTTGTACTGCAGGTGGTCGGCGTCGCTGGGCTAGTTGGGTATCTTTCCTTTCGCAATGGGCAAAAGGCCGTAGAAGAGCTGGTCACTAGCCTGCAAGTTGAGGCCAGCGAGAGAATTGATCAGCATTTGAATAGCTATTTAACATCGGCGACTAACGTTGGGAAAGTCAACGCTGATGCAATAGATTTAGACCTGTTAGATCCAACAGATTTAGAGAAGACGAGTCAGTTTTTCTGGCGACAAATGCAGCTGTACGATATTGGCTACATTCTTTTTGGCTCCAGGAACGGAGACTTTGCAGCGGCTGGCTACTTCTTTGACGACGGGACGATTTCGGTCAACGAAGTGTCTCCTCAAAAAAACGGAAATGGTGACCTGTATACCTACCACGCCGATGGGCAAGGAAATCGCTTAGAGCTAGCCGATGTAGATCCTGGCTACGCCTTTCAAGAAGAAGCCTGGTACGCCGAAACGATAGAGACGCCTGAGGCCCACTGGACAGAAATTTATCCCTGGCAGACGGCACCCTATCCCCTGTCAGTAGCCTTTAGTCAGCCTGTGTATGATGACGCAGGTACCCTGCTTGGGGCTATTGGCATTGAGCAGCGGCTGGCACAGGTCAGCGAATATCTCGGTCAGCTTGATATCAGCCCATCGAGTACAACATTTATCCTAGAGCGCAATGGTGATTTGGTGGCTAGCTCTACCGATGAGCCACCTTTTAAGCTGGTAGACGGCACCGCTCAGCGGCTCGGCGGGTTAGAGAGTTCAAGTGAAACCATTTCTGCTGTAGCAACAGCTATTCAAGAAAAATATGGCACCTTTGCCGCCATTAGCAGCGATCAACAAATCAAGCTCAATTTAGGCGGTGAGACTCAGTTTGTGCGGGTTGCGCCCTGGAAAGACACCCTCGGGCTAGATTGGCTGGTGGTCACCACAATGCCTGAATCAGACTTTATGGCTCAAATCGATGCCAATCGACGGACGACCATTTGGCTTTGCTTTGCGGCGCTAGGTCTGGCCAGTCTTGTGGGCGTTTACACCTCTAGATGGATTACTCAGCCGGTGTCTCGTTTGCGGTCTGCGAGTCGGGTGATCGCAGCTGGCCGGCTCGACCAAACCGTCGAAAATATCGGCTTTGTGGGCGAAATCAACGATCTCGGCGATGCCTACAACCGCATGGCCCGCCAGCTCAAAAACTCTTTTAACACCCTAGAAAAAAGAGTGGAAGAGCGCACGACTGAACTCGCGACTGCCAAAGAAATGGCTGACAACGCCAACAGTGCTAAAAGTGAGTTTTTGGCGAATATGAGCCATGAACTGCGCACTCCGCTCAACGGCATTTTGGGATACGCGCAAATTTTACGTCGTTCAGAACCCCTCACCCAGCAGGGAATCAAGGGAATTGAAGTGATCTCTCAGTGTGGTAACCACCTGCTCACACTAATCAACGATGTCTTGGATTTATCCAAAATCGAAGCGCGGCGGATGGAACTTTATACGAGCGATTTTCATCTACCTGCTTTTATCCAAAGTGTTGTAGAAATCTGTCGTATTCGCGCTGAGCAAAAAGGCATCGACTTTATTTACACCATCGACGATGGACTGCCATTAGGGATAAGCGCAGATGAAAAGAGACTGCGCCAAGTGCTGATTAATCTGTTGGGCAACGCTATTAAGTTTACAGACAAAGGCCAAGTTAGCTTCCTCGTTCAAGCAGTGCCTCGCCCAGTCCAAGTGCAAGTGCAAAAGCAAGAACAAGAAGAAAACAGTGAGCCGAGTCCCATTCAACTGCGCTTTGAAATTCAAGATACCGGCGTTGGCATGAGCCCAGCCCAAATAGAGAAAATTTGTCTACCCTTTGAGCAGGTTGGCGACAACAGCAGAAAACAACAGGGCACAGGACTAGGACTCACCATCAGCACTCAAATTCTGGCGCTAATGAATAGCCAGCTACAAATTGAGAGTGTGCCGCAGCAGGGCAGCACCTTTAGCTTTGAGCTATTGCTGCCGGAGGCAAAAGAGTGGCACATCACCTCACGGGATACGCCGCAGGGCATCGTCACCGGTTACCAAGGTAAAAAACGAACAATCCTGGTTGTAGATGACCGCTGGGAGAATTGCTCTGTGCTTTTCAATCTGCTTTCACCGCTAGGGTTCGAGATTATTGAAGCCATGGACGGAGCGCAGGGACTAGAGCAAGCGCAGTTGGCTCAGCCGGACCTGATTTTGACTGATTTAATGATGCCAGTTATGGATGGCTTTGAGCTGTTAGATGCAATAGCGGCTGACGATAGCCTGAAAAGTATTCCTGTGATTGTGTCTTCAGCCAGCGTGTTCGAATCAGACCAGCATAAGTGTCTTGATGCAGGCGCTGTAGACTTTTTGGCAAAACCGGTTCAAACAGATGAACTGCTGGCACTCTTGAAGCATCATCTCAGATTGGAATGGACATATGCCGAGTCGGACGCCTTAGCTCAGCAGCCGGTAGAGGCTACACAAACCGCAGCAACCCCAGCGCAGGAAATGCTCGATCATCTGAATGAGCTAGCACTATCGGGTAATTTGGACGGTTTGATAGAGGCCGCTCAATCGCTCGATTGGGTCTATCAAGGATTTGCAAACAAGATTATTGAGATGGCAGAGAAATTTCAAGTCAACGAGATTAAGCAGTTCTTACAAGAAACGGCCGGAGAGCATGCTTAGATTTTCCGATTATGCTTTCATCGCTGGTAAGTACTATGACCTCTTTGGATTCTGATTTTATCTTAATTGTCGATGATAACCCCAATAATTTAGCCGTACTCTCCAACACGCTGAAGGGAGATGGGTTTGCGGTGCGCGTTGCTGTCGATGGAGAAAGCGCGCTAGAGCAGCTTACCAAGGGATTGCCAAGCCTGATTTTGTTGGATGTGATGATGCCAGGGATTGACGGATTTGAGACCTGTCAGCGACTAAAAGAAGACCCAACAACAATGGAGGTTCCAGTTATTTTTATGACGGCGCTTGCCGATAGTGAGCATAAGGTAAAAGGTCTTTCACTAGGCGCTGTAGACTATATTTCTAAGCCTTTTAATGAGGCTGAAGTGCTAGCACGGGTTCGCATTCACCTCAAAATCAAAAACCTTCTACAAACTTTAAGATCTCAAAATCAACGGCTCAAGCAAGAAATGGGTCAGCGTCAAGCAGCTGAGAAACAGCTTCAGCAGCTCAACGATGAGTTAGAGCAAAGAGTGGCGTCTCGAACCGAGCAGCTAGAAAGAACGCAGGTTGAACTGGTGCAAAATGAGAAGATGGTTTCTCTGGGCAATCTGGTGGCAGGGATTGCTCACGAAATCAACAATCCTATTGGGTTCCTCCACGGCAGCATTCCGAACGCTCAAGCGTATCTTCAAGAACTGGTTGATCACCTTTCGCTGTATCAGGCAGGCCAAAATAAAACGGGCCAAAGTCAAATAGCGCCCGACATAGCAAGAGAAATCGAAGAAAACGCGGAAGATATCAACCTCGATTTTATCCTGGAGGATTTCCCCAAACTGTTGGAAAGTATGAAAGCCGCAAATCAACGCATTAAGGCTATTAGCAACAGTTTGCGAACCTTCTCGCGGGCCGATACAGAACACAAAATGAGTGCAAATTTGCACGAGGGCCTCGATAGCACCTTGCTGATGCTGAAATATCGACTCAAGGCCAACGAAAACCGACCGGCGATTAAAATTATTAAGGACTACGGAGAGCTTCCTGATGTTGAGTGCTTTCCCGGCCAGGTGAATCAGGTATTTATGAATCTGTTGGCCAATGCGATTGATGCTTTTGACGAAGTCGCTGAGCAGTCTACCTATGGGCAAATGAAGACTGTTTCTCAGACGATTACGGTAACGACTCGGCCCGTTGAACAAGGCGAGATTGAGGTTCGCATTGCCGATGATGGCAAGGGGATGTCGGAGGCGGTTAGGTCCCGAATCTTTGACCATCTGTTTACAACCAAATCCGTCAGTAAGGGAACTGGGTTGGGACTGGCGATCGCACAGCAAATTGTATCAGAGACCCACGGCGGCCAGCTAACCGTCCAGACCGAGCTGGAGAAAGGTACCGAATTTGTCGTTCGATTGCCGCTCAATCAGCGTTCTGTGAACCCTGCTTTTTCCGGTTAGGCTCACTCTGGCGATGACGATTCTGTAGCTTCGCTGTCTGTATCAGTTGTTGTTTCTTCACCGTCACTCTCTTCTTCACCAAGGATAGACGGCAGCTCTTCCCTCACAGGTGCGACGGGTGGCGCGGTGGTGACATTGTCTACCGAGGCTGTGAGCTGATAGTCAATGGCGGCATCAGAAGTATTGACGACGACGAGTTCGTAGTAGCCAGATTGGTCAATGCTACCAGACCAGGTGGTTTGCTCGGAGTCAGCGAAGACGGCGGGATTGTCTTCTGTGGGTTCGGGGAGGTAGAGAGATAGGAGAGTACTTTCTGTTGGGGCGCTAAGATTGAGGCGTAGGAGCTGACCAGCGGTGAGTTCGAGTAAGTATACGCGGCCATCACCGGGAGACAGGCGGCGGTCGAATTCTTGGCGGAGGGTGTCTGCGAAATCGACGTTTTCTCGGGCGCTGCCATCGGAAATTGCACGGGCCCTGTCGTCGGAGATCGCATAGAAAAGCTGCCCACTCGGCTGCTCCAAAAAGTCCCGACCCGCCCGAGCTGGAAGTCGTCTCACGACCT